>CARBES010000019.1 GCA_948944455.1 uncultured Candidatus Saccharibacteria bacterium | reverse complement strand
TTTGGCTCATAACCAAAAGGTCGTTGGTTCAAATCCAACTCCCGCAACCAAAATAGCGTCAGTATCGCCCCCCCGATCTGGCGCTATTTTGGTGTTCATCCGACAAAATCTCTTGAAATAACAAAAACCGAACACTCCTTCGGAACTTTTCCACACCTGTGAAAATCCCGCACAATGGAATACAGTAAAATCAAGTTGACGAACGATGATAAGGTTATGAAATAATTTAGATAAAATGCTTGACAGATATAATCGATTCTTTCTAAAATTACTTTGCGAAACCTAGCTTTCAAGCATAAAAACTATTGACAAAAAGCACTATCTGTGCTACAATGACAACAGAGAATGGCGGTAATACAAATATCGGCTATCCTCAGCAGGTTTAAAAGATCAGAAATGGTTAAGTGACCCTGTTTGTGAATCTCTCTTTATCCCCGCATCGTCCGTTCATCGACAAGACATACGGTTTAACCGGTAAAACAAGGAGGAGAATATGGCAAACTTAAGCTCTCAGACCGTTTTTCAGCAGGAGATTATGCACCCACCGACTCCCGAACGCGAAGGAAAGCTCGCTCAACTCAGCATTAGCTATCGCTCGTCTATCGACGGGAGCCGGCTGACCGACGATTACACTGTCGACCTGAAGCCGGGCCAGTACTTTAGCGTCACCTCCCCGCGATTCCAAGATTTCTACACTAACGATACTGTCGTTGAGGGCACTATGCCGAATGATGGCAATGACCTCAGTCTTGTGGTTTTCTACGAGGGAATTTACGACGAACAGCCGACCTTGCGGGAGCGTTTTCAGCAGTCCGTATGGTACAAGCCTGTTGTTTTGGCTGTTGCGGCTGTGCTCTGTGTGATATCTATGCGCTCACCATGGTCGCTCGAAAACATCCTGAGGGATTATCTATTCCCGACCGAAACAGTCGTGGAAGAGACCTCCATTGAAGAGACCTTCATTGAAGAGACACCCGTCGACGAAGCCCAGGAATATATCCTGCGTATTAACTACGTCGTCGAGGGCGGGTCTTATGCTTTTCCCAGTTATACGGTGCGTTGCACTGAAGGCTCTGACTTTAGTGTCTCTTCTCCTGTACTTGAGGGATATTCGCCGAGTAAGCTCATGATTGCTGGTTGTATGCCCGGTTCGGATTACACGGAGACGGTGATGTATTACAGAACCACTTCCGTTCTGTCCGACCCCGCCTACACTGGCAACGCGACAATAGGTGGCGGCATGAATCTTGAAGACATACCTAAGTATGATAAGGAGTACGACGAATATCAGCCGGTTGAGCCAAAACAGTATGATTATCCTTTCCAGAACGATTACGACGATAGACCTACGAATGGGGCCGGAAGCAATCCTTTTCATGATGCTTACGACGACGGGACTATGAGTAAGGTCGGAGACAATAATATTGACGACCACCAGGACGAAATTGAAGCTCCCGTCAATGCTGTACCAAATTCTTAACCATTTTATCTTACCTGAGCTCTTTACCCTAGCGGAAAAAGGCCCCTCCTTGTGAGGGGTCAATTTCGTATGCGATATTGTAAGTATTGAAACTTTTACTCTACTTCGCTCGAAGTTTCTTCATCATCATTCACCTCGACGGTTTTATCGAGCTCGCTTGAGGGCTCTTCGTCAGCCTCGCTCAATGCGTTGAGCAGGGAATCTTCCGCGTTCTTGCGTTTCTTTTTCTCTGGCGCTTTAGCTAGCTCGATATCAATTTCGAAGCCAGTCAATTTCGAAGCTAGGCGCACGTTCTGCCCTTGACGACCAATTGCAATCGATTGCTGATCTTCAGTGACATAGACTTTTGCCTTTTTGCCATCGATTTCCACCTTGACGACTTCTGCTGGGCTCAAAGCTTCTCGGATATATTCTGATGGATTATCGCTCCAGTTAATAATATCAATTTTTTCGCGGTCACCAATCTCGTTCATGATTGCCTGTACGCGCACCCCACGTCCACCGACAAAAGTACCGACTGGATCCACTCCTGGCACAGTTGACATTACGGCAATTTTTGTCCGACGTCCAGCCTCGCGGGCGATGCCCTTAATTTCGACCGAACCATTATCAAGTTCTGGCACTTCCTGGCGGAAGAGATATTCAATAAACTCCGCATTCCCGCGCGAGAGAATTAGTTGTGCTCGCGCATCGTCGTGTTCGACGCCCTTAATATAAACCTTAATTCGCTCACCGACCGTATAATATTCACCATCAATCTGTTCGCTACGTGGCATGATACCGCTCGCACGCCCCAGGTCGATTCTTACTACGCGTGGCTCTACTCTGGAGATTATACCGGCCACTACGGTTCCGATCTTGTCTTCAAACTCCGACAAGACTGCATCGCGCTCAGCTTCACGCAAACGCTGGATTACGACCTGTTTTGCTGACATCGCCGCCACGCGACCAAAATGCGTCACCTCAGTCGATTCTTCAACCACGTCGCCCACCTTCGCGTCTTCCTTGATTTTCTTAGCTTCTGCAAGTGGAATTTCGGTTGCTGGATTGTAAGCTAAATCATCATCAATCACCTCGCGACTTACATAAACTGTCGCTTTGCCGGTTTTTGTGTCGAGGATTGCGCGTACGTTCATCTCTTTGTCGCCGTTATCTTTGCGCCAGGCTGCTGCGATTGCCATCTGTACTACATCTAGCACGACGTCTTCTGGCAAACCTTTTTCTTCAGCAATCATGTGCACCATCTCGGCCAATTGTTTCAGATCCAAACCTTCCATTTTACTCCTTTCAATAAAAAGCCCGGCCTTCTTCAGGTCGGTCAATATCTGTATATCTTCATTGTATCTCAAGCCTTTCCCTCTGTCAACCCCATTCTCTAACCTTCTTCATCCCCCTTGATTACTCTATATGGCTAGACAACGGAGGGGAAAGCCCCAAAGGCGATCTCTGCCAGTCGGGTCGTTGGGCTCAACTATATCTGGCTTAATAGCAATACGGTAAGTACTCCTAATTTCCGTTTGTGCGGTTGATGCCCAGTTAAAACCCCACATTCCGATATATGACATTCCGCCATAATCAAGCTCTGTTGCCCAATCTGCTTTCTCTAAATTGCTAGTGTACCCGCTGCGGACGAAAAGTTTAGGTTAACTAAGCTAAAAGTTGGTAGAGATAACAGAGGTAAAATCAAGTTGAACTTGTACAGCCTGTACAAGTTCAACTACTAAGATGCTTTTCTTCGTCCGCAGCGGAGGTCATAGCACTTGGACGGGTTGGTCTGGTCAAAGTCTGACAAATGCAGGATCAAATAGCTACGCGTGGTCATCCAAAAACGTGCGAGAAAGAGTCGCTAAATTCCTTGGAGTCTATAGTAACAGCCTCGTGGATACTTCACGCGAATCTGCCCAGGAATTCTATGGCTTCTCCCTCCGTTGTCTAGCCATAGAGTAATCAAGGGGGATGAAAGAAGAATCTCTCAACTAACCGTGTATAAAACAATCCGTGTTAGGGCCAGATCGAAATCGTGAAGCTTGACTTCTGAGGCTGGAATCTTTTCGATTCTTTAGATGAGAAAAGTTCCACCTTCGATTGAGAGATAGCGCTAACACGGATTGTGTATATGATTATGAGAGATTCTTCTTTATTCCTTTACATAAACCGCATTATCATAGGTCTTTTTCAGCCTTTCGTCCGAGAAATGTTCGTCGAAAAATATCTCAATCGCATTATCTGCTGGGTCCCCTGCTCGCCTCTGTGCCTGCCGCAGGGTTGCCCCAAGCGACATCGCAATATCAAACGCTAGAAAAGTTGCCAAAATTGCGCAAAAGATGTTCAGTCCTTGACCTTCCAATTTTCGATAACCCTTCTCTAAAATGGGAAATAACCATTTCGCCGCAAAAAGCACCAGTAGACCCCAAAACAGCATGTATGGCACTGTTGTTCGTCCGCCGATATCCATAAAACGGTCGCTATAATTCCATGATCTTGTCCCAAACAGCCATTCTTGCAACACGCTCAGGATATACTCAAACACCCCGCCTAGTAACGCGCCGCCAAAGAAGCATGCTTGCCAGTTCATTCTCTTGCGATAAAACAACAGATATATCCCCACCGCCCCTATACCATATACTGGGCTAAATGGTCCATAGACCAACCCGCGCCGCGATTGCCAAATCAACTCGCCGCCCGATGCCCAAAAATTCTTCCAGAGGGTGATAATCTCCTCATAATATGTTCCAAAAATGCACCCAATCGCAAATATCAGCACTACTTGGTTAAAAATTAGTCGCCACCGCGCCTTTTTCGTTAAAATCAAAACCTTTTCCGTTTCCGAATCCAGCTTCTCTGTCATAATTCCTATAATTATAGCATATTCTTGTGCATTATGACTCTAGGAGGGCTTTGACCTACCACGCGAGTCTCGCAATCAGCCATAGAAAAACGGCCCCCATTCAGGGGGCCGTGTCCGAGGCTCAAAGGCCTCTTCGGCAGGTTAATCTTCGGAGAGACTCTCCTCAACTCCTGCCATTCATGTGCGTAAGATCATGCTTCGCTTAGTTTAAAACAGTCGGCTTCTCGCCGGGCTTGTAGGCGATCCCCTCATTAGGGCCAAAGGTCTGGCCGCTCACCCTCTCGATGGTATCATCGCTCAGGGTTACGAACGTGGCGTATGCGCCGAAAATCTGCCAATCATACCTGTTGGCACTGGCGTTTTCAGCCTCATCGCCGGAGACTAGGTAGAGGGAATCGTTGAACATGACGAATTTTGCCGTTCCTGCCTCATCGAGGTAGATTGTTGCCGGCAGCTCAACCTCAATCGGTTCACAGCTAGCAACACAGGGATCAGTCAGCCTCAGCTCATCAAAGTTCACGTCGTCCTGGTCGGTAATGATGCCGATAACCGCAAAAAGCGCGATTTCGTTGCCATCTTCGTCGTAGACGTAGGGCACGTGATTTTCCTGGAGCAGCTCCAAAGTGGGGACTTTCCCCTTAGCTTCCAGAACTTCCGCCAGCGTGAACGGATACTCATACGGTTCACTGCCGATACCTGATCCTCCGCCAACATTGGCATTGCCCAGAAAATACGGATCCAGGTCTATGCCTTTGTAGACTAAATCTTCGCCCGGTCGCGGACTCTCGTCGGAAGCCGGTCCCTTATCTTTCGTGGTGGTAGGTTCGTCGACGGGCTCGTCTATCAGTCCACCGGTGGTGGGGAAGTCGTCGACGGTCTTGTCCGTCAGCCTGCCGGTCGCGGCGCTCCAAATCGTCCAGCCCGCCAGCACCAGCATCGCGCAAAGGATTACTCCTCCGAACACGCGCTTCCAGATGCTTTTCGGCTCGACTTCTGGCCCATTCGTGTTGCTGCTCCGATAGTTGTTGTCGCCGTTCTTGATCCACTTACTCATATTAGTGAACCCCTTTCTTAAAATTTTTGACAACTGAGTGCGAAACATTTTCTTAATTATGCATGAGCTTTCCCTAGAAACAGGTTCTACTCATACTTCCATTGTAGCACACGTTATTAAAAAAGTCAATAGTGATTATGCTTATTACTCCTATAAACTTACTAAACTAGTCAAGTTGCACACAAAATTTACTAGCACTCTTGACACAAGACTGCTAATTTGTTACAATGAACTCATGTTAGCACTATTGACACATGAGTGCTAACGAGCTATACTAAAACTATAGAACAGAGTTGATTTAAAATACGTCTGTTAATATCTGTACTATGGTTCTTTTTAGGAATCTCCGGAGCTTACGAGCGAGGACGAAGATGCGCTTCGGCCCGTAACGACGGGCCGAAGCGACATCGTGTCCTAAAAAGAATGGTAGTACAGATATCAACAGCCGAATTATTAAGAAAGGAACTATATGTCAAAAATTATTGGTATCGACCTTGGTACTACCAACAGCGCCTTCGCTTATATGGTAGCTGGTAAACCAGAGGTCATTACGAACAGCGAAGGTGATCGCACGACCCCGTCGGTCGTCGCCGTTACGAAAAAAGGCGACCGTCTCGTCGGTAAAGTTGCGCAGCGCCAACGTGTTACGAACCCAAAGAATACTATCTATGGCATCAAACGCTTGATCGGTCGTAAATTTGACGACAAAGAAGTCCAGCGCGATCTTGATATCATGCCTTATAAGATCGTCAAGAAGGGCAACGGTGTTGCCGTCGAGATGGATGGCAAGGAATACACCCCAGAAGAAATCTCTGCCATGATTCTTTCGAAGATCAAGGCTGATGCTGAAGCTTTTCTTGGTGAGAAAGTTACTGAAGCAATCATTACTGTGCCGGCTTACTTTGACGATTCTCAGCGCCAAGCAACCAAAGACGCTGGTAAAATCGCCGGTCTTGAAGTCAAGCGTATCATTAATGAGCCGACCGCAGCCGCTCTAGCCTACGGCCTCGAAAGCAAGAAAGACGAGCAGATTGCCGTCTTCGACCTTGGTGGCGGTACTTTCGATGTTTCTATTCTCGAGCTTGGCGATGGTGTCTTTGAGGTGAAATCTACCAACGGTGATACTCACCTCGGTGGTGAAGACTTCGATAACGTAATCGTGAACTTCCTCCTCGATGAGTTTAAGAAGGAATCCGGCATTGATATTCGCGACGATGCTGCCGCGATGCAGCGCGTAAAAGACGAAGCTGAGAAAGCCAAGAAGGAGCTTTCTTCGACCACTTCCGTCGAGATTAACTTGCCGTTCTTGACTGCTGATGCTGACGGCCCGAAGCACTTTGAATACACGCTTACCCGCGCAAAGCTCGAAGAGCTAGTCAAACCACTTCTCGATCGTCTCGCTGAGCCAGTTCAGAAGGCTTTGAAAGATGCTAAACTTAGCGCTAAGGATATCGACGAGATCGTCATGGTTGGTGGTATGACCCGCATGCCGGCTGTTGTCGAAGAAGTTAAAAAGATCTTCGGTAAAGACCCGATGCAAGGTGTGAACCCAGACGAAGTCGTTGCCGTCGGTGCAGCGATCCAGGGCGGCGTCTTGCAAGGCGATGTTAAAGATGTTCTCTTGCTTGACGTTACCCCGCTTTCGCTCGGTATTGAGACTATGGGCGGTGTCAGCACGAAACTGATTGAACGCAATACTACTATCCCGACCAGCAAATCAGAGGTATTCTCCACTGCTGCCGACAACCAGCCGCAGGTCGAGATTCACGTCCTCCAGGGCGAGCGCGAAATGGCTGCCGACAACAAGTCTCTCGGTCGTTTCGTCCTTGATGGTATTGCTCCAGCTCCTCGTGGCGTTCCACAAATCGAAGTTACCTTCAACATTGATGCTAACGGTATCTTGAACGTTACCGCTAAGGACAAGGGAACTGGCAAGGAACAGTCTATCACTATCCAGAACTCTGGCAACATGAGCAAAGAAGATATCGAAAAGGCTCAGAAAGAAGCCGAAGCTCACGCCGAAGAAGACAAGAAAAAGCGCGAAGCTGTCGATGTTAAGAACCAGCTTGAGAATAAAATTTACCAAGCCGAGAAAATGCCGGACGATTTCAAAGATAAAATCTCCGAAGACGACGTGAAGGCTATCAAAGATGCCGTCGAAGAGGCCAAGAAAGCCTTGAACGACACCAGCGCTGACAAGGAAACTTACGAAGCCGCCGTCAAGGCGCTCGACAACGTCCTTATGCCGATCGGTGCGAAGATGTACCAGAACACTTCGACCGACGCTGGCGCCGGTTCCGACGCGAAATCCGGCGACGCTAAGTCCGACGATGGTGATGCTGTCGAAGGAGAAGTCGTCGACAAAGAATAATCTAGCCTAAACGCTAATTATACAAAAGCACCTCAGGAATGGGGTGCTTTTTGGTAAGATCTCTAAAAACTGTTGCAAAAAACTCCACTTTTGGTATAATAAAGACACAGGGGCTGCATCGCCCCACCTTAGAGGACGTTACTTCGGGACCGTCCTCATTTTTGTTGTCTAATATATTTTTCTATATCTCGTATATCCGTTAAATGAAATCGGGGAGAATAACCGCGCAACTGTTGCAACCGTGTTGAGCATGTATTTCTAGCCGTTCGTACGGCTGGCGTCGCAATCACGGTTATATAAACCTTTTCGTTTTGATCCAAAGCTGCTTTAATCATTTCGGCGTAGTCTCCATCGCATGACACTAAAACAATATGTACTGGCCGTTTCGACAGGTAGGCAACCCTAAGTAGCTCTGTAGCCAGATACACATCTATGTTGGATTTCAACCTTGCGATCTTCTTAGTTAGCTTTACCTGTCGGGTAGCCCCACACTGCCTGCAGGTTCTCTTGCCCTTCAGCTCGACCGTGTCAGAGTAGGCCTTTCGCTCTAGTGGGCAAATAATGCATCCGGCATCACGAAGCTCATCAAATTCGGAACGTTTAGCAAGGTCACCATTAGCAATTCCTTCATAATAACGTAACTCTTTCAGACCTTTGTATTTTCTGGCAAAATACCCGCTCACTTTTACAAAATCCGGCCTCCAACCCAGCGTTCTCAAGCAACATGACCGAAGGTTGCTTGCATCAACAAAAACATAGGTATCTAAATCCGAGATACTAGGTGAATTCTTGACCTCCGGCATATCTTAATCATATCAAAATCAGCTAAGCTTTGCAATACTAGCATAAACACAAAATAACCAAAAAACAACCAGATAATAACATGATGATGACTATAATACAACCTCGAAAACCCGAACAAGAAATCTACCTCTGCGAAATAGAAACATCGCTATGTAAAAATTTCAAATATAGCTTTACATCTGTTGCACAGCTAGTTTCTTGCGTAATTACAAGAATAAGCATAAACATCATTGACTTTTTAAGCAATCTGTGCTAATATAGAAGTATGGGCATTCGCTCAAGTAACTTTAAATACCCTTTGTCAATTAAGCGAAATAGGCCAGTTTTTGGCAGCATAGAGTGAAGGAGGGTTCTTTCTATGCTGTCAAAAACAGTAAACGCTGTCAAGCAGCAAAAATACTAAAAAGGCCCCGCTAACTGAGCAAAGGATTCGACTTTAGCCGAGAAGAATTCTGGGAACGAACACGCGCAGCGTGAGTAGGGAAAGGCTACACATGGCTATGGAGTACATCTATTTTGACCACGACATCAAGCAGCCGGTAGAACTGAAGAAGTTCAAGGGCCTCAGCTATCAGTATGAGAAATGGGACTGCGACGAAGGCACCGTGGAGATCCTTGATCCTCATGGCGAGCATGTGGCGTCCTTCCGAGTCAAGCCGGACACCTGCTATCTGTTGCAGCGTCGGAACCAGTCCGCTCTGCAACTGTATGAGGTGACCCCGCCCCGCGTCTTCCGGGACCGTGCCCCTTGGCTGTTTGGCTTTGGTAGCAAACAGCGTTGCGACAGCTGGGATAAACTTTGCCAGGTTGGTCGGGCATACCAAGAAGCACATCCTAATTCCAAGCTTCTCATGAGCAGTGTTCCTAGCCACGGGTCATACTTAACGTATGTCTACGCCGCCGACGACTACGCGACGCCGGTAGCCTACTGTTGTGAGTGGGCTAAGGATGAAGCTTGGGCCTTCTTCGGGAATGACACCATCTGCGAAGTTATTGCGACCATGTACAGAGATCTTAACTTCAAGTACCCCCTGCAGTATGTGGTCCACCAGGTCAAGGCTATGGCCACAACCTATCCTGTCGGAACGAAAGAGTTCTTTCAGGGTCAGCTCGGAATCTACGACGAAGACCTGTACTATGGGTCTGAGTACGGCGGATTCTAACGATGGGCAAAAACCTCCAAACAGAATTAAGGCGAGTCGAAAAAGCCCCCGGGTAAAACCGGGGGCTTTTGCCGTTCGCTGATTATTGCTGTTGAGTCCTTCTATAGAGATCATCTCTCGACTACCTCTGTTCTGTATGCTATACTAGGAGTGTCTATTGGACATTTCGTTGGATATTAATTATCCAAGTACATCAAAACCGTGAAGGAGGGAACCATGTGCTTTATTTTAACAAGCCGTTCCGTATTGAGCGTCCCAGCCCGAATCCGCGCAGCAAAAATCGCGGCATCTCTATCGGTCTCTGCAAGAATCTGCGCGAGTATCGTCATCTGCTAAAACTGCCACCCGGGTTCGCCAACAAGAGACACGTTGAAGCAAGGTTATACCCGGAGCTGACCATCGGGCGTGAACAAGGGCACGGCCCTTTGCGCATCCTCGCCGAGGAGGACACCCGCACTTTTATGATCATAACTTCGCGCTTGACGAACGACAGTGACTTCGTTGGTAACATCCGCGTTCCGCGCGGCCGGGAAGAGGAGATTAAGGTCATCACACGAGGTATCGCGCCTCCGGGCACTGGCCAATGGTTTACCCTGGTCGTTCAGGCAAAGCCGGGTGACGCCTTCTATGTCAACTGGAATCGACCGGATGGATCTGATGCTATGACCGAGTTCTACTATGTTGATGAGCGCAACATGGTTCATAGCTGCGATCAGAGTGGCATTCCTGGCCTGTTCACCGATCTCGGCGTTACTCCCCCTTTCACTGTGCGCGACGACCGCGACCCGTTGGTTTCGCGAATCGATCGTCATGAGTGGTTCAAGTTCTGAACCGTCTAGCCCCCGGCTGCATGCTGGGGGCTTTCTCTGCAAAATGTGCTATACTGAAGAAAAGGAGTTATTCATGGAAAAACTATTTCTTGTAACCAACCCTGGTTCATCCTCGCGCAAATACGCCCTCTATCGAGGCGACGAAGCGGTTTGTACTCTGCATTTCGAAATGGAAGGGAAGGATGTTGTCTGTACCCTGAAGCGCGCCGATGGCTCAAAGCAAAAACTTACAAATGGTTTTAAAAAGCTCACTGATACTGTCAAATATGTCAAAGATATCCTTGAGAACGAGGGTTATCTCGATAAGAATAATGTCCTAAGTGCGGTTTTGGCTCGAGTTGTAGCGACTGGCGATTACTTTGCACACGATCACCTTGTCGACGCTGAATGTTTGAAAAATCTGGAGATTGGTAAAAAACGCGCTCCACTCCATGTCCCGGTAGTCGCGGCAGAAATCGAGGCGTGCGTCAAGGAGTTTGACGGTACTCCGGTCATGATTATTTCCGATTCGGCTTTCCATACCTCGCGCGATGATACGCATACTTACTACGCAATCGACACTGAGCTTGCCGATAAGGCTGAGATTAAGCGTTATGGTTTCCATGGCCTTAGCATGGGGTCGATTTCTGGCTATCTTGAAGCCGAAAAACTTGGTGCTGAGAAAGTCATCGCTTGCCATATCGGTTCGGGTAGCTCAGTTACTGCTCTAAAAGACGGCAAATCTTTCGACACCACTATGGGCTACACTCCACTCGAAGGCGTCATGATGGCGACCCGTTGTGGTGATATCGACGCAACCGCGGCGATGGCGATCGGCCGCGAACTTGGCCTTGAAGGCGAAAAACTCGAAGAATATCTCAATAAGCAGTGCGGTCTTAAGGGAGTTAGTGGCGAGACTGATGACATGCGCGAGGTTCTTAGTCTCCGTGCCGACGGTGACGCTCGTGCGAAGCTTGCCTACAACATGTATATTTACCGCATCCAGCGCGCAATTGGCCAGATGGCAGCCTCACTCCAAGGTGTCGATGTGCTCGTCTTTACCGCTACGATTGGCGAGCGTAATTCCGAAATCCGTCGCGATATCGTTGCCGGTCTCGGCTACCTCGGGTTTAAGCTGAATGACACTAAGAACGACGACGGCTTTGGCGACAATCGCCATTGTAATATTGCTGCTAGCGGCTCGAAGCCAATCTATGTCATTCAGACCGACGAGACTGGCGAAATGATCCGCCGCGCGCTTGCATTACTTGAGAAGTAGATCTAGTGACTGACCTCGCTATATTGACATTTTGTACTACCTATGCTATACTAGAACAGTAAGGCTCTATTAGCTCAACTTCGTAACTTAATGGTTTAGAATTCTTGGCTATTAATTTTGAGCAGTTGAGATAAAAACAAGGGAGGAAAATGTCTATGAAAAATCGCACTGCTTCCAAAAGCCAATCCACTACTAGGTGGACGGAACGCCTCGGGTTGGCCCTTATCCTTATCATCCCGGGGTTGCTCACTGCTATCATGGCAGGGTATCTCGGCACTATTGTCGCCGCCCGTGGGGAAGACTATTACGATTGGCGATCAGCGTTAGCTTTGATGATACTGAGCGTCATTGCATTGACCTATCTCCACCTTCGCTTCTATGTACACCCCTATCGCATCCAGATACTCCTGTCTACTCACTGGATCGATGCGTTCGTTGTTGGCACCTGGTTGACACTAGCACAGTGTTTCTGGTCTTTGGAGCAGTTTCTCTGGTGCATGTTAGGCGCGATTTTTGGGGCGCTGCTGATGGTGGTTGTCGGCATGAGCTATATCGTGTTGCCTTTCCTTGCCCCGAGGGCTCCGAAACCGCAAACGTTACTGGCTTTACCGCCACACATCGACCCGCCCCAAGCCTAAGGCTAAATTCCTATTATCCCCAGCCTTGGCTAGGAAATCTGAACTAAAAATGGCGCCCCTTACGATAGGGGCGCCTATGTTTTTTATGAAAGTTTAGGGGTTGTCTTTGTCACGCCATTTTCTCGCGTAAACCACACCGGCCGGTATTAGGATCGTGGCGCTCGCCGGGATTAATATAATCGCTGCGAGTTTAATCAATACTACTCCAATAATGCCGCCAACTCCGTATATGGCCGGTGTTTTGGCTAATGCGCAGAGTGCTCCGCCGAATGCCCAAACGAACCCGAGCGCTACTATCAAACGAAAACAGTTATCACTCTCTTGCTCGAGCATATCTGCGACAATCTCGATTTCCTTGACGAGACGGATTTTCAGGCAAACCACGAGTAGCCAAACCGTCGCCCAGAATGCCCGTAGCCGTGCTTTCATACGTTCACCTCCTGTGAATCTAATGTTTTTTCTGCCGGCGTTCCAGCGCAAAGCACAGTGCCACCGCGACCAACAGCACTACGCCGATGGCGATGAAGGCCATGCTGGCCCAGCCAAAGAACGCGGCTTGCTCGGCGCTAACCGCCGTGCTAAGCAGTGCCACCAGCAGACCTAACAGGCCCGAACATCCACCGATAGCGGTGATGGTCTTGAGGAACTCTCTCGGCCAGATTTTCCAATTCGGTTGCTTGCTCATACAATCCCTCCTTTCTAAGATACTAGAGCTAGCGAACCAACTTACTACATAATTATACTATTTTATATTGCTAAAGTCAAGAAAACAGGCGCCAGTTAGGGCGCCTGATAAATTTCGGCTGCTTACTAGGTGGCATTTGACTTATCTGTGCTTTTTCCGGCGTACCCGCTTTAACGGAAGCTTGCGCAGGCGCACGATGTGTATATGGTGTTTGATTACGGTTGTCTCTTCAGGGTCGTCAGCACAATCTCTGATGAAATACTTCAGGGCTAGTCGTGGCAGATCTAACTTCATCGTAATTCCTCCAGCTATGCACATGATGAATCCCCAGATACGCCAGATTTTGTACTCTAGCGGGACTAGCGCCATTAGCGCACATCCCTGGAGTACTTCAATAAGTGCAGCAAGCTGAATTGCCAGGATTACGGCTTTCGTGGAGAAAGTTAGTCTGAAGTGCTGAGGCAGTTCACTTCCAGAATCCCAGTGAAACATCTTTTCACCTCTTTTGATACGAAACTGTCACCTAGAAGCAGCTTATGCCCTTATTATAATACAAAATCTCAATAAATTCAACGAGATCAGTTCCGTATTTTAGGTAATTATGTTATAATATCTCCATGAACGATCAAGTTACTAGGGAAGAAACTGTCGAAATCCTTCGGCTTGCCAATCAAGCGTTAGCCGCAGAGGGGGATTATGTCGAATTGGGCTGCTATCGAGGGGATACCTCTGTTCTTCTTGGTCAGCTACTCCAAAAACAGGCTAAGATGGCACTCCAAACTACTAGCCCCGCCCCTCTTAGAGTAGAACCTGTGGAAAACTATACATTGTCCTGTGGAAAAACAGTGGAAAACCAGCTCGACGCCTGTGGAAAAACTGTGCATAACTTAGTAAAAACTGTGCAAAAAACCAACCAAACTGTGGAGAATAATAGATTACCTTGTGGAAATCCTGTGAATAACTTGCAGCAGTACTTTAGACATCTTTGGATCTACGATTCTTTCGCCGGTCTGCCCGAGAAAACCCGCGAGGATGCTTCTGGCGCTGGCGCCAACTTTCAAGCCGGGGAATTGCTGGTCACGAAACGTGAAGTCGTGGACAAAATCCGCAAGCATGGCCTAAAAAATGTCATCATCAAGAAAGCCTGGTTTGACGATCTTAACGACAAAGATCTTCCGGCGCGAATTGCCTTTGCTTTTTGTGATGGTGATCTCTATGGTTCGATTAAGACTAGCCTTCGGCTCGTGTATCCACGCCTTGCCGAGCAAGGAATCATTATCGTTCACGATTATAACAACCCAGAGCTCCCCGGTTCGGCTCGTGCGGTCGACGAGTTCATTCGCGCTCGTCCTGAGTTCAAACTACAGGTTCGACATACACTCGCCATCCTTACAAAACGCTAAAACCATGTATTCCACCTAGCACTCTCAGCCGATTTGTGCTAAAATAGAAGGAGCTAAGCAAAAAGCAGAGCTTACTCTGACTTTTTCGAAGCGACGCGCTATTTTATGGCCGTTAGGGCATAAAATAGTCAGAGAAGAAGTTAAAAGGTTATGGCAAAACGAGATTATTACGAAATATTAGGCGTATCGAAAAACGCCTCCGACGATGAGATCAAAAAGGCTTATCGTAAGCTTGCGGTTAAGTATCATCCAGACAAAAATCCAGGCAATAAAGAAGCTGAAGAAAAGTTTAAAGAGATTTCCGAGGCTCATGAAGTTTTGTCAGACAAGCAAAAGCGTGCCCGCTATGACCAGTTTGGTCATGCCGGTGTTGGTGGCGCCGGTGGCTCTAGCGGCAATCCATTTGGTGGTGCCGGTAACGGTAACTTCAACTTTAATGGCCAAAGCTTTAACTTTGATTTTGGCGGTGGTGGTGGGCTAGATGATATCTTAGGCTCGATCTTTGGCTTTGGTGGCGGCCAACGTCGCCCGACTCGTGGTGCTGATTATCGTACTACTGTGGTTCTAAACTTTGAAGAAGCTGTTTTTGGTACGACGAAGGTCGTTTCTGCCGACGGCAAAGACCTCAAAGTAAAGATTCCGGCTGGTATCGACGACGGCATGTCGATTCGTTTGTCTGGCAAGGGCGGCGCTGCTCCAAAAGGTGGTACAAAGGGTGACCTTTACGTCTTTATTCGGGTCAAGCCTCATAAAACCCTCACTCGTGAAGGGAACATCATTCTCTCCGATAAGGTGATCTCGATGGTTGATGCTGCGCTCGGTACCGAAGTTGATGTTGAGACTGTTGATGGTAATGTTCGCATGAAAGTTCCAGCCGGCACTCAATCTGGCACCCCGTTCAAGCTCTCCGGCCATGGCGTACCGCTAATGCGCACTGATGGTGACCGTGGTCCGCACATCGTCACGATTATCGTCGAGACTCCGAAGAATCTCAGTAAACGTCAGAAAGAGCTCCTTGAAGAATTCCGTGATCCAAAGAGTAAAAAACGCGGTTTTTGGGGCTAGAAGCTAATAGATATAAAGAAACTCCCGGTGTCTCCGGGAGTTTGCTTGGGCTAGGCAGAAAATTCATCGTTCAGTAACTTTTTGTATAATCGCATTGCCATGTTGTCTTGGTCGGATAAGGCATGCCGCCCTGCGGCCGCAGATTAAACTTCGCTATTTCTTTGGTAATGTTAAGCGGTAGAAGAAATCCGCAATCTGTTTTGCACGACGCCCGTATTTCTTCTCAATCCCCTTGAACTTCTGGAATCGTGCCTGTGCTTCCTCTGACAACAAAAAACCCATATCGCCAATACTCTTTTGGAAGCACGGGCTACAGAACCCACAAGCCTCACCTCGAACTGGCTTGTGGCAGAACCAGATCCCTTTCATAATATCCTCATATTGCCACTTATGGACGTTTTCCAGCATTTCTGTCTCTGTTGTGTCTATGAATGGAAAGTCAAAATTTCCCAGCAATGTAATTAATACATCCTGGCTCGCCACGCGATCTATCCGAAAATCCGGTGTCATCTTCCCGAAAAGCCGAATCGCCGTTGCCAGGCCGCCGGTCTCGTTTTTAGAAACCTTCTCCACCCCTAGCGAAATCACTGGGTATTCGTCATGGTGAATCTTCGCAAAACTTGCCAAGTATTCATACTGATACCCCAACGGGCGTCGTCCATCATCGGTCAAAGCCTTGCTAATCTGCTTTAGAGCCTTTCGGATGTCTTTGTCTATTTTAACTTTTCTTAAGTCATACTTCTTGGTTGGCAGTAATTTCCCCGTTTTTACACGTTCCCGAATTTTCTTTTCCAATTTTTCCATCGCTTCCATTTCGATGAAACGGCTCTTTCGGCGCGGGTTGATGATATAAACCGGCTGCACAGTCTCCCCGTTGCGTAGCATTTCTAAGATCATATAGGTCGAATCCCAACCGCTCGTCCAGAGGACATTGCGAATTCTATTGGAGCTATCACTTTTCATGGCTTCATTATACCATAGGCTACCAGGCTTAGCTACTCTATTGACAGATTAGGAAAAGTGTGCTAATATGGGAATATACCAATCATTTTGGAATTGTTTTTCATGAATAAAAAATCTAATCATAACCAAACTTTACTGGCTGATGCTAGCCCAAAACTGACGACCCCCATTATTGGGCCATCGGTCTATATTTCCGTAGCTCATCGCGATAATGTTCCTGTCAAAATCGACACTGGCGCTGAAGCTTCTTCGATCTGGGCTTCCAATGTTCGCGTCGGTAAAGATGGTCTGCTTAGGTTTTCTCTTTTTGGCCCAGCTAGTCCTTTCTATAATGGAAAAGTTATCAAGCGTAAGGACTATAAAGTCATGGTTGTCCGTAGCGCCATGGGTCAGGAGCAAATGCGCTATCGTGTCCATCTGCCTATTAAGATCAATGGTCGCAAGATTAATGTTCTTTTCTCTCTTTCCGATCGTAGCCGCAACAGCTTCCCGATCTTGATTGGACGTCGCACTCTCCAAGGTAAGTTTGTTGTCGATGTCTCTTTACCGGACGTGGAATTCGAGTTTAAGCCAAAGCAAAAACTTGACCTTGAGCAATTCAAGAAAGACCCCTACGAATTTCACAAAACTTACATGCAAAATTAAAACCCAGCTGCTATTACACGCGTCCTTCCTTTAGTTCGTGTTAGCTGCCTGTATTTTCTAGTGCCCTTGGGTTCTTAGGCAAGGAGACGTTTTCTATGGAAAACCTATTGACAAAACGCTTAAGGTGTGATATCATAGAGCAATGAAGATCGCAATTTTATCGAATGGTAACGCGAACTACTCCACGAAACGCCTTGTTGAAGAGGCTGAGCGACGTGGTCACAAGGTTCGGGTTGTTAAGTATAAGAACTGTTATCTCTCCCTTGACGAGAAGCACCCGAGCGTGCATTATCGCGGGAAGATTCTTTCCGGCTTTGATGCGATTATGCCCCGGATTTCTAATAATATGACACGTTACGGCTGTGCTGTGGTGCGCCAATTCGAGATGCAAGGCGTCTGGACGGCGTCGAGTTCGATTGCAATCACGCGGGCGCGTGACAAGTTGCGTTCACAACAGATCTTGACAAAGGCTGGTATCGATACCCCGAAGACTCTGGTTTCGCGCAATACGACCGATATCGACGATCTTTTGGAACAAATCGGTCTCCCGGTTATTATTAAGCTCGCTTCCGGTACGCATGGTAACGGTGTAGTTCTTGCTGAGACTAAGAAGGCGGCTAAATCCGCTCTTCAGGCTTTCTACCTCTATAACGAAGACGGCACTAACATCCTCTTGCAAGAATATGTTAAAGAATCAGCTGGTACGGACATCCGTGCTTTTGTAGTCGGTTCGCGCGTTGTTGCTAGTATGAAGCGCCAGTCACTTGACGACGATTTTCGTAGTAACCTGCATAAGGGCGGCGAGGGAACGAGCGTTAAGCTTACTGCAGAAGAAAGTCGTATCGCCGTTAAAGCGGCAAAGGCTATGGGTCTCCATATTGCCGGTGTCGACTTAATGCGCTCGAGTCGTGGGCCACTTGTCCTTGAGGTGAATGCATCGCCAGGCTTTGGTATCGAAAAAGTCACTGGGCGCAATGTTGCCGAGAAGATTATTGATTACATTACTCAGAACGCTCCTCGCAAAAATTCCAAAGACCGCGTTGGCGCCTAGACGAATTTTCTATTATAACAAGCGTTATAATGGCTCAAGTCGCTCGACCTGAGCCATTTTTTTGCTGAAATTTGCCAATTTATGCTACAATAGAGCTAAAGCTTACTAAAATCAACACTAAAACTAAAAAGAAAGCACAAATATGGCAAAAAAGCGCGCAAAAAGTTATCATTTGGCCATTCTCGCTCTGATTATGGCGCTTGGGGTTGCAACTCCATCGGTTGTTTATCTTATCACAGTAGGTAACGCAGCCCTAGCCTCAGAACAAACCGAAACTATGCCAGAAACTGGCGGCTCAGACTCTACTTCGGAAGGGGGTGATGTCACCGAAGAGACTGAAGGTGAAGGGTCTGAAACCGAAGATGGCCTAGGCGAACTGAAAGAGGGGGAAGTTCGACCGGCTGATACGGAAGAATTCCAAGCGGCCCTAAGTAACGCTATTGCTGGGAAAAACGTCAGTCTTATTACGTTGACTCAAGATATCAAGGGCTCAGCTAATTTTGTCTTTGATCGCCCGACCGACCAACCGCTCGTGCTAGATCTTAATAATCATAATATTGAAGTTGATAGTGAGGGCGCCCGGGTGCTCGATATTTATCGTGGCAATCTCGAAATCACTGGTACCGGTACGATTTATGCGAGCAATAGTGACGGGATTGCGATACGGGTTTATGGCTCGGACGACTCGAACGTCACCAATAATACAACTTTGACTATTCGTCGCGACGTGACTCTCCGCGCTGCTTCTACCTCCTACGCTTATGGGCTATTCGTTTCGCATAAAGATCATCATGCTTATGGCGTCAATATTGATTTCAAAGGTGAGATTGACGGATTTAACGGGATCACGGTTAATGGCAATATCCAGGATCAAACTAATGCCCCGGTTATTAAGCTTGATGGTGCTAGGATTCAGACACAGACCCGTGGCACCGCTGTCTATGCAGCCGGGTACGCTGACTGGCAGATTAACGGCACGCATATTAGCTCAGATACCGGTATCGGCATGAAAGCCGGGAAGTTTGTTCTCGACGGCGATACGAGGATTACGGCTAATGGCGAAAAGACCGCTGTCACGCCAGGGAATGACGGTATCGACGAAAGCGGTGCGGTTTTCCAGATCGAGGATAATGCTGGGGTTTATGCCGGTAATATTGAAATAACTATTAATAATGGTAATTATCATAGTAACTATGGCGATGTCTTTTATGAGTATGGTGCAGTAGCTCGTGAGACTAATCCTAGCGCGCTTAAGTCTCTGACGATTAACTCCGGTAGTTTCAGTGCTGGTGCCGGCAAGGTCATCGAAGGTCTTGACCCTGAATCGGTCAGCTTGAAAGGTGGAAGCTATAATCCTAAGGTTGATGCGGCCTACCTTGCTAGTAGCCAAGAATTTGTCTTTGTTAATGGCAGCTGGGAAATCCGTAATACTACTACACCGACCCCTGGTGGCGACGACGGGAAAGACGATCCGGCGAACCCGGACGATGGTGATAAGGATGACCAGAAGCCCGATGACTCTACGAAACCTAGTGTCCCGGGTGGTAGCTTACCGAACACCGGTCTTAATAACGAGATCTACTCGCCACGTGTGGTTTCTGCCGTGAAGAGTGCGGCCGCTGCGATTATCGCGGGCATCCTCGTGGTTGCGGCGCTCCTCTTACACCGGTTCACTTCGCGGCACCATCTCGAGGAAGAGCCGAAAGCTGCCGGCCGAGGCCGTGGTGTTAAAACCACTTCAGAAGCCAAAGCGAGTAAACCAACCAAATCACGCGCTGCCTCAAAATCCTCCGCACGAACGGTCGCGACTCGCTCGAAATCAGCCAAAGTTTCGACGAAGACTGCCTCGACGACTAGCCGCTCGACCGGCTCTCGCGCCAAGTCTACCAAAACTTCCGCAAAATCGAAGCGGTAAGCTTAAAATTAGCTTAAAATCTCCTCTCTAGCTTCGGCTAGGGAGGAGATAATCTCTCCAAATTTTGGATAAATTTGTCAAATTTATACTCAAAAAACCGGTTTTCTAGCCACGAAACCCACATTTTCGTTAGAAAATGCTTGACATTTTTTTTTTTTATTGCGTAAAATAAACTTAGTTATCATTAAAATTATTGAGGAGAACAATAATGAAGAAAAGTCAAGTTTTGGCTGCTCTAGCGTTAGCTTTCGCTTTGGGCCTGGGCGTCGTTGCTCCGGTTGCGAATACGTATGCTGAAGATGGTGAAGACACTAGCACTGAGACTACTCCAGGTGCCGACGATAGTGAAGGCACTGGTACCCCAGGCGCCGGCACTGAAGGTGGCGACACCAGTGAAGATGCCGAGGAAATCAAAGCTACTCGCGGTGAAGTAGAAAAAGCTGTTGCAACCGTGGAAAGCAATGCGACATACAAAAAGTATGCAACTTTGCTAGACGCTATTGCTACTATTAATGCAAACCAGACCAAGAATGGGAATTTTGATAAGACTGACGTTGCTAATGCAATCTCGGCTGTCAAGTCTGCTATGACTACTAGTGCCCCAGCTTACATTAAGCCGGCTACCTTGGTCAACCCCTCTGATCAAGATGTAATCAATGCTGCTACAGGTACTAATGGCTACGATCTTTACAAGGCTATCTATAAAGCGATTGCCGACAAGAATGTTGAACAGCTCAAGAGTGCTCTTGCTGCTTACAACACTGCTGCTGGTGAGAATAAGGACGAAACTAAGGGGGCTGTCGCTGTTGATTACTCTGAATTGAACAACGCGAACGCTACAGTTGCTTCTTTCTCGGTGAGCGCCTTGACTAATAATGCATACTTCCAGGGTCTTTATAACACTGCTACTACAGCTCAGACTAAGCTTGATGCATACAATAATGCTATCAGCTCGCTAACCAATGCCCTTAATCCACTCTTGAAGGACCAGAAGAGTCTCGAAGGTAAGGATACGATTGCGGGGCTAGAAGCTTTGGCAGATGATGCCTACATTGACGGCTACAGCGCGTGGGATGCTGTTTACACTAAGGTTAATAGTGTTGAGCCAACCGATAAAGACGCTTCTAAGGATAACTACGATAAAGTTTTGGCTATCGCCGCCGCCTTTAAGACTGCTACTGGCAACAAGACCCAGACTGCCGCTCAAATTGCAGCCGACCTTATGAAGGGTACTGGTACCACCACCCCAACCACCCCAGAAACTCCAGACGACACTACCACCACTACTATCGAATCTGCTGATGGTTCTG
>CARBES010000018.1 GCA_948944455.1 uncultured Candidatus Saccharibacteria bacterium | reverse complement strand
TCGTGGGCAACTGGAAGATGAATTTTTCGGTCGGGGAATCTTCCGTCTATCTTCACAAACTTTTGCAGCGCACCCGAGCTTATAGAGATATTGAGGTGGTAGTTGCGCCGTCATTTATTGCCTTGCAGTCGCTTTCTCTCCAGACTGATCGTAAGAAGATTAAACTCTCCGCCCAGAATGCCAACCCTCACGATTTTGGCGCATATACTGGCGAAGTTAGCTGCACGCAATTGCGTGGAATTGTCGACTACTGTATTATCGGCCATTCTGAACGCCGCCAACTTTTTCATGAGGCCGACAAGAAAATTCGCGCTACCGTTGCGGCGGCCTTGCGTAACCAGTTTACGCCGATTCTCTGCCTTGGCGAAACGGCGACCGAACGCACTTTTGGCGAGACTTATGATGTTCTGCGCGACCAGCTACTCGGCGGTCTCTCTGAAGTCTCGACCGAGGATATTTCTAAGGTAATTATCGCTTATGAACCAGTTTGGGCTATCAGCACAACGAAAGGCGCCGAGATTGCTTCGCCGGACAAAATTGCTGACGCAGTACAGTTCCTTCGCCGTACGCTTGAGGATACTTATGGCGCAGAAACGGCTACGCAGGTGCCGATTCTCTACGGTAGTAGCGTGAACCCGTCAAATGCCGGAGCTTATCTTACGGTACCAGAAGTGAACGGGCTGCTTATTGGCGGTGCTAGTCTTATAGCCGATCAGTTTATTGATATTGTTGAAACCGCAAAGAGGGTAAAATCGTAACATGGATCATTCCGCGGATCAGTCTCAGCCGCTTAGCTCGTCGCAAAACATGACGGGCTTGGCTGGGTTTGACCAGGATATGTTGCGCGCCATGATGGATGCTGATCGTGCTGCAGCCGAGGCCTCGATTGCGGCTAACACATCGCCGGAACCAGTAGATTCAGAGAGGAACTTCTCAGCTGTGCCCATGCCGCTGTCGCGTGAAGTTAATAATGCGGATGCTATACAGAGTACTCTGTCGACTCCGGAATCAGAAATTGTTGCTACGCTCGCTGCGGTCGAATCGGTAGAATTCTCAAGCAATGCTTCGGCTGCCGGAATGGATACAAAACCGTCTACCGAAGCAAGTACGAACCCGTCTGAATCACTAAATTCACTCGAATCGCTCGACAGTCGGCCAGTTCGCTCAGCGAAAGACGCGATTAATGCTATGTATGCTGCTGACCCGGACAAACGCCTAAGCTCATATCTCGCTAGCACCGCTAAGGATATCATTAATGCTAGTGGGGAAAAGCCAGTTTCGGATTCGAAATCGGCTGCAAGCCTCCATCATCAGTCTGGTCGTCGCAAAATGGAATCGACTCGCCCTTCCGCCTCGGCGCTTTTTCGAATGGCAAAGTCTAAATCTGAACGTACGCCTCCGCCACGTCCAGTTACGAACGCGGCTGATCCGCTAATCGAGGTTGAAACACCGATTGTGGTAAAGCGGACCACCTCCAAGATAAAAGAAAGTACCGCTCCTGTTGTACGGACATCATTAAAATTAGCACCAAAGAAGCCTTCTGTTACAATTAAACCTAAAACCGTCATGCGGGCTCCGGTTCGCTCGGTCGATGGTTCCGGCCGGCCAGGGAAGACTCTGCGCCCAGCCAAGGGCAAGATTGCGATTGATGTTGCTAAGGCTGGAGCTACTGCGGGCGCGGCGGCGACGGTCGGTGCCGAAGGTGCTCGCACCGCCAAGACCGTCGCTTCGATTCAGAAGGCTACGGCTGCCGCCCTTAAGACCGCTACTCCGGTAACGTCCCGGCCAAGGTCGCGCGGTCGCATGATGGACGTCGCGCCGCGCCCAGCTCAAAGCTCTCAGAACAATCCCGCTCCGCGTACTTATGCTGACCGTTCCGAGGAAACTGTCTATACTGCACGGGCTTCAAAAGCCGTCGCAAAGCCATTCCGCTCGGTGAAAGAACGCTTCCGTCCTGCTCCGAAAGGTTTTGGGGCTAACCGACCAGGTGATGCGCGCGAAGAGATTTTTGCTGATTTTTCTAACCCCGATCATCCAATTAAAGCTCAGCATCTTAGCCTTCCTGCCCCTAGCTCAGTCGATATTTACGCCGATATTGATACTAGTGTCCCGGCTGCAAAAACTCAGAGTAAAAAGAATGCTGAAGTTGGTCTTGGCGTCGTGCAGGATTATCGACCACATGGCGATAATGTTGAGAATAGCCATTTTTCCGAAAGCCAGGTCACTGATGGCCATGGTACTGCGGCTCCAGATAATAACCGCTATGCACTCGGTGGCCAATCGCCTTTCTTCATTAAAACCGTGCAAGTTGAGAAACGTCCACTTTCGGATGGCCCAAAACGCAAGGCCTCTGATACCGCTGGTACTGTTTATGCCGCTCCGCGCTACGACGCTAAAGATAAGTCCGGCTATAACAAGAAATCCGCTAAGAAAACTAAGACTAAAGCTAAAGCAAAAGCAAAATCTACGAAAATTGATAAAAAAGCTTTGCGTCAGGACATTCCGACCCGTCCTACAGTCATCGTCCCCCCAAGTCGTCGTTCACATGCGCCGCCTTTCTTGCTGTTGGTAGTCACAATCCTTCTAGGCGCCGCTGTCGGGGCTTTGTCTTACCTCTGTTTCTTCCAGTAAAACTGTCAGGCATGGTTTAACCATTGACATTTTGGCGATTCTATGCTACCATAGAATGGTGGGCAGTTCTAGCCTCTGTATGTTGAAGAAGACGGATCGCGCACAATCCGTGCCTTAGCCGTGTTTACGAAGGGTGAGAGCCTCTGGCCACACCACAACTGGATGGTTTGATTTTGGCGTGATTTTTCTACAAAACTCTAGACATAATCGTTATTAGCTAGTAAAATTAAATTAGGAATGGTTGATACTACTTCTCGTTGATGATAATCACGACAGTAGTATCATTTTTTGATTGCTTAGCCTCTAGCCGATTAACTAAAATGCTCAACAACTTGTAAAACAAACTTCTCAGCATGTATCACTTCCTTTCCCCAAAGATAACGCCCACACTCTACCAACCTTAAATGCCTAGCCTGCCTGAGGCTCTGAGAGGCATTATATAGCAAATTTTTCGAGAATAACAAGCATGAGTACGATTAAAAATCGCATTTTGCATCAAAATGGCTTAAGTGCATCATATCCTACGAACATTTTAACTTTCTTATCCTCCCATTGATTACTCTATGGCTAGACAACGGAGGGGATAACCGTGATAGCTATCGTATCTCTCACTTAGTCCAAGATAATCATTATAAAACGCCAATAAGTCTAGCATTCGACTGGGGCGCAATGCGCAGCCTATACCCATGCCAGAAAAACCTATATTCGGGTCTTTATTGGGGTCGCCAACCCCCATACCGCCGCTGCGGACGAAGGAAAGCGCGTCGTCCGCAGCGGGTATGTATTATTTTTAAGTTATTACGGCAATGGTTTATACTATCCGGAAATTAGAGGAGTTTACTGGTCTAGCGCTATAAAAGATCAAGGCAATAATAGTGCAAACACTTTACTAGCTTATCCTGATAGAATTGATTCTAGCGCCCCATATGAAACGCATCGAGGCATGTCCCTCCGTTGTCTAGCCATATAGAGTAATATCAAGGGAGGATGAAGAAATAAGGAAAAGAACAAATAAAAAATAGTGGCTTGGTAGCCTTACTAATACCTTTTCGAGAGGATCCGGAGGCTCGGCCGAGGAGTAGCGCCAAGGCCCCGTAACGACGGGCGCCTTGGACGCGCCTCAAGAAAAGGTATTAGTAAGGCTACTATGGGAGAATACAAGAATGCTCACCCAGGTTAAAGAATGTTTAAAACCAACTAGTATGAAGTATATTTAGTTGTTCCTGGCCTTATTCCTTATGATCGTATATTGACAAAACCGCCAATCTATGCTACAATGAAAGTATAGGGCTTGGTTTTTCTAGTCCCTAGAAAAGGGGTACTACCTTACGTTAGTACCCCGAGTAAGCCTAATTGTTTTTGACGACCTATATACGTCAACGATCCTTGAAATATTCGAAAAAATAGGGGATTTTGCCCGCTATGTTGATTAATCAAAGCTACAACTTATTCCAAGGAACACTTAGTCGATATTGTGGGCAAAATCATAGTTTGCCATAAAAATTCAACTGAGGGGAGTTAATTTTATGCAAAATTTCATCAACCTGGAATGCCACAACGAGCCGGAAACCACCCTGTTCCCGCAGGAAACTGACCTGCTCCAAGAATTGATTCGGGGGACCCTGGAAAGGGTAGCTCCAAATGCTACGCGAGGCACGTTCATTTTGGACGGACAGAAGTTTGGCGAGGAGGCTAAGTGCATCCTGCGCTTCAACTTGCCCGAAGGGAACTATCGCTACCAGCCCCTCCTCTGTGCCTATGAGAAAACCTCCGACCAGATGGCCGAGGAGTCGATTGACGAGATGCTGGCGATCCCTGGCAAGTCGCGCTATATCAACGGCGGGCGCCCAGTTCGGCACGAGATCTCCAACGATGAGCGCAATATGACCAATGGGGTCTACCGCGAGGGTGAGCTGATGGTGCTGGTTCTGAACGCTACCCACGGTCGCTTTCTCATGAGTTGCTGCCTGGACGGTGATGACAGTACAGCTGCTGAGCTGGTGCTCTACGCCGTAGCGCAGGCTATTGCCGCCATGGGCAAGGAAGACATCACGCTCCAGCGTTCCGATCACGACATTTTTGGTGTCTGTCAGCGGGTTTCTGTTAGTGGGCATATGGAGATCCGGCAGTATATCGAGGATGCATTCGAGGTGGGCGAAGGTCTGGCCATGATGGCCTGGAAGGCCTGGCATGAGCCGGCCAACGCAAAAGGCGAGCTGACCTTATTCTTTGAGTAATTTCCAAAAACCGCCGGGCTGAGTAATGTCCGGCGGTTCGCCGTTTTGGAAGACACCATAAATTGCCTATAAAACCAATAAAATAACACCATCTTGACATGGTGTCTAATTTATTGGTGCGAGTGGAGGTAGTCGAAACCTCATCTCAAGTTTGGAAAACTTGCATACTAACCGCTGTACTACACTCGCAAGGTTACTCTACCATTATAACATAAAAAACTGAGAAAAGTAAGAAAATATCTTTACCATTGCCTAATATTACTATTTGTGGTTTATATAAAAGTTAGCAGCAGCTAGCGAAAGTAGGGAACTAGCTCTTTTAGAATTTAGAAGTTTTAGAAAGGGGAATCACCTTGCGAAACACAATTGTTATCATAGCTTGGCTACTTGTGCTGAATTGTTTGACTTGTTCGCTTGTGCGCATCATGTACGGAGGCCGTCTGACAGTGAAGTAGTCGGACACGGCCGATTCTGAGAGTCCGCGCTCCAAGCTCCTGCTTATCTCTGGTCTCAAAAGTCAGCCCAGCAAGTCCTACGCCAAAATTGATTTTGGCGATGAATATGAACGGGTACTACTTGAATTCTCGCTCCTAGGCTTTAACCCGCAAGTGGCTGGCGCTCAGCTCGACGCCCTGATGCTTGAGGACGGCGACGCAGTTGTTTGTGCAGTTTCGCTCGGTGCGAAAGTCGTCGAATACTCGAATGTTGGCTACGATTCTGGTGTCATCCTGGTCAATCCATGTAGCCACCCGCAGGCCCTCAATAAAGAGTATACCTTTTATCCACTTTTTCGGTATCTCGCACCAGCTTTGGAACTAGCCTCTTACGCTCTGGGCTGGGTGTCGGTCTTGCCGATCCTAACCGACGACATGGGTGACAAAACCTCGATCGCGCTTATCGTAGACCAGATTTTTTGGGGTGCGCATATTGATGTGGAGTTTACTGCGAATGAAAACGTAGGTGTAGTAATTAGCACGAGTGACGAAATAATGCTTAACGATGTGCTTTATGACCTGTACGAAGGTGCTCATTTTGCCGAAATTAATACTCTGCATGGCCGCATTGGTAGTGCGCGCGACGCGAAGCTTTACGAAACAGCTATTATGGAACTTCTGAATCAAATCACGACCTAAAATCAAAAACGGAGCCTTTATGGCTCCGTTTCGTATTAAAGAAATACCCCGACCGAAGCCGGGGTTGTGTTCGAATAGCGTTGTATTGCGGCATGGTTTTTGCCAATCTAAGTTGCAGAAATACTATTCCGATAACGTCAGCGGGCCAGACCTACCGACCATCAGTAGGTGACTTTCACCTCGTACTTGTCGGTAGTATCACCGAAGGGCTTGGCGCCAATTCTCATGTCGACGCGCACTATGTTGGAGCCGCACCAAAAATGACCGTGGTTCTGCGCGCCAAAGATGTCATCTCTGCGATCGAAAATGTTACCGTTGCGGTCGAACAATATAATGCCCACTCCGTGGGTGAAGCCCATGTAATCGTCTCCATTAGGGATCGACTTCGCCGCGGTCATCTCGATGTAGATATCGCCGTTGATCCCGTTATTATTACGGGCGATGGTTACGTAGCTCGTACCAATCCAGTAGAAATTGGTACTCAGCGGCATAACCCCACCATTGTCATCGCCAGTGGTTGCAGCCACAGTGGAGGCGGGCGTCTGCGCCGCTCCGTCGGCCTCAACCTCGGCAGCAGATGCCGAAACCACAACAGAAAGCGACATGACGACAACTAACACCATCGCCAGGATGCTACGGATTTTTCTCATAATAGTTCACCATTGAACCTTTCTTATAATGTACCTGCATTACCCCGCTATCGAACACATATATAAGCATACCGCTTTTTACATTTTTTTTACAATCCTCTTTGTGTCAAAATGACCAAACTTAATCTGCTCGGAGCTTTTTGGCAATATGCTTAGCGGAAAAGTGGTGCAGAGTAAGCATCATAGAAAGTGGTACAACCGCAACAATGGACCCAATAATGCCAAAGAATAAATCGTTGCACTCAAAAAAAGTAATATTTGGTGTGCTATTTAGCATATAAAAATCCTGTAACTTTTGTGCAAGCTCTTTGGCGCTAGTTAGCCAAGTGATACCGGCCAGGCTAAAAGCAACCACTATACATGCCAGTGTGGCCAATACGCATAGTTCAAACAAGTATAGCATATACACTATATAAATACTGCTGGTGGTGGCACCCAAAGAGCGGTAGAGGGAAATCGTTGCAGCATCTTGATCCGCCAAATGAGCAAAAGTAAGGGTAGCGACAATGACCGAAATAGTAATAAACAAAAATTCTATAATAACTAAAGTATTATGTAAGTTCCTAATGCTTAACTCGGCGCCAATAACATTGCTAAAAATCTCGTTACTATGCATAACATACTTTCTGCCGTTAAGCGTCTCCACGTCCATAAGGACGTTATTATCACTAACAATATCCCAATAGTAAGCTATCGCATCATTATAGTTATCAAACTCTGTGACAACCTGCTGTATATCTGGCGTAATTTCTCGATTCGGAGAGCTATAACTGGTCTGGTTCTGCAAATACTGTATCACTTTGTCAGAACCGTCATCAACAATTAACGGATAACCACCAGAGACCTGCAACCTAGATAATAATAAGTTGAGAGGGTTATTTCCCGATAAAAACAGACCGCCAGGCTTAGTAACGGGATAAGTACCGACCTTTGCTAAAAGTTTGTCTTTGCTTCCATCCGCGCTCATGAGATATTCGCCAAAGGATTCAGCCTCTGCTTTTGGCCCTATGTAAGGAACTTGATTGTCTTTTAGCTTACTAAAGTCTGAATTGCTAAAACGCGTGGCTAATTCTTTATTAATCACCCAGCGGGAATCGCCAATATTGTACTGAGCAATCTGCCCCACAACCTGGCCATGATGCTGCCTGATGCTTTCTTCTATGAGTTTTTCCGCATCGCCCAAATTGTTTACTTTATAATACTCGCCCTGGTTAGAACTAGAAACTTCACTATAGCCAGTAGCAATGTAAACTTTATGGTTACTAGCTTTCATAGCGGCGTCAAAAACTGTTTTATCTAGACCATCCAAAACAAAATTAAATGCCATCACCGCACTAAAAAGAATTGAAACTGTAATAACAATCATCGCGCTACGAACTTTATGTTGTGCGATATTTCTCCAACTTAAACGTAAGGCGTCGTATAGTCTCAATCCCATCCTACTTGCACCTCCCTGCCTTCAGGTCGTTCACGCGCCCAGTAGCCTTCAAATAATGCTCCAGCGAGTCATAACGCCCGTTATTATACTTTCCGGTTGCGATCTCGGTCGCCGCTTCGACACCGACATAGCGATAATGCCAAGTTTCGAACAACCCAGTTGATCCGTTCGCGTCCACATTTAGTGGCTCCGACATTAATCCGCCCGCCCAAGCTTCCGGGAAACGATCAATAAAGCCGTATTTGTATGAATTTTCGCGCAGCCACTGCCACTCTTTATGGTTCGGATAATCGTCAGTATTAAGAACGCTACCGTATTGCAAATCGATCAAGTCGCAAGTTAGTCCCGTGTGATGGTCGGAAGTTCCAGTTGCTGCGCAAAGCCGCCCGCATGATGTTCCGCGCGACCGGAAGCAGGAATAAGTCCCGATTTCATGTCCTGGGTTTTCGGCTTCGTAAGCTTTTACCATTTCGTTCAGATGTGCTGCCGCCTCTGGAATCATCAAATTATCGCCATTTCCGGCTGCATGGTATTCTGGAATCCCATAAGTCTGAGAAACCGAAATCAGTTGCCCGCGCCGCGCCGCGATAAAATCTTCTCCTACGGTAAAATTAGGATTAATTAGCATCAAGTTTCCGTAGCTGGTCGTGCAATTTCCAGCCGTGCTGCTTACCGAACTATTATTGGGATCATCGGCGGACGGAGTTTCTGGCTCTTCTGGAGTTTCAGCCGGTTTTTCTCCGGGAGTTTCCTCCGTGGTTAGCTGAATCAGGTCCGGCTCGTAAATTTCCGTCGCTTCATTGTTGATGGACCAACTCCCAAAGATTAGCGCGTTCGCAACTAAGCTAATCACTAGTGTAGCCAAGCTTACCCATTTGAGAATCTTGCCTGTATTTTTATGCAGACGTTGCTTCCCGCATACGAAACTCCAGATCGTTAGTCCAAGCAGCCCTAGACTGATTATCCCGCCAAGCGCCATCCAACCATAGTTATAAAACTCTGGCATTTCGACGCAATATTCATGCACCCCCTCGCAACTCTCCTCAAGGAAAATGTTTTGCTGGGCTAGGGTCTGCTCGCCGTATTTCACGGTATAAGTCCCGATCGCGTGTTCGGAAAACTCTGTGTCTTGCCGTATTTCCGTTACCCCCTCGTAACTGTAGATCAGATCTTCTTTCGACGTACCATTTGGCAGTGCTATATCAACATCGGTATTAGCCTTAAAATCGAGCGCTTTCACTGGGCTGTTCTCGACGCGAAGCCGCACCAGGGTATCTCCGGTCGACATAATCCGTACTGGTTCATAATTTTCCGCTACAGATTGATAAACTGCCTCAGCGTCAGCGAGATGCAATGTTCCTTCTGTTGGCGCTCCTACCGTCACGAGAATGTAGTGTTGACCTTCAACCTCCGCCAGGCTTGCAAAACAGCGCCCGGCCGCATTTGTATAGCCGGTTTTGCCTCCGAGAACGTAGCTCATCTCAGTAAAAGTCTTCGTTGCGGTCTTACCGATTGACGGTAGCTCATGTTTATAAGTCTCAAAAATCTCCACAAAAGTTGGATTCTTTATCGCTTCGCGTAGCAAAATCGCAATATCTGACGGCGTCGAATAATTCTCCGCGTCGAAGCCGACTGGGTTACTAAAATGTGTATTTTTCATACCGATCTCTTCGGCTGCTTCGTTCATCCGTTCGGAGAAAGCCTCAATTGATCCCGATGTGCTAATCGCAAGCGCCTGCGCCGCATCTCCGGCCGACGGCAACATTGTCGCATAGAGTAGGTCTTCTACTGTCGCAACTTGCCCTACTTCTAGTCCAACCACTGCGAATTCTTCTAATCCGGACAGCATCTCTGGCGTAATTGTTACTTCTTCGTCAAGCTTGCGACTGTTTAGCGCAATGTAAGCCGTCATGATCTTTGTCAGTGAGGCCACCGGTACTGGCTCATCGGCCGCCTCCGCTCCGAGTAGGAAATCTGAACTGCTACTGCCAAGGTAGTAGCCACGCGAGTTTAATTCTAAGCTCTCCATAGAATCATTATAACACTAGCTACAGACGTAATCCGGCTCGAGATCAGGTTTTGTAACGCTCATGTTACAGCTCAGATTACTCGCCACAAGAAAAATAGCTAGGTCGCAGGACCTAACCATTTTTCTGGGGTGGGATATCGGAATTGAACCGACGACCTTCTGGACCACAATCAGACGCTCTAACCATCTGAGCTAATCCCACCATACGTAGAACCACGAAGCTATTATATCACCCTTCTCTAGAAAAGGGAATAACCTTGACAAAAATAATTTCCGTGATACAATGTAAGTACGCGTTTCGGAACGTATTGTTTTTGAATCGTATGATAGTACATTCCAAAGAAAAGGGAGGCTCAATTCTTTTTGTCACGTTCCGAGCTTTTGATCATTGATCTAAAATCTATCCAAAGCTGGAGAAAGAGGAAGAAACTATGCGACGTTTTTCGATGTCCAAAGAGGCTGATCTATCAAAAGAAAAAGTGGGGCACTATGCGGTGATATTCTACATTTGCCATCATTCTCATGGTCTGGGATATATAATTCTGGGCTCTGCGGCAGCATTTTTGATCACCGGGGTTTTTGCCCTGCTCCTCGCTATGACCTGCTACGAGATTCAGACCCTGCATTTGTTTTATCTTTTGATGGCAGGCGGCTGCCTTGTCTTGGCTGTGCTCTGCCGGCTGGCATATCGTCACCTCGCTCAACAGGCCCGTGAATTCGCATTCGCTTGCATGAGTGGGGGTAATGAGACCTACGCCGATGTCCGGGACTTTTACCGCAGCTACACTGGTGAAGAAATCTAACCTCCCTCTGCTCATCCCCCGCCATGTGCGGGGGACTTTTATAGCTTAAATCATCCATGTTTACGCTTATGTTTATACGTTGACGCTGCTTCTTGGGCGTGATAAGATAATTAGGTTCGTTCTAGACTGCTACAATACAAGCTTACCTAGAACGTCGGACCTTATTCCATTGGTGAAGGAGAGATCTTTAATGGCAAAAACTTACTCCCGCAAACAAATTTATCGCATGGCTCGTCGCTATCATTTCGAGCGATACAACTCAAGTCGTCATGGTTATGGTGAGAAGTATCGTGGCTATACTCTGGCCGGCCTCGGAAGTTGCGCCCTGGGCACTTACTTTATTGTGACGAGCTGGCGGAGCTTTCCGTCGCACGACCTTTGCTTGGCGGCTGCCGCCATTGTGGGCGGAGTGTTAGCTGTTGCAAAGTATGGTTCCGAATGGAGCTATTACGCTAAGCTGGCGCGCGATTTTGCTGTTGGCGCCGTCGATGGTGGACTGGTAAACGAACAGGGCGAGGAACTTGGCCCCTGTGAATATACCCCAGAAGGCATCGTCGCTCTGTTCGCAGCTAGATACCCTTGGATCATTTAAGCCATGAAGCTCTAAAACCGCACTTGCCACCCCTCCGGGGGTGGCTTGTTTCGTCAACGACTGTTCTAGTTTTTAATCATAATTACTATAAAATAAAACTATTTTAACATTAGCACAACAGGGAAGAATAAGAATTTTTACGAAATTTAAATGTATTTTAGTGATAAAACACTTGACAAATTTAAGCATGTGTGCTAATATGGAAGTAGCGAGACAGAAGTGGCACTCCGCCGCCTAACGTCGAGCGCACATTTTTATCTTAGGAGGTTGTATTATGAGTTGGGCAAGAAAAAAGCATAGCGACAGTACTGCAGCACAGAAGGGCATTAGGCGGCGCGATAGCCGCATCAACGACGCAACTTCTGACTCCGCCAGCAACAATTCTGGCAGTCAGCAGGTCGTCGACCCGCAGTTCCTGATGGTCGTGCCGACCGAGTTCTTCAATGTCGGCGATGCCCGGATGCCTTATGCCGAGCTGGTCAAGCGGTACGACATCAACGCCCTGAAGGCGTTGGTAACCTCTCCGTCTATGACGGTCGAGGCGCACAACATCGACGGGGACGGCCGCGACCTTGGTCGTATTTCCGCCGCGGAGGAGAGATCCTTCCTGGCGCGCATGCACGCGCTGCGGGTGGAAGAGGCCAGCAAAACTGGTGCCTATGCCATTCCTGAAGTGCGCATCGCTGATCGCGATGACAGCAGCGCCTTAAAGGCGTATTCTACCGAGGATTTGGCCAACGAGTTGCGGGCGCGCGGCAGCACTGTCAATGTGACCGAGCCGCAGGAGCAGCAGACCCAGGTTGATCCGGCCATTCAGCAGCTGGCTGATGCTTTGCATGTCAGCGTTGAGCAAGCGCAGCAGATCCATGCGATCATGCAGCGGGATCAGTCCGGACAGCAGTCCCAGCCCCAGTCTCAGTCTCAGTCCCAGTCGGGCGGCAATTCCGGCTCCAACAGTTCCGGCCGCGGCGGTGGTGTCTGCGGCGGTCGCTAATGGACCGCCGAGCGCACTACGCGCATGGCAAAGGGGGTGGGGGACCCGGGACTTTGCCCTTAACTAAGCGGGCAACAAGCAACACCTACCTGAAAACCGTCCCCTACCGGGGGCGGTTTCTTTTTGTCTTAATAAGTCTCCATTGAGCTTGTCAAACGGTTGTTCTCGACGTTTTTAAGCTCACTATATAAGCATAAGAATAAAACAATAAATTGTCAAACTAATGCTTAATCTAAAACTCTCCAAAAATAACTCGAAAAACGAACCTTTTTCACCTCTGTTCTATAACTGTTATGCTAAAAAGTATTGTCTTTATGCTTACTTAGTGACTTCAGTATTGACTTTTTTAGAGATGTGTGCTACAATGGAAGTAGTCTGGAAGAACCGTGGGAGCGATTCGACCAGAGGTCCATTTAACAATCGAATCATCCCAGATACAATTCATTTTGTATCTGTTAATTATACAAAGTCAACAGACAGCCACGTTCGCATGCGCGGGTGGCGCTTTGCCACCGACCCCATTCATCTTGGATAGGGGTTGGTACCCCCTGTCCGCAGATCAAGTTCCAAAAAACAAAAATCTTTGACAGGAGGAGTAAGACATGACAATTCTGTTGTTAGCATTGGCCGTTATTGCGGCTGGCGGTTTCATCCTTACGCAGGTTGGGATCGCTGTAACCATTGGCTTTGTCGCCATGGTCTTGGCCGGCGTCGTTGGCGCGGGTCTTGGTATTTGGGGCATGTACAATGCCATCCTCGATTATCTGGACGACGAGTCAGATCGGGGCGAGCTGGTTATCAACCTTCTCAAGCGCGGTGCAGTCTTGATTCTGAGCGGGATCGTTCTGTTTAACAGCGTTCCGCAGGTCTGGACTGCCTTCAGCGACTGGAGGATTAGCCAGCAACAGGAGCAGCTTCCGCCAGACGACGGCGCTGACTCCGGTAACCTTGACCATCTCAAGATCGACATGGATGACCGTGACTTGGAAAATTGGCTCGCCGAATTCAATTCGAATTGGCGGGTTGAGATGTTCAACACCTGGGATGACGGCTCTATGCCGTCTAACGCTGAAGCCCGTAACAAGGCTGTTCATGACGCTGGCGGTAAGTTTGAGTACGCTGTCAGCACGCCTATGCAGGACCTCAAAATTCTGCTGGACGGCAGCTACACGGACGGAACTCTCGCGCAGATTAAGAAGGGAATCCAGAAGAAAATCATCATGGATCCCATCTATGCCGACGGTTTTGTTCAGGCTTGCCGGCTGATGGCGCCGGAGATCATGAAGCTGAACCCCTGGCTCGCGGAGTACGCAGATTGGCTGGACGAAGTGTTCGGCCGGACCGATAGTACCACGAAGGGCATCAACGCTTTGCTGAATGATGATTGTACTGCTCTGAAGACCGATGTGTTCTACAACAATGTGCGGCTGGCCGTATTGTTTAGCCAGTTCACAGCCGTTGGGGTAGAAGCGGCGGAATCTAGCCACAACTGGCACCTGCCGATTGTGGCGAAAGCCAGCGACACTCGACTCGTCGAGAGCCCCGTGCAGGAATCCTCGGCTGCGGTGATTTTCGTTGCCCGCTATAAGCTGGCTGACGGCACTGAAGGCGAGTGTGCGATCAAGTTAGGCATCAATGTATGGGATAAGCGGATTGAACTGTTTAACCCGAAAGCCCCCGTACAACCGCCCAAGGAAGACAAGCCCACTGGCAATGGTGACCCTATTGAAAAACCTAGCGAGAAGACTTATGTCATCTACGCTATTGGCTATGAGTGGGGCACTAACAAAACTGTTACCGTGCTTCCCAAAGCTACCGCCGTGAGCGGCGTAAAGAGTGGCGAGAGTCGGACGATTTCAGCACCGAATGTAAGCGGATATGTCGTGCACGCAGGATATGAATCTGTGAGTGTGACCGTGAACGGATCTAATGCCGTAGCGGAATTTTACTACGACAAGATCCCAGCACAAGCCAAGACCTACAAGGTTACGGCTATTGGCTATGAGTGGGGCAACCGAAACAACATTGTGTTGTCCGAGTACACCGTCTATGACGCTGTCCCGAACGGCACCTACAATGTCAACGCTAAACCCGTGAATGGTTATACCATCCACAAGGGTTACGAGACGGTTAAGGTGACCGTGAACGGCGGTAACATTCGGGCGGAGTTCTATTATGACAAGGTCGCGGACTACAGGCTCTATTACCAGCGCGGGTATTACTCGCTGAACGGTAAGTGGACCCTGCTGGACGCGAATCCGGTCTATGTTGGAACCTACGCAGCAGGCGCCGATTATAGCTTCAATGTCTCGGCGCCCAGTGGCAACCAGGATACAAACTATGTCCTGCGGGACAGTGCGCGTATTACTGGCGAGATGCCGGCTCAGGACTATACGATACCTGTGGTCTGCCTGGTCCAGCATAAGCTGGATATCAGCTACAAGAAGGTAACCGATACTGGATCGGTAAAGGCTTTTGACCCGCACCGTGAATGGGTTACCGAAGGTTCAAGCTACTATGTGGTAGCACCCTATCTTAAGGGCTATTATGCTGACCCTGACCCGGTCGCCGGGACTATGGGTACGGATCCTGTCTATTTGACAGTATTTTACTACAAGAATGGACAGAAGCCTGATGGTGGCGGAGCGAAGCTCCCCCAGACCGACCCCGTTAATACTGAACGGGATGACGGCTCCGGTAAGTCCAACGCTGAAGTTGGCGGAGGCGAGAACCTCCCCGGTGACGGTAACGGTGGTCATCAGACAAGTGATCCTGGCGCCAGTGACTACCCTGCTCAGGGTAGCAATGACACGAATAAGCCGGGTGGTAGTAGCGGTAACAATGGTACCTCGAACACCACTACGGGCAATAATGGCGGCGCCAATACGGTGACAGGCGGTGATCACCAGACTTCCGGTGAAACCGGAAAACCTGCTGGTGGCGACGAAACTGTTAAGGCCGACGATGGCGGGACCACACATGGTGGTACCACGGATAGCAATCCGATAACGCCCGTCGATAATACCACGGTCACCACTACCACCGATAATGGTAATGGGACCTCCACTACAACAACGGAAAACACCGGCGGCCAGACCTTTGATGGTCAATACTCCGGCGGTGAACCGCAGTGATATACTGTTGACTTGTATATAGATTAATTTTCCCAGCAAATGGGGACGTACCTTATCCCTGGGGCCTTCGGGCCTCAGGGATACCCCAAGTTAAATTGTGTTTGAGATGATTCGGTTGTCGGACTGATGGAGTTTAACAATTTGGACCAGATTAATATTAACTTTAAATTAACTAGTAAAATCATTTATCTTTTTTGAGAGGAGATTATAATGAATAAAGCAGTTAAAGCTACCTTCGCTTTTGCCGCTAGCGCAGCAGCAATTGCGAGTGTTGTGTCTGTACCATCCCTCGTTTCGGCTTGGGGTGATAGTGCTGGTGGCCGCCGCAGCTATACTTATCAGGAGATTACTGATAACGCTGCGTCTTGGGGCAACAAGATTGTCTTCAACTCCATCAGCAACAGTACTATCGGCGATGAGAAAAACTTCGTCGGTGCACGTGTAAACACTGGTGTTGATGCTGGGAAAAACAACGTTTGGAACGGCAACAACATTACGGTCAAAGATGGTGAAGAATACATCATTCGTCTTTACGTACACAACAACAACCCGAACGGCGCTGTGTCTAAAAACACTCGCGTAGCGTTCAATATCCCAACCACTTCGGCGAAGCAGGTTCAGGTCAATGGTTTCATTTTCTCTGACAACGCTACCCCAAATAAGTATTGGGATTACGTTAATTTCAACAGCGACAACGCTTTCCACCTTGAATATGTCTATGGCTCGGCTTTGATCGAGAATAACGGCATTGGTAAGAATGGTGGTCGCCAGCTTAGCGACGAAATCGTCACTAAAGCTGCTTCGAACAACGGTATTCAGATTGGTTACACCTCTTTGAATGGTGAAGTTCCAGGTTGCTATCAGTATGCCAGCTACATTACGATCCGCGTGAAGGCTGTATTCGATACCGAGTACACTGCCCAGACCAAGGTTCGTCTTGCTGGTACTACCGAATGGCAGACTCAGGTCGCTGCAAATGTTGGTGACAAGGTTGAGGTTCAAACTCAGTACCGCAACACCAGCAAAACTAACGAGACCCAGAACAATGTGATGATCAAGAGCGCACTTCCAAGCAATTTGAAGTACGTCGCTGGTACGACTAAACTTTACAACGCCAAATATGACGGTGCAAAGATCGACCAAGACACCATCGCTACTACTGGTATCAACATTGGTAACTACACTCCAAACTCGAACGCCTACGTCCGCTATACCGCAGAAGTTGTCGACGAGAACTTGGCTTGTGGTTCTAATACTCTCGTGAACTGGGTAAAGGCTGGTGTTGGTGAGACTACCTTGCAAGATTACGCTGCAGTAGTCGTCAACAAGACCTGCGAAAACAATAACCCAGGCAACAACGACACTCCAAATGAGCTCCCAAGCACTGGTCCAGAAGCAGTTGCTGGCGGCATCGTCGCTGCTGGCTCGATCGTAACGGCTGCAGGCTACTACATCGTTAGCCGCCGCTCGTTGCGCTAATCGAATAAAGATTAGGCTAGAAGATTGTTAGCTTTGGCTAACGAACCTCAGGCTGGTCTGTAAGTTTCTGGCTGCGGAGGGGAATCGTTGCGGTTTGGCCGCGCGAGTAACCCTCCGCAGGTGGAGCGGGGAATGACTGCGAGGACGTTTCGAAAGAATCTATTTCGGCGTCACCCCCGCTCCATTAAGCTAGAAACGATCGATTTTGATCGCTCCATACGGCCAAAAAGCTCCTCGAAAGAGGGGCTTTTTGGATGGGACAGAATTTTGGCTGAATGGATCTAGTTAGGACTTCGACGATTTTTCTATTATAACACACGTTATAATAGCCATAAACGTATTTTGGGATGTTTTTGCCCCGCTTTCGTTAGAAAGCGGGGCATTAAAGATCTGGCTGAGTAGAAGGAACTAACTGATATTCCTATCATACTCAAACGTCGAGGAGGGATAAAGCGCAAGTTTGCGCTAGATTGCTCTGGAGCAATCTTCTAACCCTGAACTCGAAGCGAAATGCCTGAAGGGGATTAGAACAATGCGGAGGTTCTGAGGGGGCTTAAAGTTTTTTGGAACTTAGAGCTGGGTTCTACTGATGGTTAGTAGGTGGAGCGGGAAGCAATAGCGGCGCGGCGGGCGTCAGCCTGGGATTGCTGAACCTGGACTGTTTGCTGGGCGGATACGCGGTCGTAGACCCAGATCGAAACAATTTCGTCCACAAGTTGCCTCCGTTTTTCCTGCGACCAGCCAGCTTCCGCACTGTCGGCCTCCGCCCGCTTGATGATAGCCCAACGCATAAAGTTGAAGGGGGTACCAGTTGCTCGGATACGGGGCGGGAGCTTTTTGGCAGCCAAATCAGCTTTGTAGAGAGGGCGACACTCTGGGCAGGAGCGCTCTTCAAGACCATTCTTGCCGTAGTCTATGCTGGTATTGCAGAACGGGCAGCCACTGCTACCTAACCCCATAGAGACATAGTCTCGGGCGCTATGTACCATAAGATCACAACCTTTCAAGATTTTGTCAGCAGTAGGGTTACTTAAAATTATCCCTAAGTTGCATGGCTTAGAGCCACGCAATAACTCCGCTGGCCATTGCAACGATTTTATACCACCACTGCAAATTTTGCAAGCATAGGCAAAATATATTCTAAGAATACTTGCCGGATTCGATATCTCGCTGATTGTTGTACTTCTCAATTTCCTCAGCTTTTTTGGCGTCTGATGCACTAAGCGGGCTGCCGGAAGTGAGATCTACCCAAGTGCCAGAAGCGTCTCTCGTCCAACCGCTCGGCATCTTAGCGGTAGCCTTTGCTCCACGGACCTTAAACGAAGCCTCATCGTAGCTAAAGTTATCCGTCCCACCGTCAATGGTGCTAACGCCTTTTGTTTGCGCGGTAGAAATAAGTTTCCGGAGAGCCTGTGCGCGATCGGCACTAATTACGTCACCACTTTCCATATAACGACGCGCGTTCTCGACTAGATTAGTTGCAGCGGCACCACTAAGCTTGCCACTTTGGATGCGTTTAGTGATGCTGTCGAGTGACTCTATGCTAGCGCTACCCATAGCTGTAGAGCCGGTAGTGGCGGTTCCTTTTGCCATTGTGCTGTGACCGACGGCACTCGTTCCGTAAGCAGCAGAGAGAAAATCATGAAGTAGGTTCTCGGTATCACCTTTCAACTGGATTTGGTCATTGCTGAGAGCTTCGTTAGCAATACTTGTGAGATGGTTTAGCTCATCAATACCTAGTGCGCCATTCTCTGCCATTTTAGTGTAACGCTTGATGGCATCATCATTCATGTCCTTAAAGCTACTAGCATCATAGCCAAGCGCACTGTTTGTGCTTAGATATTCGCTAAGTGTTTGGCCGGCAGCTGCTGCGTTATTTCTATAACTATCAACGGTCCCGGCTTGATATTGATTAAGTAATTTGTCGAAGCTACGGTTGCCTTTCTTAATTTGTGGAGCGTATTTTGAAAGATGGTTGGCAGCATAACGCAAACCAGCAGAATTATTTAGCTGGGCGGAAGTGCTTGTGTTTGCCAGATCTTCATAATTCTGGTACATCGCCTCGTGTCCTTTATCACCGCGCGACACCAGCATATCCTGTATAGCTTCCAGTTTTGCGCGTGTTTCAACATCATCTGGATTGTCTCGCAATTGCCTGAGCAAATTAGCATGCGCATCTCCAAGACTGGAAATGTCGCCAGGGTTGACTGTTTGGACGGCTCCAGTCGCATCCTTATAAGTACCCTTTCCAGCATCAAAAAGTTTTTGTTGGTCGGCAGCATCTTTTACACGTTGTGCTGACTCGAGACCTTCCATGTAGGACTCATAACGCTTTGTACCTGGAGTGAGCAGCTCGCGGCTAGCGCCGGTCGCGGCTGCAGCATCTTCCATGACACTACTTTCATAACGACGGCGAGCTTGGTTTGCGCGATAATTTACGGAAGCGGCCTTGTTCTTGGCGCGTCGGTAAGCTCCATATTCGTCACCAAGGAAACGCCGTACGGCTTTAGTGTCGCTCAGGTCGACTCCAGCAGAACGCAAGCGGTCTTCGTATCCTTTAACTTTTGCGTTGGTAGTGTCAGCTAAGCCTTTATACCGATTTGCTAACTTCATATCGCGGCGCTGGTTATTATTACGCGCCCATTCGCGTTGTTTCTCCTGAACAAAGCGTGAATTTCCAGCTGTACGTTTTGCGAACCCTCCAACGCGATTCCCGGCCATTGCAATTTTTGCACCGAGGTTTCCCATTGCTGCCATCGAGCTCCTTAGGATGCTCGGGATGAGGAAAAATGGTACTACCTGGACCAACATTGCCACCAGGTCGTAAAAGAAGTTCGATCCTCCTCCAGCCGCAATAAGCAATGCAGACGCGAACTGCCCACCGCCGATCAAGGCGCCACAAATCGGATATACAATAAGCAGTCCAGTGTACATCTTTTTCCATTTATCAAAGAACGATTTTGTGTTTGGTAGGGCATAGCATACAATAGCAACTGGCGCTAAGGCGGTCAAAATTAGCACACCTGCTTGCCGTACACCCAGAATGATGAAAAAGAACAACACGCCAACCGCGCAACCGAGCACAGTAAGGAGGAACATAGGCAACCAAAACTCCCACGTCACAGCAAGCCCCCATAGCGTCGCGCCACCCAAAACGATTGTGAGACCAGTCGACACCACGCCGCCAAGCGAGAACCAAGTCGCCGTACCGCCACCACCATACATTTCAACATCAGTAACACTTGGTGGCGCATCGACCTTCATTGCCATACCATTGAATAAATTCTGTAAACTTGAGCCAAGGATATTTGAAATATCTACAGCTATCTGGCAAATTACATACGATAGGTTTACCAATACTACGACCATAATGAGCCGTGGTAGGATCTTCTTAATATTATAATTGGAGATACCAATACCTGTAACTTGCGCGAGGATAATAATTGCAAAGGCAATTGCGAAGATTATATTAGCAAAATCCCGAAATTGTTTCCAGCCACCGTAAACACTGTTTGTGCTAGTACTCAACCACTCTGATTTTATTTCTAGAAATGGTTGAACCACTATGTCGTAAATACCGACTACGGCCTTTCCGATGATGTCGAGAGTTGGGCAGATGATCCAGCCGAGGGAAGCGCCAGCATTATAGCACGGGTCGATGGCGGCTTGACCACCCTCGTCCATGACCTCGTCGCCAGTAATAGGATCAATCGTTTCCCCACCAATCAAATCTCCACCTTCTTCCCCCTCCACATCTTTCCACATATAGTCGATATGGACATTCCATTGATCGACAAGCTCCTTGAAAGTTTTCTGTGTTCCAGCAGCTCCGTTATATCGCATATTTTGAATCGTGTAGACCATAACGCCACTGGAGGGATCTTTGGCTTTAACCGCGCAACGCTTCGTTGTACTAACATTCAGCCAGACGTACTCGGCACCAGAGTTGGCTGCGGCTGTCGCCGCGTCAGAGGCTTTATGCTCTTCTGCAACATCACAGGCCTTCGTTTCGTCGTTGTCGTAATATGTAAAACCACCATAACCCTGCGGACTGTCGGCGTTAATGTAAAAAGCGATAACCTGCGCAGACTCTGTATCATTGAAGAGCATCGTACTGTCAGTGTAGCCAGTAAAGTACTTTAGTGCTTTTGCGGAATCCATATAATACCGACCATTGCTCTCGTAGTAGCCGATTTCTATTAACTTAGCCTTTATTTCATCAGCCTTGTTGGCCTTATATTTCTCTGGCACGTTGACCTGAAATTCTAACAAGTCGCGATAACTACTACCGAAAATATTATTACAATTACCACTCGTTCGGTTGAACTGATAGTGGTTACTGCTCGAACCGTACCAAATGTACGAGAAAGATTCGGTACTTGTGCTCTCGAAAATTCGCCCAGAATAATCCTCGAGCTTACCGCTCCAAATCGAGGCGCTTCTCAAACAACTCGAAAGAGCCTGCGCCTGGGTCTTTTTCGCAATCGTCTCGGGGTCCATTGAATCCAGTACTTTGGCTGCATATGTATTATTCACCATTAAACCTGTGACTATGCCAATAGAAATAGTTAAAACCGCGAAGCTGCCTAAAACTAACCCCAAGACTGTGTGTTTGCTAGTTTTCATTTTTATTCTCCGATTTTACAAAGTCTTTTGCTTCCGCTAGCATATCTAACGCACCAGTTCGCACGCGGGCAGCCGTCCTTTCAGTAAAGTTTCTTGCAGTACTTTCGAGCTCATCGGAGATCTCAACCGCCTCGGGAATTTCGTCAGCTTCCTCGAAATTGGCGACGCATTCTGCGTTGAAGCTTCCATCGACTAAGCAACCAGAATTAGTATAAAAATCCAGCTTATTTGCCAGCGCCTCGGCTGTTTGCTTCATGACTTGAGCATAGTTCGCGACCACCGATGAAGTATCCTCCGCGTATGGAGCATAGGTTTCAATAACAGTATCTATCATTACCTCACGCCCGTCTCGCAAATAAAACTCCTCCATTATATCTACCGAAATCGAGGGATATGATTCGAAGTTTTTCAAAAACTCTAAGCACTCTGCGTAATAATTTATTAAATCAGTTAGTAATTCGTCCGAATTTTCGAGCTCGCTATACGCCTTTTGTGCGCTTTCAAGTAATTCTATTGAGGTATCCCAAAAAGCAGGATTTTTCGTCTGACTAAGGAATTGTTTCTCAACTTCTGACTCGCCAAAATCTGCATCAGTGGAGTAGCTATCGCTTACTGTGCCAGTCAAAACGAAGCTCGCATAACGTGCAAACGCCCGCTCCGCTGCTTCCTCTCTAGTCAGTGTGACCGATTCGTTACCCGAAGTATTTTCTTTACCTATCCACCCCATCTGCCATGCCGCAAAAAATCCTCCCCCTACCGCCAGCACCA
>CARBES010000017.1 GCA_948944455.1 uncultured Candidatus Saccharibacteria bacterium | reverse complement strand
CTTAACCTTCTTCATCCTCCCTTGATTACTCTATGGCTAGACAACGGAGGGAGAAACCAAAGTATTGAAAGTCCGGGAAGGAAACATCTTGACCTGGCCCAATTTTGAAGATAGCAGTGGTCCCTTCAATCTCATTCGCATGCATGCTCCACATCCTAACATAGCCTGCTGGATTTGTAATGCTGTGCGTATACGGCAAATACATATTCGCACATCCGCTGCGGACGAAGAAAAGAGGATTAAGTGCAATGTTGAACTGACCCTTAGTGAGATCATAGTTAGTACCAATGCCTGGAGTAGCTACAAAGCCATTCGGCAAGGTTGTAGATTGGACGCTACTACTATTCCAACTTGCCAAGTTATTATCCGTCGTATTAGTACTCGTAATCTTACTATCTAGCCCATATGAGACTAGGAGATTATAAAACGAGCCGTTCTTTGCGTTATTATCAGTTCCAGAGGTCGGAAGTTTCCAGTTGCGTGGGCAAATGCTACCAGTTGCATCAGCATTCGTAATCGTACCGCCAGTACCAGCCGTAGCTGTATTCCACTGGTAATAATTACCAATTAGGTAATGCGAATCAAACGTCTTCGACGCGCTATTTGCTGCGTGGTGATTGTCAGTTACAGCAGTTTCGCCAGACCCACTAATCGTATAAGTATCTCCAGTATTCTTGCTAAAGAAGTTCGCGTCATTCGAAGCAGTCCACCCAGTATTAGTCTTATTCGTACCGTTCACGAAGTAATCACCGACATAAATGAACGTTCGAACACCATTACTACCTGTAATCTCTACACCATTCGGATACTTGGTCTTATCAAGATAATTCTCAGTATCGCCCTCCGGCTTATTTTTCTCAGCTAATTCGTTAGACAACCAAATCTTACCATCAGCATCTACGGTTGTCCGATCCGAACAAGCAATGATTCCAAACTTCTGGCTACCGCAAGAAGTCGTCATCGCTGGAGTATCGTACACATAAAGACCTTGGTTCCAAGACTTCGTCGCTACCTGACTTGGAGAAGCTTCCGCCTTCGGCATTACATTTGAAGTTCGCTCAACGCTATAATGTGCAACACCATTTCTTACTTCACAGTTGTTCGCGTATTGCTCAACACCATCAACAGTAACTTTGCCACACTCCGCCATACCATCGGTCGTAGTTGTGCTTGCTGGAGTATTGTTCCACTGCAAGTTCGTGCTACTACCAAGCTGCGTCTTCACGCCGTCAAGACCAAACGCGCCATTTACTGGATTCTGCTCAGTCGCATCAAGACCAAAGCTGATATCCAAGTTCTGTACCATCCAACAGTTACCGTCACGAAGCTTTGCCACCCAGTAGTACTTACCATCGCGAGTATCCTTCAACTGCTTGGTATAGTAAACACCGCCAGCTCCATCATCCGCCTTATAGTTATCTCGGCTCTTGTCTGCATCAGTACCAATCTCATTGCAAATACTTGCAGTCATGCCTTGCATGGTATCCGTACGATCGAACCCAAACACTTGCTTCGGACTCGCCACCACCGAAAGCGTTACCGTACTAGAGTAGGTATCTGCCGGAAGCGATGTATCGACCTTAGCGCCAAAGTTTAGTGTGTAATAATCGTTCGCGCTCATAGACTCACCAAGAGCATTTTTTGTGCCAACTGCGGTATCAGTCGATGTCATTGGTTTATAAACCGTATTGACATCCGCTACTTCAGCTGCTGAACCATTCGTGTTTTTAGCTGCAGAGTAACCCCAGGTGTTAGCCGCAAACTGGCTTTGCGTTTGTTCACCAGCAATCGCCGCGATCGACGAATCAGTGTTTACCTGGCCAGTCATATTCGGAGTACCCTTGATGCTGACATCATAATAATCCGAGTTGTTAACCTGAACTTGCGCTACCGTGGACAAGTTCTTAAAAACACCTGCCGTAGTCGGCTCGATGGTTTCAGAAACCTTATCCTGCATGGTTAAGGTTACCGACGACGAAAGCCAGCCTGAGAACGTCGTAGCGCCACCAGACGGCTCATCAGCGTAAGTTTGATTAGCTTGCATAGGACACAGCATCGCTACGGCTAGGAGGGAGAGGAGCCCCACACAACCCGCCAAACCGACGAACCTGTTCCTTGAAACATTTTTTATCTTCATAGTATTCCTCTACTGCTTATATAAAACCATTATATGCCTGGCATAAGCAGTATGTCAAGATTTTTATGGAGAATTTTATTACAAAATACCTCCTCCGCAACGCGGAGGAGGTAACGACGCTCTATCCTAATATTACAACAAGTATTTACAACGTCCGCTTCTTTCGCTCGCGCGCAAAGAATTCTAACCGATCACCTACTTCTACTGTAATCTTCTTTTCGGTCTTCAACGCTAGGCCGCCCACCTCATTCTCGATTAGTTCCTTCGCCTCAATCCGTTCCTTCTGTACACTAACCACTTCTGCCTCGCCTAGTACTTCTTTACCATGCTTTACTCGTGCTAACACTTTCGGCGTTACCTTTCCGCTCAACATCTGCCCACCCGCAATGATCTCTGTCTTCGTGCTTCGGAATACACCCATCACTTTCATTTCGCCCAATTCTGTTTCAACAATTTCCTCGCCCAACAGATCTTCCATGCTATTCTTCGCGTCATCAAGCAACTCATAAATCACTCGGTAATTTCGAATTTGCACCCCATCCCGCGCCGCCAACTTCGCGATATTTGTCGGCACATTTACGTTAAATCCGTAAACCACAGTATGTTCATCACCTACCGCCATGTGTACGTCATTCTCTGTCACATCACCCACACCCGTCGCTACTACGTTTAACGTCACTTCTCCCTTCGTATCAATCAATTTTAGGCTATCGACTACACTCGTAACGCTTCCGAGCACATCACCCTTCACGATTACGTTGAATACTTTTGCGTTATCAGCCGAGTTCATCATTCTAAGCAAATCAGTCGAAGTCACATTCGCGCTTGCCGCCTCATTCGCTGTCTCCTGCGCATTGAGTAATGCTACTTTTCTCGCAGTTTTTTCATCTTTCTGTTCAACAAATCTATCACCAAAGTTCGGCAGCTCCTTAAACCCAGTCACTGTAACTGGTGTCGACGGCGTCGCCTTCCCTTTCGGCTTACCTCGGAAATCTAGCATCGTTCGAATCTTGCCATAGACATTCCCAGCCGTCACAAACTCGCCAACCTTCAGTTCCCCACCCGTCACTAGCAAATTCACCACACTTCCCTTCCCTACTTCCATGTGGCTCTCGATCACTAGGCCTTCCGCCGGGATCTCAACATCTGCCTTCAATTCTTCTACATCTGCTAAGAGCAAAATACTCTCAACCAACTTCTCCAGCCCTTCGCCAGTCTTCGCTGACACTGGAATCATCATAATATCGCCACCCCATTCCTCCGGCTGCAAACCATGTGTCGAAAGGTCTGCCATTGTCCGTGGAATATCTGCTCCTTCGCGATCGATCTTGTTGATCGCCACGATAATCTTCGCATTCGCTCCTTGCGCAAATTTAATCGCCTCAATCGTCTGTGGCTTCACGCCATCGTCTGCTGCCACTACAATCACTACTATGTCCGTCAACATTGCTCCATGCTGGCGAATCGCCGCAAAAGCCTCGTGCCCAGGCGTATCAAGAAAAGTAATCTTCCGTCCCTCATGCTCCAGCTGGTACGCCGAAATGTGCTGAGTAATACCGCCGGCCTCCCCTTCTGCCGTCTTTTTATGCAAAAGATTGTCGAGCAAGCTCGTCTTGCCGTGGTCGACATGCCCCATCACCGCCACCACTGGCGGTCGCGCTACCGCGTCTTTGCTTAATTCACGTCGATTCCCTTCGGTTAATTTTGATGCTGTATTCTTCCGCTCTAGACGCACATTTGTCATCCCAAGCTCATCAATCATAATCTGCGCTGTCTCGAAGTCCAACCTCTGGTTGATCGTTGCTACAATCCCGTTTTTAAACAATTCCCCGATCAACGCCGTCACGCCCAGTCCCAACGCCTGCGCCAACTCATCTACCGTAATCGAACCGGCAATTTTAATCACTTTTTCTGTGGAGTTATCAATATTCTCGGTCTTTTCCGAACTCATGCCCAACTCCTTTCCGCAACTTTTGCAAATTTACTTAAAGATAAATAACTTTTTTAATTTTATCACATCCCCTACAAAAAATAAAGCCCTAAGGCTTCATAATTCGTGGCTCCCCCAGTTGGACGAATTTGCGAACTCTGTGACCTCTTATGACCGTGGCAGAATGATGATGTTGAAGGATATGTTCCTCGAACTTGGAATAGAGGTGACGGATGTAGATGCGTTGTGACGAACGCAAAACTAATACCCCCTACCTCGATATAGACGAACTTAAGGTTGTAGTTGGTATATCTTCTCTGCTGAACTTTTAGTGATTAAACTAGTCGTGCGAGTTACTTGTTAAGTTTTCAAGTAATTTTTCAATATGCGATGTGTGTAAGTTGTTGTCAAAACCCCAAAAGTAAGCATCTCCATCATCTTGTATATGCTTATGAAATGTTGCTGCAATATAGATTTCGACATCAAATTTTTTCTCAATGCGAATCAAATCCGTGGCTCTTGTAAGGCTGTAACCATTAAGATGGCGATGTTCTGGAATATCTAGTATGTATAGCCTAGTTCTTGTGACTAGAGGAACATTATCGCAAGAGAAGTTTGACTTCGTAGCGATAGCATATATCTGTGAAAATTGCACATCCATAAGACGAAGACTTCTAGCCAACTCGGACAATTCTTCCATCGTTTGCTTAGCACTATCTTCTTTACTATTCAAAATGGTTGATATTAAGAGTTCGTATGGCTCACTCTTTGGGTAGATTGGGCTATCTGGAGACACGCTGCGTATGTTTCGCCACAATCTTCCGTCTGTGTCTGGCAATACATTGAGAGATGACCCTATGATGGCGATTTGATTATTGTTATAATACTGAGAAATGTATTGTTGTGGGTCGGGCTCTACAATAGTTTTGAGTTGGATTTTATTTACATTTGGGATGTTGACTTCGGTATAAACGGAAACTCTTGGGACACGTCCTCTAGATAGATACATTGCCCTAACAATATTCTCTGGTAAAGGAACGCTACTCGTCCCAGAACGCCCATAGTATCGTCCTAGAATTCGTTTTTTATCATCCATATTCCAATCGCCAACTCTATGAGGTGCTAGATCGCTACGTGGTATGAAGATAACGAGGCATTCGCTACCAGCATCATCCTTCACAGTTTTGAATTCGATACCACTAGGTAGTGGTTCGATGAGGTTCCTGAGTTGATGATCAAAGGTATCCTCCAAACTCGTTTCACTTTCATTGACGATAGTTACTTTGCCGTCTTCACTTTTTTCTGCCCCCCCACACCAAGATTCCATCGTTAGAATTTAAGAAGGCACAAATTTCCTTTGCTAATAAGGCTTTTGACTCACCCAGGTTAGACTTAGACTTTTTGATTTCCTTGGTGATGGATTTGAATTCGATGGTAGTAGATTCTCCGTCTTCGGTTTCAGATACTAATGGTTGCAAATCGTCCAAATTCTCGATGTTTGTAAATTTATCGTGCAATATACTCATATCAACTATTCTACCACTTAAAATCGGTAAAAATAAATGAATGTATCTCTGATACTATGGTAGTATGAGCAAGCCCACCAAATACACACCAGATACGACCAAACGACTCCTCGATGCGATTCGAGGAGGATTTACGGTAAAGGCTGCCTGTGCGATGGCTGAGGTGACTGATATGACACTCAGTCGTTGGCGAAGGCGACATCCTGACTTTGATGCTGCGTTCAAAAAAGCCACGGAGGAGCAAACCTGGTATGCCAGAAAAGCCGTCAGAAGGGCTGGATTCAGGGTTTATGAGAGAAAACCTGATAAACACCCACAAAGCAAAGAAAAGGCTCTCAAAAGGCAAATAAACGGCTCAGGAGGGCAAAATCAGCAAGGAGAGGTAGTGATGTATGAAGGTCTGCCTGTGAGGTTTGGTGGTATTGCTGAGGATAAACCATATCTACCCTGTGTGAATCCGATGAACGGTAGAGTGGAATACCTCAAGCGTGAGAACGGTTGTAATGTTCAGCACATCTGCGACATTGAGGTGTTCAAGCGTAGTTTTCCTGGGTGGTATAGGAAAATCCAGGAGCAAATGTTGACACTCTACGACACAGTAGAATCACATCTTTGACCTCTGTTGACCTGCCTGGGAGTAGCGAAATCAAATGTTGGTGATTCTAGAATCTCAATTACGGCAAATCTGATGGAATTGGACTTCCAGAACCGTCAAACTTTCTCCACCAATTTCATAGTATTATAAGGGCGAAAATACGAGACTATAAAGCCGTGATAAGATGAGAATATGAGTAGAAAATCGAAGTTCACACCAGAAGTCACGGAGCGAATCCTTGTTCTGATTCGTGACGGATACACCGTGTCTGATGCTTGCCGAGGAGCGAGAATCTCCACCGACACCTTCTACCGTTGGTGTGACAAATACCCAGATTTCCATAAGGCAGTAGTGGAGGCGACGGACCTTCAATGGAAGTATGCCGAGCAACTCGTCCGTAGTGGCTACCGAGGCTATACCAGGAGGCTGAATCGACCCTCGGCTAACTATCTGTCTCCTGGGAATATGCCGTTTAACCTTAATTTTGACTGCTAATCTAGTGCTAACTTATTGAATCCCTCGTATGTTCTAAACCCTAGCATATAGATAGCGAGGGTCATAGCAGCATCATCTGAGTGTCCATTACTGACTTCTTTGGCAAGTTGGACAAGTTCATCATAAGCCGTATCCTTGCCAATATCACCTACATTCCAGATTTGAATCACCTCTTTGATAACATTTGGCAATACTAAACAAATTTGAAAGAATGCATCATCTTCGCCGGTTACGGTAGCATAGAACCGGTCAAGGCTAACTCTGCGAATCTTCTTGTGAGCAACCTTGGCTCCATCAACGGTTGTGCCCCAAGTGATATTCTGAGAGCGTTGTGCTATTGCCTCAACGAGAAAACAAGCACAATCATCGTTGTGTAGGATTTGATTCTGCATTTTGATGTAAGTTTTACCAGCAGAAGATGAGTTCATTGTGTTGTGCTTATTCTTCATCTCGACGTAGATTGTATGCACTACATCACCATCAGGTAGCCGAATACCTTTGGGATTTTCGTAAATCACGTCCCAGCCATTCTCCGTGCCATTGTCGGGAACGTGGCAGCCGTCAATATACTGAAAGAAACGTTGGTGAAAATAGCCGATATCATTGTTATTAGATTTATCTCTCTGCCTCGCCATCTCGTCATCAATAATATCTTTCCAGGATACTCCATACATATTCTTATCGAAAATCAGTTTGATTGGGTCAATAATGTTCTTGTTTAGCCGTTTTAAATCAAAGGCTTGAATTTTGTCACCAAAGGATTCAATGGTGTTCTTTACGTGTGCAGTAAAATCTCCCTGGGAAATAAAGTTGATGTTCCATTTATCCATCATTATGCTCCTTTCAATGATTGCTTTAACTGTTTGCCTATCTCATACGCTAAGTTTACTGGCACGGCATTACCAATCTGTTTATATTGCGACATTACCTTGCCACAGAATTCCCAGTCATCTGGGAAAGACTGACACCTTGCGTTCTCTCTAACATTCATCGGTCGTGCCTCCAGAGGATGGCATCGTTCGGTCTGCTTTTGTGAAGGTGACGTTAGCACGGTCAGCGAAGGTTCATCTAGGCTTAATCGTCTCAGAATACCTGTTCTGCCACCACCCATATTCCAACAACTTTTCATATAATCCTTAGCAATTTCTGGGTCTATATCTCGCCAATAGCCACCTGCTGGAACTAATTCAAAAATTGCTTGTTTCTTCTCTCCATACAACACACCATCGCTCTTAGGCACATCCTTCAAGATATCACGTAACACGGGCTTGTATTCGTGTGGCTTGGGAAATTCAAACTTAATTTTATCTTGCAAATCGTTACGAATCCCGATGGTAATAAGTCGCTCTCTTTTTTGAGCCACACCATAATCCCAAGCGTTCAGAACTTTATATTGAACCGAATATCCTGCTTCCTTGAACACCTCAAGAATGGTTTTATAAGTTTTTCCACCATCGTGAGTCAAAAGCCCTTTGACGTTCTCAAAGAGAAACATCTTAGGCTGAAGTTGTTTTAGAAATATTGCATAGTGATAGAATAGTGTCCCCCTCGTGTCCTCAAGCCCTAAGCGTTTACCAGCGTATGAAAAAGACTGGCAAGGAGCACCACCAGAGAGCACATCTAGTTCGCCAGTTTTTAGATCGAACAGTTCCTGTAAGTTTTTAGTTGTAACATTGGCTATATCATCGCAGATAACATTCCACTTTGGACGATTCTTCTTCACTGTATTACAAGCATCAGTATAGTTATCAACTAAGCCGATATGCTCGAATCCTGCTCGCTCTAAACCCAAAGCCAGCCCACCAGCACCAGAAAATAATTCAATTGATGTCAACACGTCTTCTGTAACCTCCACATTTCGTTATTCTGATTATAGCACAAAAGTATATCTTGAAAAAGAGCGAAAATGTGTAGTCATATGGTATGATAATAACAATATAATGAGGATGTGACGGAAGATGACGAAGCGATACTATCTTGATGAGCGGCCAGAAAAACGGTCGAGGGCAGAGCAAGCAGTAATCAATGAACAAAACTTCGAGGAGATGCGACAAACGCTCATAAAAGTGGCTCAGGGTGCGGCGGATTATATTCATAAAAAACAAGAGATAAGTGCTGCTTTGAGGGGAGGCGACATTGCACTTGAATGCGAAGAGTTGTCAGTTCTGGAGTTCGATGAGGACTACACGGTAGCAAAGTATGATGGCAAAGAGGTGAAATTCAGAAAGGGCGGGCTTGAAAGTGAGATGCTAGGTATTTTGGCTAGAGCAGTGACTAGTAAGAATAATGATGTGCAAGAGGAGCAACTGGCTAGTTCTTTGGAGCGAGCAACTGGCAAATACTGTGACTTTAAAACAGTTCGGAATACCAGGAATAGGCTTAATGCAAAACTCCAGAATGAGTTATGGTTGCCGAATGTGGTTAAGTTAGATGGCGGTAAGTATGGGCTTGAGGAACGATTTTTGCGTTCGCACAAAAAATAAAGTCTGACTTTTTTCGTAATAACGGGGGTAAAATAAATAGTCGAAAAAGTCTGTCGCCTCCTAAAATGGAGGTATGAAATGTGAAGAAAATCGAGCAAGGAGTGAGGAACAGTCGGAACCACTGACTAATACCGATGAACTCTTGGCTCGATTTTTTGACATCTTGATTGAAATGGATTTTGAGCAGCAGCACAAGCAGCAGATGGAGGGTAGCAATGAAAGTATCTGAAGTTAATGTAGTGCCGATTCGACCAAAGGATGGACTGGTTGCTTTTGCGAGTTGCGTGATCGATGATTCACTATATCTGGGCTCTATTGCCGTGCATACTCGACCATCTGGTGGGTATCGTTTGGTATTCCCCACGAAAGTAGTTGGTGATACAAAATTGAATATTTTTAACCCCATTAGCAAAAGTGCCGGCACTATTATTGACGTGGCAGTGGCGAAAAAGTGTGATGAAATTTTTGGAAAATGTGATGAGGAGAATTGCGATGATAGACACCGTGACATTGATTTATACCTGTAAGAACCGCTTAACCCAAGCAAACTCTCCCTTTTCGGACTTCTCCAAAAATGGTAAAGGTTTCACTCAAGCCATCTTAAGTGGTGATGAGTTATGCCGAGAGCGTGGACTATACTACCCCACTGTCCGATACTGCGAACGGCCAGTTGGCGGTGGGGTTGCTGGTATAACTTGGGAATTGACCATTGAGTTCTCGATACCGAAACTTCTGTGCAGCAACAATTTATACGAATTTGATGAGTCGTCACTGGGTGACGTTATCAAAACTCTACACAAACGCATCACCGAAATGGGAATTCGTTTCATCAGCCAAACTGACATCCCTGAACTTTATGTTAGGCGGATGGACGTTGGAAAAAATATCTTGATGAATAGTCATCTTGGGGTCGATAATGTAATTCGCTCTATCGCCAATGCTGATGTAAATCGCTGGCTAAAGTTTGACAAAGTGAACTATGAGAATGGCGGTTGCCTTATTCGATTCCACTCTAAGGACGAGGATATAACTTTTTACGACAAGAGCAAAGAACTTGAACGTCAGTCGGTAGGCAACGGTGTTATGACTGCAACTAAGTTTTCAGGTGTGTTGCGGTTTGAAATCAAAATGCACGGCAAAAGGATGATCGAACGGCGAATAAAGAATGCTGGGCTGGCGATTCCTGAAAAGTGGGAGTTTCAGAATCTGTTCAAGAACGAAATATGTCACACATTATTATCAAAGCGACTAGAGTATATAGTATCCCACGTTCCAAAAATCCCACTCGATGAAGAAGAAAACATCTCAGGTTTACTGGCTAATATTATGGCTGAAGAATCCCAGAAGGCTGGACGAGGAGGGGTGAATAAATCTCTTGCTCGACTTGGTCTTATCTGTGCCTTAAAGAATGGGGTAAATATGCGAGACATTGAAACGATGATCGAAGATGCGTTTGGTAAAGAAAGCCTCAAGCAGTTGAAGAACATCCAAGGTAGCCCTAGTCATTACCAATTAAAGAACTTACTAGCCGTCAAAAAGGCGGTTGAGGAGTTCAGGATGTTGAATCCGTTTTAATGGAGAATGTTCCTTATTTATGTTATAATATAGGTAAGGAAACGCTCTCTCGATGGTAGAAAACTAATTATCTCAGAAGGAGAACTAAATTATGCATAAGAATTATGAAGGCGTTAAAGGTGTCTTGATTGCGAGGGTGTCAGAGGAAGGTCAGCGAAAAGCCTTGCCGGCTCAAAAACGAAATCTGATGGAATATGCCGACAAGCGTGGTCTTGTTGTGGACGAGGAGAAGGATTACTACGAGTTTGACGAAACGGCTTATAAGAGTGACGAGCGTGCGAAGTTTCACGAACTTACAAATGAAATTAGTAAATTGTCTGAGTTCCGTGTTGTGGTTTTCGATAAAGTCGACCGTTTCACTCGTGACTATTCCGATGAATCGGTTCGAACATTTCGAAAACTTGTGAAGGCTGGAAAGATTGAATTGCATTTTGCCTCAGAAGGCTTAATTGTCCACAAAAATTCACCATCTCCAGATTGGACGAGGCTCGGAATGAGTATGGTAATGAGTGAGAATTACTCGGCTTGTGTGTCTGACAATGTTAAACGATGGCAAAAGAATGCCATTGCGACTGGTATATATCCTGGTAAAGTGCCGATTGGCTATCTCAATGTAATTAAGGGGTATGACAAACGTGGTGACAAAATTACGGATGTTATTGTGGACGAAGAACGTGCACCATATATCAAGAAAGCCTACGAACTAAGGTTGCAGGGATACTCAGTCAAAGCAATTACATTACGGTTAAAGAAAGACGGTCTAACAAACCCAAAAACGATGCGATCACTACCACCAAGTTCTATTGATGTAATGCTGAAAAATCCGTTCTATGTCGGTGAGGCGAAGTGGGGTGATACGGTTTATAAACATTGTTACCCACCGATTATTGACTCAAGGGTATTCGAGGCAGTGCAAAGGATAAATGATGAAAATGCAAAGGGCAGTTTTGGTGCAGCGAAAACTAGCGTATGCAAGGTATATCCACACTCAAAACTCCTCTATTGCGGTGTTTGTGGTGGAGTTATGTCGCCATACACAAAGAAAGGTCACGTTTATCTGCGTTGTTCAAAGAGTAAAGCAGAATGTGGCAACTGTGGAGTATCCGAGGTTGAAGTAGATGAAACGGTTACTGATGTGCTCGACCACTTACAAATCACCGATGCAGACGTATCGAGGATTCTTAAGAGGATGAAGGATAAGCACGATAATGAGCAACTATATTTTGCCAATCAAAGCAAACAAATTCGTGACGAATATCGCAGGCTGGAGCATAAGAAGGACGTGGCATATGATGACCGTCTCAATGGTAGTATTACGTTGTCACAATATGAGAAGATTGCAGCACAATGCGACAAACGGATGGCTGAATTGGACGAACAAGCAGCACAGTTGGAGAGCGAGGATGGAAGTTTCTTGGTGGATGCTGCATATCTGTTAGAACTGGCAAAGCGTGCATCCGAACTATACAAAAGTTCGAGAAATGAGTTGAAGAACAAATTGCTCAAAACTATTTTCTCGAACCTAAAATCGACCAACAAAAAAGTCGATTTCTCTCTGTTGAAAGGCATCGACATCTTCTTTTTGGCTTCAAAAACCGAATTCTGGCTCCCGGGGCCGGGCTCGAACCGGCAACCTCGAAGTTAACAGCTTCTTGCTCCACCATTGAGCTACCCGGGATTACTTACTACATTATAAGCCTACCGCCTAATCCTGTCAACCTTATTCTAAAAAATCCCCGAGAAGCTATTTCCCGGGGAAAGATTTTGCTAAAAAACTTATAAGTTACCCCCCCCCGTCACGATTCTGGGAATATCGCACGGAATCCCGTCAATCCGACTAATTAACGCCAAGGTTTCTAGCGTCTCTCGCTGATCACTCGGCGAGAGACGCACCGTATCATCTATCAAATACCGCAGCATCTTTTTCCAGAGTCGCGCCTGCGCTAGCTGCTCATTGCGTGGCAAGTTCTCGTTGCATAACACATTTCGTAGCATTTCCCAGTCCAGCCCAATCTCGCGCTGGTCAATCCGGTCATCCTCCCGAAACAAATCATTATACGGTATCTGCAAAACTTCCGCCAATCGTTGCCGCCGCTCTTTGGTCCGCGGCACATGCGTATCGTCTTCATAGTGCATTACCGTATCACGACACACACCGATTTTTTTCGCCAATTCGCTTTGCGTCATCCCAAGGACTTTTCGCTGGTCTCTTACTTTCTTACCAAATGTCATCGAATTCCCCTCTCTACTTCAGATTCATCACTATAAACCGTGGCGTCAGCATCCTAAGGGCTTTCCTTAGCAAAACCATAAAATTAAGATGCTCCCCTTCACTATTATAACATTACATTGTCATAAAACGCAAGATATGCTATAATAGAATTATAATTTATTCTGGAATGGTGTTTTGGTCCCTATTCCGCTCTAATACCATTCTCAATCATTTTAGAAATTATGCAAATCGAAGACCTCCTAGCTCCAGACAAGATTTATCTGACCTGCGCAGCAGTTGCTACGCTGTTGCTTTTTCTTGTTTCCGTTCTTGCTGGCGTCACTACCCGTCGTCGCTATCGTGAGGCCATGGAACGTTGCCGCTATCGTCCCCGCAAACACCTCATGGTTGGTGCCGAACGCCAGTGTTTTCAACTCTTAAATGAGCTTTTCGGTCAAAAGTTCTATGTCATTCCTGGCGTTAGTCTCGATTCCCTTCTTAGCCACAAAGTTGGCGCCCAGAGTCGTTACGAAGCTTACCGTTTTATCGAGAACAAAACCGTCGACTTCGTTCTTTGCAATAAACGTACTCTCCGTCCAATCTGTGCCGTTAAAATCGATGACGAGAAAAAGTACGATGAGAACAACCCCGGTAGCGACCCCAAAGATATGGAAAAATTTTTTCGTAGCGCCCACATTCCTTTCGTCCGCATTACGAAACCCCAAAAACTCACTCGCCAACGCGTTATCGACGACTTTTCCCGCGTCATTTACGAAACCAGTCTCTTAAAGCCCGCCCCACGCGGTCGCAAAAAGAAAGACCGGTCGTCATCCGACCAGTCTTAGACTCCTGTAGTGATTATGAGCTTTTAGACTGCGAGATTCTCTCGAAACACTATTTGCCTATAGTTACCCCGTGCTTCCTCGGCCTCGTGCCGTAAGCGTTCCAGGTTGCTTCGCAACTCTTCCGTCTCCTTCGCTAATTCCGTATATGATTCCCAATATTCGCCACAGCGTAGAGACTCGTCCGCTAACGCACCCATCTGTAAAATGAGCTTTCGTCGCTCTATTTTACGTAGTTTCAGTTGCCCCTCCAGTTCACGACCAACCTGGCGCCACACCTGCACACCATCCGCATCATTCAAGCTCAACTTTCCACCTGCCTTGCCATAAGCTACCTTAATTTCAGTGCAAATAGACGCTATTTCATCATCCAGCCGCTCCAGATCATCCATCATCCTCGCTTGCACTTGCTCTAGCTCTAATTGCATTACGCCTACAGCAAGATTTAACAAGCCTCTTGCTTCCCTCACCTCTATTTTTAAAACCTGCCACTTCCGATAAGCTTCTTTAATAATGAGATCCTGCTGGTTACGTTTTACGCTCATTTAGTCACACTCCTAAGGTACAAATCCTACGCTTCTGTGCGTTCGTACAATCATGCCTGACTCGCCCCGCTACACCTCAGACAATTTCTACATTATTATAACCCTTAATTCATAAAAATGCAACTCGACACAAAAAGACCCCATAGCGGGGTCTTTTCAGTCTTGGCTCAGGTCTTATTTTACAATCGTCAAGCTAATCTTTCGGCCATCTTTGTCGACATCAAGAATCTTGAACTTTTTCCGTTCATTCAGTGTGAACACCTTTTCTGGGTCAACGTCGTTACCGTTACCAAGCTCAGATACGTGTACAAGAGCCTCCACGGCTGGAGAAATCTGCACAAACGCGCCAAATGGAGTAATACGAGTAATCGTACCCTCAACCTCATCGCCGCGCTTCAAACCTTCAACTTCTGAGAGCCATGGGTCTTCGGTCAACTGCTTCGTCGAAAGCGAAAGACGCTCTTTGTCGATTGCGATAATCTTCGCTTCTACGGTTTCGCCTACTTTAACGTAGTCTGCTGGGTTATTCACTCGCTCCCAAGAAATCTCAGAAATATGAATTAGACCCTCGACGCCGTCAACATTCACGAACGCACCGAAATCAACTACACCGGTCACGACACCTTTTACAACGTCACCAACATGCAACTCTGCAAAGCGCTCCGCGAGACCATCCTTGACCGCTTCCTTTTCAGAGAAAATCAACTTATTATCTTTGCGATTCGCGTCAAGAATACGCACCTTCATCGGTTTACCAACCAAAGAGTTCAAACGTTGCAAAATCTCATCTTTATCCGCCGAGCCAACCCGTGGGTAATGCTCTGCCGAAAGTTGAGAAACTGGCAAAAAGCCGCGAATTCCTTCGTACTCGGCCAAAAGACCACCTCGGTTTGCATCGAATGGAGTAACCTCGATCACCTCAGCCCCATCAAGACGAGCTTGGATCTCATCCCAGCCCTTCTCCTTAGCTGCCTTACGAAGGCTAAGCAAGATGCTACCATCGCCCATCTCGGTCTCAATCACCGAAGCTGTTACTTCATCGCCAACGTTTAAGTTGCGCGCAAAAGATACCTCACGCCGCGGCACCATACCGACACCACGTGCACCGAGATCAATCAAGATCTCGTGTTTGCGAATCGACAAAACTTTACCAGTTACTGTCTCTCCAACCACTGCACGCTTTGCACTCTCTTCACTGGCCGCGAGCAGCTCATCCATTGTTAGTTTGGCTTTTGCCATAATTATATTAATTATCCTTTCTTCGGATTCGTTCCGGAACCCAGCAATGCTACCTACGCCAAGGACCACCTCCTCAACACCTCTAGCATTCCCGATCCTCCTGAACGAACCCGAAATCTCCCCTCATTATACCAAACTTTTCTCTATCTGTCCAGCCCCAGCCTAACGCCGACGATTATTTACCATTGCCGCCCCAATACCTACTACCAAAATCACAACCGCTCCACCTAATCCCCAGAGTAATACCGGATTCTGATACCATTCCTGTTTCTTTTTGCTTGCTTCGTCTTTCTTTTCTTCCTCTTTCACTGGACTATCGACCTTCGGATCTTCGTAATCAAAGAGATATTTCCCGCTTTTCGGATTCTTGATCACAACTTGGCCATCCTCTGTTATTTCATATTCTACCGGCTCTGTCGTGCCGTCATCTTTCACTAGATAAACGCCAATCAATTTCTTTCCAGCCGGCAGCTTGAATTTCACCTCTTCTGGTCGCTCTGTCACACTCTCACCGTTCTCGTCTACAAAATCTAACTCAAAATATTCGCTATTACTTCCAAACTTATCTTTTAATTTATTGTCCAACACTAACGGCTTATTCTGCGGCTTTACGCCCTCCGGCAATCCAATCACATCTGTCACAGTGCTACTTGACCCATTGCTACCGCCAATGTTGCTACCAGTATTTGAATTACTAGAATTACTATTATTGCCTTCACTGCCATTATTGTTACCATTGTTGCCATTATCTCCACCGTTATTTTGCCCCGGCACAGTCACTCCCGGATCTGGCTGCTGATCACCGCTCGTCTGGTCATCATTTGGCTGGTCCACACCCGGCTTATTGCTATCCGGGTTATCTGGCACATCTGGCATATCTGGCATATCTGGCTGTTCCGCCTCTTTAATCCAATCCACTTTCGCCACTGTCGAACCTTTATTTCCTGCTTCATCCTGGTATTCAAAGATAAACTCACCGTTCCGTGTGAACCGATATTCTTTCTTTCCTCCATTATTCGTCACGACAAAATCCTCATTATACTCTAGCCCATTTTCATCATGAATCCCATCCGGAAGAAGCACAAAGTCCTCATTAATCTCCGACGAATCATCATTGTCGCCCATGCCGCCTTCTGGGGCCATTACCTTGGAGATTGTCGCCACCACCTCACCCGTAGTCTCCTCAATCGTGCTATACTCGATATTTACTTTCGGTGCTGACTTATCTATCCAGTCTACCATTACCGTGGAGCTACCGGTATTTCCCGCCGCGTCCTCATAGCGGAACGTAAACTGACCATTTCGCATAAACAAGTAGCTAAACGGATCTAGGCTATTTTCATCCTTACTCATCCCGTCGTCATTCTTATCATCACCGTCTCCCGGCATCGGATCTGGAGCTTCTGTGTCATATCCGCCATCTCCAGACTCCTCCTGGTAACCATTATTCAGAATCCGTATCTGTGTATTATCCGGAAAAGTCAATTTCACGCTTACACTCCGGTTCGTCCTGCCATTTTCTCTACTACAGTCTTCTGTCTGGTTACTATTATCCATTACATTATCGTCTACGCAAACATACGTTATCGTTGGCGCCGGAATCTTCCTCATAATCCAATCCACCTTCGCAATCGCTGTTCCAATATTGTCTGGGTTCGGATCGCCAACTTTGCGGAAACGGAAAGTATATGTTCCATTCTCACGGAAAATATGTTGGAATCCACCCTCGCCCATCACGTTGCCGTTTTCATCCACAACTTCAATCTCTTCTTCTGTCGTGTTAACCAGCCGTGCAATTACATCACCATTCGTCGGCTCAATTGTGCTATACGCAATACCTGCCGTCGGTCGCGGGTTCTTCGTCTTATCCTCATAAAAGTTTAGCATCCGCGCTGCGATAAAGTTATTGTTATTAGATGTCAAGGTTGCTTTTATCGCCACATATCTCGCTGAGATCGCTTCATGCGTGACAATCTCTTCTTTGACCGGTTCACCATTTTCGTCCAGCACTGGCTCGCCCTCTTCATCCAACTTTGGCACCTCTTTGGTTCGACGAAACTCAAACGTCCGCGGATTTGGCTGCCCATTCAAAATGCCATTATCCCTATTCTCCCAATTACCCGTACACAATAACTGCTCCGTCTCGGCACAGTCATCAGAAATAGTACCGACATGCTGGAATCCTTGTTCAATAGCGCTAAAACTCGATAGGTCCGGATTCTCATCTGTTGTCACGTAGATCTTACCCTGTAAAATCCGTCCGTTACCGCCACCAGACGGCACGTATCCTAGCGCCGACAAGTCGGTCAAATGGTCTAACTTAATCACAATCCACTGATCATGGTCATTCCCTTGCCAGTTCGAATGCCATCTCGTATTGATATTACCATCAATCGCATATATAGCATTCCCATACTGGCCACCACCTGTCGCCTGACTTGACACTGCCGCCACCGACAAATGTGACACTGGAATATATTTTCGCGTGTCTGGGTCTGTATCGGCAGTAAACTTATAATCCGCCGACGCATCGCTTGGCAAGAAAACTCCTGTCGATCCAACCCGCACTTGAATCGTAATATCCCCAATCCTTAGCGGCGATTCCTTCGCATAAGACACCCACTCGCCCTCAGTTCGTGCGCCGTCGTCTCCGATCTTTACTTCGCGCCATTCCATCGTCGCATTCGCGCCTACAACCCGGTTCTCCTTGTCATTCGCGTACAAATTCGCCGGCAAAGTCCCCTTCTTGATATCTATCGTGTAATAATTTGCCTCAGTCCAAGGCACTCCCTGGATATGAACCTTGATGTCGTCATCTATATTAATCTTCGCAATCTCTTCGTCAGTTAGTTTAATCCGTTTTTCCGTCACCCATTTATCATGGTTCGGTCCGCTTGACCAAGTCTCTCCACCATCCAAACTGTAATCAAACGCTGCGTTACTATTTTCATACTTCGATCCTAATTTCAATACACCCGCATCGTCCCCGTCAAACGAAAACACTGCCACTTGATTATTCAATCTACCAAGCAAGGCGTTTGCCAATGTCCGGGTCACCCCGCTTTGCCGGAAAATTCCCGCAATATCAATTTCGCTAGCATTCTTAGAATCCACCATCCACTCTAACGTTCGCCGCAACATCATCTCTGTCGACAAGCTATACCCAGTCGTTACTGAATCCGCCTCGCTATTTGCTGGCATCTGCGCAATTATCGTCTGCATCAAATCATGATACGGCAAGGCAAAGCTCTTCATTCGCGACTCCGTCATCGTGCTCGCCAAATCATACCAATCTTTCGCCGTCTTATTTCCTTGGCCGATGTAGTTAGCAATTATTCCATACCAAGCATCAAAGTTAAAATCTTGCGCGGTTAATGCTTCACGATAAACTTCCTCTTGTTTACCTAAGTTATCACTATAAATTTCCGCCAACTTCACAATAATTTGCGATTTCTCATAGTTCTCGAAATCGTTAATCGCCGCCTGCGCCATTGTTACATAGCTACCCTGTTGACCATAACGGTTCCTGAGCAACGAATACTCGCCCGTCGCCGCGCCCCAGTTATTCATCTGACGCACTGGATGATAGGTATTAATATTCGTATACCCAGTAAAGTTCGACTGCGACCACCCACTCACATCATTTGTCAAAGCCCACGCTGGTGTACCATTTCCCATCTCATAATTCGCAAAAGCCAAGTGCCCTGGTTGTCCAAAAGTCGTGCTCGGCACTCCATACGACGCCGTCATATTCTGTCCGAAATTAGAAATCTGCCAACAAACCCCACCATAGTAATTAATCATCCAAAGGTGCGGCGCCTTCGCCTCAAAACCAATCTTGTAATTCCCTGCTATGCTCTTATCAATCCCGTCTGTATAATTCGCACCAATCAAATGATAGCGCTCCGCCCAAGTCTTCCCGGATTTCGGGTCAACGTAATTCTCGTCATAATTCTGGTCAAACCAATAGTGATTACCGATACTAATGTATGGAACCGGCGGATAAGTATAAAGTCCCTTGCCTACTGTCGGCAACCAGTCTCGTAACCACTCGATCTCATCATCGCCCAACTCCGTGAACATCACATAGCGCATTTCTTCTACCTCTAGTTGCTCAAAGACCGCCGTTTGCAATTTTTCGTTCAGGTACATTCCCTTATATACTGCATAGCGATCTAGTGGTCGCGAAACGTTCGGACTTTCCGCATTCCCCGCCATCGCTCCTTGATCACGAATCCAGAATCGCACCTGCTTCGAATGAGTCAGCGCAATCGAGATCATCATCTTCTGATAAAGCTCACCTCTCGTACCGCTACCATATTGCAACGGCGTAGAATCCGACAGATCATCCTTATATTCCGCATAAAGTTCCGTCAATACCGCTAGGGACTGCTCATAGCTCCCTGTCGGAGCTCCGCCTGTCGTATACATCCTCAGTGCGCCAAGATCGTTATATAGCCAAGCCATCATCTCGCGCTCTTCTTGTCCTTGTTGCACAAATTGCGTCAAGGTCCACCGCGACGCTTTCTGTGCCAAGTTCCGTCGCAGGAGTGTCATTTCATAATCCGGACTCCGCTCAATCAGATCCGCCGCCGTGCCGTCCTCCGCTTTTAGCTGTGCGTCTAGTTCTCCCACCTCCGGGATTACGCCACTATCTTCTTTATAGCCTTCTTTGACTAATTTAATATCGCCATAGACCGCGTGGTCGCTCGCATTGGAACCATTTGAATTCGCATGGAATCGAATATAATTCACCCCTTTGATTGGGATTTTCACAAATGTGGCATTATCGGTCGGTCGCGCCACCTGCGTACAGTTCGTTGCTCCGTCTGCCTCCGTCAAAACCTGCCCCCATTCGGCTACTGTCGTCGGAGCCGTTACTGATGTACTCGTATAGACACAGAACTTCACACTGCCCACCGTTGCCGTCGCCTTACTATCCACGCCAACATAAGCCGTCAAATAGTCGTAATCTTGGTAGTTGCGCAGATCATAATCCAAGTTCGAAGTCGCGTGCGCCCAAATCCCCTTATTAAAAGTACGCACTTCATTGTCAAACCTTAGCGATATCTTTGTCCCGCTCGACGTCTGATTTTTCCGAATTACATCGTATGCTACTGTTGAGCTCGGCATGTAATCTACATCCGTTAAGTCCAAAAACAGTCCATTCTGATCCGCCGCCCCAAAATCTATTACATTCTCCGCCGAAATTTGCCGTACTGCTGCTTTAGCTTGCCACAATCCTGGGCAGAACAAACTTAACCCCACCAAAATCCCAGCCACTAAACCTATTAGCAGCCTCTGCTTTCTAGATTTCTGTTTTTCCATACAATATACCTTCTCTTTTGCCTCATTATAACACAAAGTTTAAAATAAACTCAATATCCCGCAACCACATTTCATGGTTTAGTATAAACATTTTCATCCAACCCTCTGCCCATCATCGATACATCTCACACTGTGGGCAATGATATTTTCCATCCGGAGTCTGATACATCGTCAACCCACATTCCGCACAGGTCGACCGCGCATATAGCCAATCTCGATATGAATCCAATTCCTCCTCCGCAAAATTCTCATCGTATTCCACCCCATATTTTACACAAAGCTTCTCCGCCTCCGCCCACGCCGCGCCTTCCATTTTTACTCGTTCTAGATCCATCCCCCAATTCCGATGCCTCAGTATGGCGTGTCCTACCTCGTGCAAGAGTTGCATTTTTAAATAATCGTTTTCCGCTTTAACATATTTATTAGTTTTCACGACCAGTTCTTGTTCGGTTTTTCCTGACTCTCTTCTGCGCGATTCCTTATCCGCGTCAGCATAGATAATCGTCCGTGGCGGCCGAAATGCAAATTTCCTTCCCGGCCGAAACCGTAGCTCCGGAAAATCTTCCTCTAACCGCGCCAACAACCCCACAAAGTCCTCCGCCACTCTTACCTCCGTTTCCATCATTATACTCAATCCCCCTCTTTTTTACGAGCACAAGCGCTTATCTCTCTCACCACACCCCTTCAACTCGCCCTGTCCTATTTCACAAAAAATCGGCTCACTCTTTCGAATGAACCGATTTCAGATTATAATCGCTAGACCGCTAGCTTATTTGCTTTTCTTAGCTGGTCCACGGCGCGAGATCCGACCGCCCTTCGCGCCCGCAATGCGAGCAAGCGCTGGGTTCGCAGCAAAGCCACCAGTATGACCGTTTTGGCCACCCTTACGCCCAATCTGCGAGTAGAACTCTTTGCCATATTTTTCACGATTGGTTGCAGCCGCCTTAAGACCGCCAGCCTTCGTTCCTGACATATTATTCTCCTTTTCCCACCTCAATTAACTTCTAAACCCACCCTCTTTACATGTCGTGGCCATGCTTTCGCACACCACGATCATCGGATGTTGCTACCATTTTAGCATACCGCTTCCGTTTTGTCAATAGTTTTTTCATAAAAAGTATGTTGTAGTTAAGCTTTTCTCTAGTTTACAGGGGCGAAACCGCTTAAAATCCCTTATTTTATACGGACAGTTTTTCGATCTATCCGCTCTGCTTTATTCCGCCCAGAGTTCGTTACCCGAACTAATAGTTTTTAGTAACCGTCAACACCCGAACAAGCTTTTTGGCCATTTTTTTCAACACCCGAACAGGCCAATCTTGTATTCTGTACCTATATTTTTCTTCACCACCGCCAAAAATTTCTTCGCCAACCCGTCAAAATTTATTCCTCAGCTATCACACCCGAACAAAATTCCTATCTTGCCCGAACATTAGTGTTTTCTTTTCCCGAACGGTCTTTCTTGCATCTATGCCCCCTTGCCTTCCGCAACCCTTGCCTTTTCCACCCTTGTGGAAAACCACTGGAATAGTATTGCGTTCCTTATTCGCCTCATGATATAAAACAGGGGTATAATACCGCCCTTTTCTTCGTCCGCAGCGGAAGTATCCACCCAACATTCTTGCAATATGTATCCGGCGTCAATGGCTACAGCTGGTCACAAACAGTTCAGAATACCGCTAGCCAACCTATACCACTTCTCTTCTCAAACGGTCCTATCGGGCTCTATGATCACCATGCATTCTTCGGTCAATCCCTCCGTTGTCTAGCCATAGAGTAATCAAGGGAGAAAGAAGAGGCTAAACAGCGATCAAAAGTCAATTCACCCTCCACTACTCTCATATTTTGCCATTTTAAGGCCAAACTAGGCCGTTCAGGGCCATTCTTAGGCCAAAGATGAGTATGAATACATCTTCCGATTTTTGTCATGATATGAAGCTTCTTATAACGCCATGAGAACCCCTACGAAGCACTTTTCGCGAGCAATCCTAAAACCACGACTAATTCGATATATGCCCATCCTCCCTTGTATATTACTCTATGGCTAAACAACGGAGGGTATAACCACGTCTAACATCATAGCTCGCACTAGACAAGACCTCTTCGCCAAAAGCCAACCGACCAGCCAACCCTGATACCGTAGCGTTACCCGCCCAGCATTCACCGTTCCAACCCTGCAAATGATAAATCATGTTAACATCCATAATCCCGCTGCGGACGAAGAAAAGCGTGTCGTCCGTAGCGGGTACATACCTCACATAGAAAATACGCCACCGAAGTGACGTATTTTCTATGGTGGAGTAACAGGGAAAGCAAATCTCGCTACGCTCGATAACAAACCCATATCGATTCTCTCGCCCGACAGTATAAAACACCGTACCATAGGCACAGTGTTTTATACTGGTGGAGTAACAGGGATTCAAACCCTGGACCTCCGCCTTGCAAAGGCGGCGCTCTAATCAGCTGAGCTATTACCCCAACAACTCCATTCTATCACACCCCGACTCTAGCGTCAAGCACGATTCCCGCCTTAACCAATTCATCGCCACAAAAATAGGCTAGCCAAGACAGCAATCCTAGCAAGCCTTTCTAGCAATTCCGATATCTGGTGGGGATATGTGGACTTGAACCACAGACCTCGTCATTATCAGTGACGCGCT
>CARBES010000016.1 GCA_948944455.1 uncultured Candidatus Saccharibacteria bacterium | reverse complement strand
CCCGTGTAGTGGCTGATATGACGGAAGAAGAGAAGTTGAAGAGGTTTACGATAGAAAATTGCTCCGGCTTGACCGGAAACGATTTTATCATATGTAAAGTTAATCATTCTGTATATTCCTGGAACGAGGGCAAATTTGTTGTTGTTTACCCACGAGGTGGCAATACGGAACTCTATACTGGTTTCAATGAAGAAGCGGGCGGGATCAACGGCTATACAAAATTAAAATTAGCTAACTACTTCGACATAAAAGATACTAATGGGATAGATATCTCTAGCTATAGCGTTGCTCAAGATGTCTCTACTGATGATTGGAACGTAGCTAGCGAAAGCACCTTTACAGAGAGCAGTACTTTCACTGGTACCGATGACAAAGTGTATAATAAAGTTCCTGGATTAGCAATTGCTATTGCTGATAATGGCAATCAAAAAATGTATGATGCTCACTATTTAGTCGGCAATTACTACCAGTGGCCAGTAGCGACAGCGCAAACACCCGAAGAACGTCAACAAAATGAAGACAATCAAAAAATAGAAGGCAGTATTTGTCCTAAAGGCTGGGCTTTACCCACTAGTGGTCCGCTCTATAATGAAGAAAACGACAGCTTCTATAATGTTCTAAACACGTATGTCGGTAGCTTTCTCAAAACCGGCGGGACTCAAGCCGGAGAAAATATTGATATGTACAATGGTAGCAATTTATTAAGTGAGCAAATTGTTTTAACAGACGGCTCAACAATTACGCTAGAAGATTTTCTGACGAGTGCTCCATTTGAATTCTCACGAGCTGGTAGTGTCTATATGGAAGAGTACCATGAGTTTCGAGATCTGGGAGGGTATGGTTTATATTGGTCTTCAGTGGCGCAATTCGGCAAAATCGGTCCAACCAATGCATATTCCTATGGCATGTATGTGCCGGATGCATATGCTTCGCGTTCTCACGCAATATATCTTAGCTTTCCCATTCGTTGTCTCCTAAATACCGCCGAATAGTCTCAGCCATTACGACTTAGTTCTTTAATTCTGGGGCGCCAAACGCCGTGTTGTCACTAGGGTAAAGTTTAGCTTCATAGCTAAGTACCTTTACTGCTTATTGTAATACTCAAGTTGGTGACACGGCGCTTGGCGCCCCACTTTGGATGTAGCAAGGTTAAAAGGAAGAGATTGTATTAATAAATCTACAGAATGGAATTAACCTTGCTACATCCTCTCCTTGATTACTCTATATGGCTAGACAACGGAGGGAGAAACCAAAGTATTGAAAGTCCGGGAAGGAAACATCTTGACCTGGCCCAATTTTGAAGATAGCAGTGGTCCCTTCAATCTCATTCGCATGCATGCTCCACATCCTAACATAGCCTGCTGGATTTGTAATGCTGTGCGTATACGGCAAATACATATTCGCACATCCGCTGCGGACGAAGAAAAGTACAAACTTAGTTTGTCGTATCTGTTACGTCAATCAAACTATGCTCCTATTTTTTGAAAACTAGAAGCGGGTTTACTAGTAATCTAGAGCGAGCTAGTTGGGACCCGCATACTAGTTATAAGCATGCTATAATATTTTCCGGTATGGCAGGGTATCTAAGCACGAGTTATGCTAGCGAATACCTAGAAATATTCTACGCTCCAAACTTCACCGATGACGTCTATACGGCTAGCCATCCCCATCAACGTCACTTTGGCTTCCCCCTCCGTTGTCTAGCCATAGAGTAATCTAGGAAGGATGAAAGAAAGCAAAAATGGAGTTTAACTCCGTGCCATACCAATCTTACCAACGAAAAAGCCCCAAATCGGCCAAAAGGGCTAAATTGGGGCTGGTTTTAGCGTATTAAACTAGAACTTTGGCTCGATCTCGATGAATTCCTGCCATGGTGCTGGCGGGAAAATTCGCTCGCGACGCGAACCGGGACGTTTGGGTTTGCTACGCATTCATTCTCCTGTTTAAGTTCGGTTGCATCGGGCTAGCAGCAAAAGGGCTAATCGACCTAATCCTCAGCAACTTACTCTATGATAGCAAACCATGGCCGGTTAGGCAAGCGTAAGCGTGTCAAAATTACTTCTCAATACCCTGTTCAGCAAGCTGTTTGTCTATCTCGGCGCGTAAGTTCTCTAGGAATTTTTCGACCGTAATATCGCGTTGACTCACTAGGACATCACCTACGTAAAAAGTCGGCGTCCAAGAAATCTTCTTTTCATCGGCCATCCCCGCATCAAAACTAATTTTTTGGGAAACTTCCTTGCTGCCCATATCCTCACGAAACTGCGCAAGATCGCCTTTACCGCCAGAAGCCTTCGTAAAATACTCCTCAAACTGACTTTGGCGCTGCTGGACGTCTGAGTAATACCAATCATTTTGATTTGTGAAAAGCAAATCCTTATATTCTTGCCAGTACCCCTGCTTAGCAGCTGCAAGCGCCGCCGACGCTGCCGCAGTACCATTCTGGTGATAATCCATAATTTCTGTCCGGAAAACTACTGCAACTTTTCCATCATATTCTTCGACTAGGGCATTAATTTTTGGATTCATTGGTGCACAGGCAGTACACTGATAATCACCATATTCAAAAATTTTGACTGGAGCGTCAGGATTACCCTCAATCAGCTCCTCAATACCACCGCTGTTTTCGTCGGCCGGTATTACTGCACTAAGATTATATTGGCTATAATCAATTCGGTTCGCCGTCGACGACCAAATCACTAGCCCAACTAGCGCTGCTATCAAAACCGCTACAATAATTATTGTTCTCTTGTCTGTCGATCTTCTATCCATGATATAATTATAGCATGAGTGAGGCAATGAAAAATCTAAAAGCTAGCACACTTCGCCTCGCGAAGTCTATCGGTCGTGGGATGAAAACTGTCGCGCTAACTATAGGACGGGGAATCGCCATCTTCATGCGCAGCCTTAAGCAGCTATTTCATAAAATCCATCTGGGACTTCGTAAATTTCATCGCGGCAACATGCGCCGATTTACTAAATGGGCTGATCCACATCTTGAAAAATATCGTATCACTAAAAAAATCCCTGAGGACATCGCCAAATCGTCAGCGCTTGAGGCGACTGAGTCTATCATAACAGACGTTATAATAGAAAAATCGTCTCCCGAACAAGACCCGAACAAGACTCCCGTTCCCACTCAATCCGAGCTCTGCGCCCCAAAATCCCAATCCGACTTTCTTAAAATTCTCCAAATGACGCCACGCGAAGTCCTGGATTATCGTGCCAGACAAATTATTACCATGGCTTTTCAACTGCCCAAGACCCACGCAAGCGACCTTATGGTACCAAAATCCAAAATCACCTATGTCCACGACGACGAAGTACTCGGACCGCTTACGCTTGATCGCCTTTACAAAACTGGTTTTGATCATTTTCCAGTCATCGACAAAAAAGAAAACGTCATCGGCACAATCCACACTACTAGTTTTAACAACCTCGAAATCAAAGAGACTAGTGTCGTGCGCGAAATTCTTGATCCTGGAATCTACTATATTCGTGGTGATTACACGCTTGAACAAGTTTTAGCGGCCTTTCTGCGCGTGAACTGCTACTTCTTTCTCGTGGTAGATCATTATGGACGAACAGTCGGCATGCTAACCTTCGCGCGATTAATTAGCTTTCTTTTCGGAGATACTATTACCGATCATTTTCAGCAAGACAATGATCGACTTGCCGTAGCTAAGCGGAGAGAAAAATAATGGCTAAGTCTCATATCCAGTTCACCTGTCAGCAGTGCGGCGCAATTTACAAAAACTGGACCGGACGCTGCACAAAATGTGGCGCTTGGAGCTCGCTTATCCAGCAATTCGATGACAACTCACGCGACGAAAAGTCCGCCGTTGGTCGGGCACAGACCTCCGGAAAAACCCTAGAGTATGTCTCAATCAACGATCTAGAGGCATCGGACGATCGTGAACGTCTGCATACCGGGTTTAAGGATCTCGATGCGGTGCTTGGTGGCGGTATTTTGCAGGGGTCGGTTTCGCTACTTGCGGGCCAACCCGGTATTGGTAAATCTACTTTGCTTATGCAAATTTGCGCCGAACTAGCCAAACAACGTCCGGTGCTTTATGTTTCTGGCGAGGAATCGGCCGGCCAGGTCAAACTCCGCGCAATTCGCCTCGGTGCCGAATCGCCGAATCTCAAATTTGCCAGTTCTACTAGTGCTAATGACGTTGCTAAAACTATTGAAAGCGGCGAATTCGACGTCGTTATTGTCGACTCCATCCAGACCCTAACGCTAGCCGAAATTGCCTCTGCTCCAGGCGGTATTTCCCAGGTGACGAACTGCGGTAACATTATTATCCGAGCCGCCAAACTCTCCGGCACGGCCGTGATTATTGTTGGCCATGTCACAAAAGAGGGAACTTTAGCTGGTCCAAAAGTCCTCGAACATCTAGTCGACGTCGTGCTACAATTTGAAGGTGATCGCTATGGCGGATTCAAAATCGTCCGCGCCATCAAGAATCGCTTCGGCTCTACGACTGAAGCCGCAATTTTTGAAATGAATCAACAAGGTCTCGCTGAAGTCGAAAACCCTTCCGCTGCCCTACTTGCCGAACGTCAAAATACCGACGGATCAATTATCCTCGCGACGCTCGAAGGCACTCGGCCAATTCTGGTCGAAATTCAGGCACTCGTTACCCCTACTAACTTCGGTTATCCGAAACGCACTAGCTCTGGCTTTGACATTAACCGGCTGAATTTACTTATCGCCGTGGTCGAGCGCCGCACAAAACTCAAGCTTAGCGACAAAGATGTCTTCATTAACGTCGTTGGTGGCCTACGCGTACAAGATTCAGCCGCCGATCTCGCCATCTGCCTCGCGATCGCTTCAGCCGTGGCTGGACGAAAATTGGCGGAAGATTTTGTGGTTTTTGGTGAGGTTGGGCTTGGTGGCGAAATTCGCTCCGCCTTTCGCCCCGACCAACGAATCTCCGAGGCTAAGAAATTGGGCTTTTCGCATGCCATTGCCCCTGCCACCGTTCACGACAGCTTCGTCATCCCTGTCAAAGACTTAAGAACAACCCTAATCGAATACGTCAATGAGAGATAAGGCTCTCATGGAAAAGCATTTGTATCTAAGCCAAGTTATGACTTTTGCAGGAACCTCCGCGACTAACGAGGAGCGGATAGAGCGAACAAGTCCCTGTAACGACAGGCGACGTGAGCGTTTCCGGAAAAGTCGTAATTGGCTTAGGTATAAAAGGAGTTTTTTATGAGGATTCTAGGGATCGATCCCGGCACCGGCATCTGTGGTTTCGGCGTGATTGAGGGTACGACGGCAATTGACTACGGCGTAATTTCAACTCCGCCGCACACGCCTTTACCTGATCGTCTTGAGGATATTTATAATTCACTTCACGAAATTATCAAACAAGATCATCCGGAAGTTATGGCGATCGAAAAACTCTTTTTTAAGCAAAATATTACCACTGGTATCTCGGTCGCCGAAGCGCGCGGTATTTGTCTGCTAGTTGCCAAGCAGTGCGGCTTACCTATCTATGAGTACGCGCCAAACCAAATTAAAATGGCTATTGCTGGAGATGGGCACGCCCATAAAGCCCAAATGCAAGAAATGGTTCGGCTACATTTTAAGCTCAAAACCGCACCGAAGCCTGATGATGCTGCCGACGCGCTTGCTGTCGCAATTGTTCATTCGTTTGTCTCAAAAAGCCAATAACCAGAGTTTCAGGATTGTCTTGCTAGAAAGGGTATGCTAAGATAAGAATATGCTAAGGAAGTTATCCATATCTCAAAAATCCATGTTCATCATTAGTGCGTTAATTACTTGTCTAGGTCTCGGTAGCGCTGTGACACCGACCTATGCGCTCGATGAAGCATCCGACCCAGTCGTTACTAGCGAGATTGACGAGCCGACTGGTCCATCAATTGATAATGGCGAAGTCGTGACCCCGCCTGACGATGAAGATGATACCGCTCCAGACAATACTACAACCGACGACGAAGCGACTGACGAGACTAGTGATCCAGAAATGTGGCCAGTATACGTTTCGCTCGGTGCACTCGGCGGCGCATTAATTTTAGTCATCATTATCAACCTTGCGCTCGGACGCAAGCGCAAATGATTGCTCATCTTGCTGGTACCGTCACCGAGAAATTCATGAACTCGATCATCGTCGATGTTCATGGTGTTGGCTACGAGCTAACAATTTCCACACCCGACTCGGAGCAGACTAACCTCCACGATGAAGTAAAATTTTACACCTATCATTCTGTGCGCGAGAACGCCGAAGATCTCTATGGTTTTCTTAGCCTGGCCGCAAAGAAACTCTTCGAAATGCTAATTTCCGTCAATGGAGTTGGGCCAAAGGCTGCGATGGCAATTCTTAGCCTAGGTTCAGCCGAAGATGTACGCAATGCTATCGCTAATACCGATGCCGCATTTATCTCCAAAGCCTCCGGAGTGGGTAAAAAATCCGCCGAACGCGTCATCGTCGATCTTCGTGATAAAGTCGGACAACCTAGCCATTATGGCGCAACTGAGACAAAGTTTAGTCTAGCTAGTAACGCCGCCCCCGACGACGAAGCGCTCGATGCTCTCATTGCTTTAGGGTTCCCGCTCAAAGAAGCCACTGCTGCATTAGCCGAAGTCGATCCAGCGCTCTCTGTCGAAGAGAGAATCAGGCTTGCGCTTAAACAGCGTTAATGGGAGCTAGTATCTTATTGACTTCTTAAACTATCTGTGCTATAATAGAAAGATAGATCTAGTTTTTGACCTATTTTTTACTAGATTTCGGTTTATACCCTTCTCAAAACTAGAAAAATATGCTAAAATGGAAAAAGTTGTAATATAAAGGTTAAAATATGAGTTCGATTGATTTGAAAAAAATTGGCGACGCCCAGAAGAAAGCTGCTGTGGTTGATGTTCGCTCGGGCGACACTGTTCGTGTCACTCAAAAAATTAAAGAAGGCGAGAAATTCCGCTCGCAGGTATTTGAGGGTGTAGTTATCCGTACCGATCGTAAGGATTCGCATACCGCTCGCATTACCGTCCGCAAAGTCGCTTCGGGCGTCGGAGTCGAGAAATCTTTCCTAATTCATAATCCACTAGTTGAAAAAATTGAGATTATTCACCGCGCCAAAGTTCGTCGCAAAAATCTTTCCTTCTTGCGTGAGCGCTCTGGTAAATCGGCTCGCTTGGCAAATAAGGCTTTCGATCGAATCGCCGTCAATACTCTTACTGACGTAAAGGAAGCTGCAGAAAAAGCTGAAGCTGTTACCGAAAAAGTCGAAGCTAAAGCTGAAGAGGTGGCTAAAGCTGAGTAAAATTTTGCTCGGCATCGATGAAGTCGGACGCGGCCCCTGGGCGGGGCCGCTTGTCGTAGGCGCCGTCGTCCTTGGACTAGACTTTGATCCCGAGATTCGCGACCAACTAACCGACTCAAAGAAGCTAAGTGCTAAAAAACGCCAAGAGCTCAATACGACAATTCTCGAGCAAGCCGCTGCGACTGGGCTAGGGTGGGTTTCCGCTAAGGAGGTCGACCGTCACGGTCTTGGGTCAGCGCTAAAACTTGCTGCTCGCCGCGCAATTAAACAAGTTCTGGCTACTTGCAAAGAAACAAACCTCAAGTTTGACGAAATTGTCATCGATGGCACGATTAACCTACTTAATGATACCCCGCTTACAGACAAGGTTACTCTCCTAAAAAAGGCCGACCTCTTAATCAAAGAAGTTTCGGCTGCCTCAATTATCGCGAAAGTTGCCCGCGACCAATATATGATCGAGCTAAGTGAAAAATATCCTGGTTATGGTTTTGAAAACCACGTTGGTTATGGCACCGCTGCGCACCAAGCCGCCCTACGTAAACTTGGCCCGTGCGCAGAACATCGTCGCTCCTTTCGCCCTATCCAAACCATTTTACAGGAACAAGGTCTGCATGCGAACGAGATATCAATAGAGAGCCAGACAGCTAATGTTACTGCCCACCTCAAAAGTTCCAGCTCCAACACGAAGACTTGCACTACTGCTATTGGCCAAACCGCCGAAGAAGTTGTCGCCGATTATCTCCGCACTCATGGGCACCAAATTATCGCCCAAAACTTTAAGACCAAAACTTACGAAATCGACCTAATTTCGGCGTTTGAACAAACTGTCTTCTTTACCGAAGTAAAATATCGCAAAAACTCCCACCACGGTGGAGCGCTCGCCAGCATCACGGCCCAGAAACAAGCCCAAATGCGCTACGCCGCCACTGCCTTTCTCGCCAGCCATCCAGAATACAAAAAATATAAAATTAAGCTAGCAGCCGCTGCTGTCACAGGACCAGATTTTACGCTTCAAGACTGGCTTGAGTTAGCAGAATAACGCATGTGTCGCTTCAACAAGAGGGAATTTATCTCGGGCATTATCAAATCCAAAAGTCAACTAGACATGCATGCATATCTGTGCTATAATACTAGAACAAGGTGGGCATAATTCTAAATAGAGGGAAGCATGCCGCAAATCTATAACCAGATAGCTAAAAGGATGAGAGAGGATCACCTCCAAAGCTTAACTTTGGATATTTTTGATACGGTTTTGCTTTATCACTACTGGCCTGAACAGCAACATACGATCAAAGTCGCAAAGAAATGGCGCGAAAGCCTAACGGGCCTGCTCGGCGTTGATCTTTCATCGCTCGAACTCATCGAGTGGTATGAGTTTACCCAGCACGAGCTAAACTATCTTCACAGCGCAAAAGGCGTCAATAATTTCGTAACCGATTACGAGAGTCGTTTTTCGCAAATGATTGATTTTATCACCGAGCGCTACAACCTAGAACTCGACGATAGCAAACGTACGCTCATTCATCAAACCATGCTCCGAGACCAACTTCAAGCCACCGTCGAGATTCTAAAGCCTAACACCACACTCATCCATGCCGTCGCCGAACTTAAAAAGGCTCTACCAGAGCTCAAGGTATACTTCATTGCCGACGAACCATATAGTCGCGACCAAATCCAGTATTTCCTTGATTTCTTCAAGATCGACATTTTCAACAGTGGTGTTAGCGGTGTAAATTGTCAAGCCCGTAAAAGCGACGGCAGCCTCTACCGTAAAATTATCAGCGATCAGCTTTTTGGAACCGACTTCCAGTTGCAGAGTAATCTACATATTGGTGATAGTCGCCGCTCAGACATTCTTCCTGTTCGTAAACTTAGCGGTCAAGCCCTTCATTACCATCCTCTTCGCGCACGCAGCTTGCGAACATTAGTCGGCAAAATCGATGCTCTAGTTAAGCTCCAGCCTCCGATCGACCTCTTTGGCGATCGTCGCTCAGCTGAGCTTTCTCGACTTGGTTTTATGGCTAAGAATTTTCCTGAACAAGCTTTCCTAGTCACTTCTGAAAAGGCTGACGAAATCAAATTTCAAGGTATTACGCTTTTGCCACAAAGCTTTTCTAGTCCAAATATCATCACAGCACCAAACCTCAATCAGAAAACCCTCACCGCTGCGCTAATCTGGCTACTCGTAAGCCGACCCGATCAACGGTGGAATCTTCGTGCAATTGCTAGTTTGATTTTGGCTCTGGACGATCCTAAAGCTAAATATTCTAAGCTGGAGCAGCGTCGTCATATTTATGAATTTTGTTTCGGTACAGAATACCCCATTAGCGATCTAATTATGAAAAACCGTACTGACGAAGAATTTCTAGAAGCTTTCTTGCAAGATTTTATCTCCGCTGATTCACGCTATACTGAACGTTTGCGCGAAGCTTATGCCTCTGCCGCCAGTTTTCTCCCTCGGAGCGACTCCGCCGTTACAATCGTCGATACCGATTCTCGCCAGAATACTGCTCGTCTTTTTGCCGAATTCGCTCATCTACACGGCCTAACGAACGCCTTCTCCGGTTTTACCATTTCGAAATAGATTTTGCCTTCATCCTCCCTTGATATTACTCTATGGCTAGACAACGGAGGGAATAAGCATCTTCTCGCAGATACGATTGGCTTCTTAGCCCTACTCCGTTGTCATGAAAATTGTAGGCATTTGCTAGTGACGCACTCGTTAAGCTCCACCAGTGGCCATGTATAGCCATATTGCGTAGTATTCCGACACCAATATATAAATTTCCGCTGCGGACGAAGAAAATTTACCTAGCTATTGACAAAATAAACTATCTGTGCTACAATAGGAAGAGTACCTTAATATGCTGCTTGTGTTTCCCATGCCCAGGATGCAAGTTGAGTTCAATTTCGGAAGTCAGCTATCACCCTGCGGCATGGTAAAATCGCTATCGCCGAAGGACAATATATTTTTGGAAAAGGAGCCACTATCATGAAGATCCTGGACACCACTATCTGCGGTAGCAACCGCGAGCTGCTGAAGGCCGTCGTGGACGACCTCGAACTCCTGACCAGCAAGCACCCCACTTCCGTCGAGAACGGTTGGCACGCCATCATCAGTATGTATCGAAACGGCGAAGCTAAGCCTTACTTCCGGGCTGACATGCAGGCTGACCAAGGAGGAGGTAATTTCGCTATCGCCAAGCAACGCACCCTGGAGCAGTTTTCCGATCTGTCCGCCACTGGCACTGAAGACCTGGCGGCTTTTCGGAATCGCCTGGAGCGCTACTTCGACAACCTTTCGGGGCAACGAAAGGCACTCTTCAAAAGTATCCTGGATGAGATGTACCGTTTTGACCACATCGAACAAATGTCTTCGATGGTAATTAATGCCCTGCGCGACTACGGCTTAACCGCCTATCTGGGCGCCATCCGTGTCCCCTACCGTGATCGGACCATCACCGAAAGTGGCGCGGTCGATTTCCATGATGGCACCATTGAGATTGTCTTCAGCGGAGCAAAGGCCTGGCAAGATTTAATCTTCTGTGGCTTTATGCTGGATAACCTGCAGCGGGCGCTGAAGCGACTCTGGAAGTATGATTCCGTCACGTTGCAGCTGGACGACCTGAAAAAGGACCAGCGGTGCGGAATGGTGCTCTCACTCATAGGCATCGAAGAGATCTGAGAGCCGAGCGCCGACAGCTACACAAAACAGCATTATTTTTAGCCCCGAGCTTTATGCCCGGGGCTAACTTTTTGTCTGAAGCTGTTTTTCTCAAAGTTATTGACAAAACACAGAATCTGTGCTACAATGTAAAAATGGGGATTAAATCACGAAATATGTTTTTCTAGTCCCTAGAAAAGGAGTATTGCTAAAACAATACTCCAAGCTTAACTTAGCGGCCGAACAAACGCCACTAATGTACCTTTACAGCTAATAGATTCATTCGTGCTCAAAGCTCACGACAGGTTTATTGTGCAGATCGCTTATTTTTCATCTTATCAACCAAAACCGGAGGATTTAAGATAGCCGATCTGCGCAATAACTCTGTTGCGTAAATTTTTGAGCGCGAATAGCGCAGAAAGGCGGATTCCTATGGAAACCAACATTCGTTCTAACCTCAGATACTACCTGCAAAGCCCCAACTCCCGCGAAGCCCGTGCCTTTTTTGAGGGCGCTCGGTCTATGATGACCGCCCTTCAGCTGGCTCCGGCCAGCGACTACCCCAGCATACTCTCCACCAGCAACCAGCAGCACATCATTGCGCTCTTGGTTCAGAGTGATGAGCAGCAGCGGATGCGCCGGCGTAAGGACGCCCAACAGATGCTGAAACTCTACACTGTGGACAAGATGAGCGCCTTGGCCTTTATCTTCGATCTCCCCGGCATTAACATGTGGGGGCAGGCCATCGATAAGAACGGCGACCCACTGGAAGACAAAATGTTCCGCCCCCTGCCTGACAAAACCCACGACGGCTGGCCCGATCGCAAGATCAAGCATCTCCATACTGGGGAAGAAATTTCCCGTTCCGAGTACTTGACACTGGACGAGTCTGATCAGCGGGAGTACGACTATTGCCGCAATTTCTGCCTCAACTTAAACGACAAACCGTCCTTCCGCATCAGCAGCTCCGACCACTACATCATGGAGGAGCTGATCCGTCAGAGTATTCTGATCGGGGACTCCGGGATCAACCGTCGCTTCCTGACGGAGATTCACTGCGACGCTGAGACCGAAACGGTCGGTCGGCTTTACGACTACCGGGATATCATCATCAACACCACGGGCGAACTGTACGAGAACACGCATTGCGCCAGCATTACCCCTATGATTACCAGCCAAGCCAAACAGGGCTATATCAGATCCGCGGGGCACCTCCTGATTGCTCAGCTGCAGTGGTTAGCTACCACGATCAAGACCCGGGATTTACTGCAATTTCGCCCCTGTGACGTCCATGCCTGGGTTGAACTGGTCCACGCCTGCCGCGCTGGCGGCGACAAGGAGGTGGCAAAGTTCATCAGTCTCGATGACATTGCCAGCTACCGTAACGCCAACGGCGATCCGCTCCCGGGCGCAATTTATAACGCCGAAAACAAGGAACACCCCTGGCAGGTTGAGGCCTACTACGAGAGCATGCCGGCCCAGAAACAGAAGGATTTCTTCCAGCACATCCTGGTTAATATCCGCGTCTGCAACCGTCTAATCATGATCTTAAGCCAAGATTTGATCCGTGAAGATCTGGATGTTGTCGACAGTAACCCTGGCATTATGGAAGCTCTGCAGGAGCTCATGGATGTCCTACCTGACAGCAACGGCGCCCTGATCAACAGAATCTAATCTATTAGCAACCCACAGCCCCGAGCTTTATGCCCGGGGCTAACTTTTTATTATCCTGCAAAACTGCCTAATTATTTCGAAACATTAAACCGGAATTCGACTACGTCACCTTCTTGCATAACGTAAGTCTTGCCCTCAGTACGGAGTTTACCCGCTGCCTTCACGGCTTGTTCCGAACCCAGTTCCTTTAAGTCATTATACTTCATCACTTCTGCAGCAATAAACCCACGCTGAAAATCAGTATGGATCGTGCCGGCCGCTTCGGGCGCCGTCGCACCTTGCTTAATCGTCCAGGCGCGGACTTCTTTCTTGCCAGCGGTCAGAAAACTTTGCAAACCCAGAGTTTCGTAGGCTGCTTTCACCAGCTCACCTAACGCATCTTCCTCAACACCATATTCATTCAAAAACTCCTTACGCTCCTCCGCCGACATGCCCGACATTTCCGATTCGAGCTTGGCATTGACAAACACCGCCCGACTCGGCGCCACACTGCTAGCCAACTTTTCGCGCAGTTCTTTATCCGCAAGTTGCTCTTCGTCCACATTAAACATATAAATCACCGGCTTATCAGTCAAATAGGGAATTGCCATGCTCGGATCGTCCTTGCCAGCATTCTTCTTGCGTTTCGCTTCAACCTTTTCGCGAGTTTCGAGATCGGCTAGTTCCAGCTCAGTCTGAATCACCTCAATATCGTGCTGCGGGTCCTTCGAACCTTCCGCCCGTACTACATCACCATCCTTAAAAACCCGCACCACATGACAAATAATCTGGCACTCACGAATATGTGCGAGGAATTTATTGCCCAAGCCCTCGCCCTTCGACGCTCCTTCGACCAGCCCTGCAATGTCAACGAACTCCACCGCCGCCGGCACCACTTTCTCGGTGTCATACATCTTCGCCAGCACGTCTAACCGCTCGTCCGGCACCGGCACAATGCCAACATTCGGCTCAATCGTGGCGAAAGGATAATTCGCCGCCAATGCCCCCGCATTGGTCAAAGCGTTAAATAAAGTCGATTTCCCAACGTTCGGGAGACCCACAATGCCTACTTTTAAGTTCAAGATAGTTCTCCTAAAATGTCAAATATTTACTACTATTTTTATTATACTACATTTTTCCGTTATCGGCCAGGATAAGGCCAGTAAAAGACCGCTACCGTTATTCCATCTTTTGACAAAATATGTTACTATAAAAATAGCTAAACTTTATAGACAATTAAAAGACGCGTTCTAACACGAAATGCGGCCATATATCGCAGTACTGGTGTTAGAGCCCGTCTGTAAAGTTTAGCGACTACATATATGGTCGCTTTTTTGCGACGGAAAGGGAATTATGACAACAAATACAAAACCAGCCAAAGCACCTACAAACAAAGCTCAGCCCAAAGCGGCTCCTACCGCGAAAAAACCACAGCAAGTAGGTGATGCTCAAAATAACAACCAGCCGACATCAGACGCGAGCATCCTTGCTCTCATCCTTCTTATCGCTATCGGCATCGGCGTGTGGTATATTGGCAAAGCAGTAGTTACCGCCGCCGGCAATCTATTCGTTTCAGCCGAAGAAAAATGCCTCCGCGATGGCAAAATCTGGTATGACAGTGCCTGTCTGAGTGAAGATGAAACTTATAAAGCCCTTGCTCAAAAGTACGGTGTCACCACAACTCAACCCGACACCAATCAAAAACCAACCGAGTCTACTCCGGAGCCAGAGCAGAAACCTACGGAAACTCAACCCACTCCCGAAGAAAACCCTTCCTCGAATAAACAAGATAACAATAGCTCATCATCCACACCTACGCCGACGGGGCCAACTGCTAGCGAAATTAAAGATCGTATTATTACTCGCTGCACTTACGAATACGGTCAAACTCTAGGCGCAAACGCTAAAGCTGAATGCGAAGATGAGTATAAATATATCACCAGTTCTGAGGCTAATAAAATTTATCAGCTGATTCAGTCAGGAACCTCTTATAGCGACGCACTACGTCAAATCTAAGGTATTCAACATGTCTAAAAAATCTGAAATTCGTCGAGCTCGCCTCGATGCCGAACTTCGCTTTGAGGCGGCGAAGCACCCCGACCCGCAAGCCTATTATCGTAAGACCAAGAATCGCAACGCTGGTATCAGCCTTATCATCGTCTCGCCTCTCGGCCTAATATTTTTCGGCGGGATTGGCATGGCCATAGCGATCGGTTTAGGCATTTTTCTGCTAATCACTAGTACAGGCGAATAATTAGTTACTACGCCTCAATGCTTATGCTATAATAAATGCATATGGAGGCCATGAAGAAAACTAAAAACTCGCCCGAAGCCGACGATCTACTCTGGCCATCGCTTGAGCATCGCGCAAACCGCGCCGTCGAAGCTTCAGCCGAAGAAAAAACGACGTCCGAGTTACTCTGGCCTAGCGAGCTTATCAACGAGCAGGCTGAGGCTGCTCGTGCTGAAAGCCACTGGCCTTTGACCTTGAGCACTTTTAGCTTCATAATGGCATCAATCTTGGCCTTCCTGATCGGGCCAATGCAGATGATCCTGCTCATGATTACCAAAAATTACGAATGGGTTACTACCGATTATTACCCGACAGTACTAAAAGTTATGCTGCTCTGTTCTGGGTTACTTTCAATCATGAATGTCGTCGCGCTCGTTCTGGCTTGGAAAAGTCGCCCACGTACCGCCCGTCTCACCGCTGTCTTAGTCGCTGGCGCTGCTCACTTGTTCAGTATTGGCTGGGTAGCAGCTTTTCTGATCGCCTTCCAGCCAAACCAGCTTGCTATCACAACGCTCATGGGTGTCTTTATCTTTTGGACCGGGGCGCTACTTATCTCGAAGCAGTATTCATCGCACCAAAAACCCAGCCTTATTATGCACTTGATTATCATAGGTTTAATTCTATCAGCCATCGCCGAAGCGATTTTTACGGGGATCTATATTTTTCGGAAAACCGATCTCGTCGAAATTGACGAAACCGCAATCGAAGAGCTAGTCGGCGCAGAATTTGCCGCTCGGATCGAGGGTGTTCCTGAAGACCTTAGTAAGCGCGCCTTCGCAATTTGTAACGGTGCATATCACCTCGTCTTTCAAAGCCCTACCGACCCTGAAACCGCTCTCTTCGAATGCAAAGATACCGCTGAAGTTTATTCAGTTAGCACCTCAAAACAAGATGCCAAAGCGCCCTCCGCCGCTTATCTTGGCAAAGTCAAAGACGCTTCGGTCGAAACTGCTTTCCCTGACGCCAAATATCTCTTCCGAGACTTATCCACCAAAGATCTACCGAGCGAGCTCACTATACTGCTACCAGCCAGCTCCGAAGCAGAACTCGTCGAGAAATATCTAGAACCAATTCGCCAAGTTCTTGAAAATCATGACTCCCTAAAGCTCAATGTTTTTTGGACTAATGAGCTCGAAGAAATCCTCACTACTCGTGATTTCGTCCTAATTGGCGCGGTCGGGACTATGTCGATGGTCGATTGGTTACCACACGGCGCTGTCTTCCAGGGCATCGAAAACGGACAACCAATAAAATACACTTTCGAAATTGACCATCATCTCGTCGCACTACGCGATCTCGGCGCAGACCCAAAACTCTATCCAGCCGCCACGCGCGATGCCCTCAAATCAAAACCACATCTCAGTTATTCTCAGGCTGAGCGGCCCGAGAGCCTAAACCTTGACGAGCTACGCGAAAATTTATTGAATAGTTTTGTTCAGCCAGAGTAAGCCGACTCGTGGCACGCACAATAATTTACGTTTAACCTTCTTCATCCTCCGCTTGATTACTCTATATGGCTAGACAACGGAGGGGACGAGCATCACTACGTGATGGATTAGTTCCTGGGTGTACTTCATTAGCAAAATTAAAGCTTAGAGCAGCACGTGTCCAGGCAAAGCCATAGGCGCCAAGCAAGTTTACGGAAACACCTGGTACGTGTCCGCTGCGGACGAAGAAGCCAAAAACCAAAATACGACCACTAGGTCGCTTTTTATCGAAGCTTATCAGGGGTGAAGCAAGATAAAAAAACGACACGCAGGTCGTTTTTTACATTTCTAGTCTTTTCTTCGTCCGCAGCGGGTATGTAGTACCGCGTCATTCGCTGATCTTGAGTCTTGGCGGACGAGGTTTGGCATGGTCAAGCACTTTTGGTTGGGCTAATGCAGCTTATTATCTGAATTTTGATAACACCATAACTCCCTTCGCCGGCCATGAGCAATATCATGCTCTCTCCCTCCGTTGTCTAGCCATAGAGTAATCAAGGAAGGATGAAGGTTTGGCGAACAATGTGCTAGAAGCTATGCAGAAGAATGTATTGCTAGCAATATTACAAACCAACGAGAAATAAGGAAAAGCTAAATAGAATCTCCCTAAGAAGCTTTAGCTATCTGCTTTGTCGGGAATGTCCGACAACGACGGGAGTCGGATGAAGCGAACTAGCTCCCCATGACGATGGGCGAGCGTGAGCGTTTCCCGAAAAGCATGATAGTAAAGCTTCTTAGGGAGAATATAAGAATACTCACCCCTGGTTGAAGAAAGTCTAGAATTAAGCTTATCTAGGGATTTATTAGCTTTTCCTTATTCCACCCCAACCGCCAACTCATTCGGGCACGCCGTCAGTACCCTTGCAATTGCATCATGCTCCGCTTGGGTCACCCAAAGGCCATATTTATACTTCACCGAGACCTGTCGCGCCACATACTGACATCGAAACGCTTTATTTTTTGGCAACCAAGTCGCCGCATCACCATCCGACTTCTGCTGATTCGCACTCGAATCTACCGCAAGCAAATTTAAAGGATCCGTCGCCAACGCATAGCGCTCCTCAGCCGTCTTATATTGTGCACCTTTTTGCCAAGCATCCGACAAGGCCACTACATGATCGATCTGCACACCCTTTGATAAATCCGCCTTTTCATAAAAAATCAAATTTTGTCCAGTATAAGGCTCTATAAACTCTCCCGCCAAAACCGTACATTGGTCAGCGTCTAATTTTGCCGTTTCGCCCAACTCACGCTTAATAATTCGCTGGCGTAAACTGCACCCTTCAATCGTCGGCCAAGTTTTATAGAACTCTTCACGACTATATCCAGTCTTTGGTGCACGTCCTTTGATCTCCAGCTTTTCTAAAACCTCTGTCGCCAACAACTGCCCCTCCATGCCTACGGCGCCATCGCTATCGATAGCCTCTGCTGGTTCCACAATCGGCTCATAGCTATTCGGGTTCGCAATCACTACACCAACCAGAGCCGCAATCGACGCAACCGCAGCCACTATACGCCGTCCTCGATATCGACTAATTCTTTGCTTGCCTGATCTCATCTATTCTCATTATACCGCACTTTCGTGCTACAATGGGGCTATGAAACCAGAAATCGAAGCAACTTTTACTAAAATCGAGAGAAATCAACTCCGAGTACAGCTTAAACAACTCGGCGCCACCCTGCTCCAGCCCGACACGCTCATGCGGCGTACGATTTTTAGCATTGATGACCATTCCTTCGTACGCGTGCGCGACGAGGGCAACCGAATCACTATGAGCTACAAGCATCTTGATAGCCTTAGCCTCTCCGGCATGAAAGAAATTTGCCTAGCCGTAGATAGTTACGAAGAAGCTCTTAATTTTGTCAAAGCTATCGGCCTCAAGCCAAAAGCTGAACAGGAAACTTATCGTGAAGAATGGCGCCTTGATGATGTCGAAGTCGATATTGACACTTGGCCCTGGATTCCCAGCTTCGTGGAAATTGAGGGCCCCAGTGAAGCTGCTGTCAAAGAAGTTGCTACAAAACTCGGTTTCAAAATGGATGACGCACTCTTTGGCTCGGTTGACCAAGTTTACAATCTTTATTACGATGTCACCAGCCAAGACATCAACTATTGTCCGGAAATTAAGTTCACTGACGTACCGGACTGGCTTGAAACTAAGCGGCGACTAGATCCACTCGACAAGCCAAGCATTATCTAGCTCCTCCGTTATAATTAGCCCAGATAACTTTGATTAACTAAACCTTCTTCATCCTCCCTTATATATTACTCTATGGCTAGACAACGGAGGGAGTGTCCCCAGTATCGCCCAGTTACAAAATTTGGTACAGAAACTGTGGCAGCAATTTGTAGGCTTCCTCCACCAGTCGGTGCAGTAGCAGATCCCCAAAAGAAGCTTGATTGCCCAGCATACAGTACGGCACTACCATAATATATACCATAAAATGTTCGGTCATATCCGCTTGTGTGCCCGCTGCGGACGAAGAAGAGCATGTTACAAATTATGCTACTATTTTTGAAATCGAAAATAGAGGCTTACTAAAGAGCTTTCGTCATCTGCTTTCCCTTTATTTCCCGTGTTCAATCTTCTTCCATTTCACATCTCGTACCAATAATGCTCTTAAAGCACAGGGGACATAAGTTACAAGGTACAACGGATTAAATAACACTGCTCGCCATTTTATTTGCTTCCTCAGTTTAATTTTCTCACGTTTTACCATTTCAAGTGTAATAAACATCAAAACCAAATAAACCACCGCCAGCAACGCTATAACTAATCCAATCGCCATCGCCACCTCGCCACGCGAACACAACTCTACTAGTAACCCTACAATCATTATAATCACCCCAACAAGCATTATAATAATCGGCCTCACTCCGATAGCTTCGCGTTTTATACTACCGATATTTTGCGCGCGCTTACGTTTGCGCATAAGTGGAATATACTTGCGACGGGCCGAGAAATAACCTTTAATCCAACGCACTCTTTGATCGACCGTTTGCCGATAGCGAGTTGGCTGTTCATCATAAAACTCGGCTTCTTCATTGTAGAAAGTCGGAATACTATGCAGGGTCGCATAAAGCGACATCTCATAGTCTTCAGTCAAACTATGAAACGGCCAGCCTTGCCACTTGTCAATCAAACGACCGTCAACATAGCAGCCAGTACCCGAAAAAATCACATTCGCACCTTTCTTGATTCGATTTTTGTTTCCCAAAACATTTATCATCGAAAAAGTCAGGCTCGAAACCGCCGCAACCACATTCGCATTTGCATTCTTTGAATTACGATAGCCCGTTGCTAGCTGGTACCCCTTCGCGTAGCTCTCTAGAATCTGTTCCATATAGTCCCTTGCTAGAATATTATCCGCATCAAAAATAAAATATAAATCGTAACGCCACCGAGGCAAAATCTGTTTCAAAGCCTCGTCCAAAGCATAACCCTTACGCTGGCGCTTTAAGTTCGTCCGAAATATCACCCTTGCGCCATATCTTTCTGCGATTCCAACGGTCGGGTCGTCTGCACGCTCTACAATTACATACACATCTCGCATCGGCACCGGCAATGTCTGTTCCTGCAAACTTTGAAGTAGCCCTTCAATCACTGCTCCCTCATCTCGTGCCGGGATTAAAACCGCTCGCGTCGGGATTCCCGGTTTTGGCGTTAGCTCCAAACGGTTCTTCCTAAGGACTCGACCACCATAAAACCACCAGCCCGCCCCCATTACAACCAAAATCAAGCCGAGCAACGTTACCATCTACTTACTGTCCTGCCGCACCATATTTGGATAATATTTATGCAAGTATTCATCTGGAAAATATCGGTCATAAAACTCACCTACAGGCGTCCATGGAGCAATACCTTGGTGGCGCAAATTCTGCCGAATCAAAGCCGACCAAGAAATCAAGCAATCAAACGTCATAAACACCAATAGTACCACAAAAACAATCTCGCCAATCCGAATCGGAATCCGCTCAATCAAATTCGACAAAAATGGATAAACTACCTTCACCAAAATCAACCCCATCACTCCCCAAACCAACATAATCGGCACCGAAGTCCGGCCTTGAAAATTCAGAACATGATGTGAATAATTCCAGGATACCGTACCGACAAACTTCTCCTGCAAAAAACTTAACGCATATTCTACGAAACCGCCAAGCAATGCTGAATAGACAAAAATCTGCCAATTCGCCAACTTTTTTCGCAACAAAACCCAGCACATTATTGCTGCCCCAAAACCATAAATCACATTAAACGGTCCCCAGATTACCCCGCGGTGTGTTATCCAAACTCCAGTACCAGTAGCATTATAGGTCTGCACATAAATCAAGATATCCTCATAGATAGTTCCAATCACCGAGCCAATCAAAAAAATGAAGAATAACTTTTTGAAACACAACCCTTCCGCAAAGCGTAGTTTTGGCCGCGCCTTCTTAGTTTCTTTCTTCGCATCAGAAGTGGAATCTGATGTTTTTTGTAAAGTTTTCTGATTTTTTGTAACCATAGAAATAATTAGATTAAGTATAGCATAAAATTTCAACTTTTAATAGCAATACCGGAATCTCAGCAAAAAGAAACCTCCGGAGCCTCTCCATCCATCCCGCTACATTTTCATATATGATATAATATCTATATGACCACACAAGCAATAACCTCAGCCCCTACTATCCTCACCGGCCTTCGCGTCAATAGTGAATTTACCCTCGGTAACTTTCTCGGTGCTCTCTTACCGATGGTGCGCCTTGCTAACACCCATAGTAGTAAATCACAAATCAACATCTTTGTCCCAGACTTACACTCAATCATTTCCGACATTGACGGGGAATTACAGCAAAATCTTATCCGTTCTCTTAAATATTATCTCGCCGCTGGGCTCGAAGTTAACCCAAACGTCCATTTTTATCGTCAGTCACATGTTCCAGCCCATTCCGAACTCTGCTGGATTCTAAACTGTATTGCCAGCATGGGCGACTTAAACCGCATGACTCAATACAAAGATAAGAGTGAGGGAAAAGAAAGCGTTAATGTTGGAATTTTTGATTACCCGGTACTCATGGCGGCCGACATCTTACTCTACGATGCCGTCTATGTACCAGTCGGCGAAGATCAGTTCCAGCATATCGAGCTTACTCGTCGCCTCGCCGAAAAATTTAACCGCAAATTTGGCGAAATCTTCACTCTACCGGCCACGCCAAAAGCCCAAGCCGAATTCATGCATGTCAATGAGGGTATCCGTATCCGCGATCTCCAGAATCCTGAGAAAAAAATGAGCAAGTCCACCGCCGCCGAAAACAGCAAGATTATGCTTTCCGATGACCCAACTGCTGTTAAAAAGAAAATCATGTCCGCTACTACTGACAGTGTTGGCAAAATCCAATATGACATGTTTAACCAACCCGGGATCAGTAACCTTCTCCAGATCGAAGCTCTTGTCAACGATATGCCTCTCCAGGATGTAATTTCGACCTGGGCTGGCGAAACTCATTATGGCGATCTCAAACAAAAAGTCGCTGAAAGCGTCGCCACTATGCTCGAAACCTTCCAGGCCAAATATCGCGAAATCGACGACTCGACGGTTCTCGGCTTCTTTGAAGAGGGTGAAAAATACGCTAACGGAGTCGCTAATACTAAGCTTCACCAAGTCCAAAAAGCTTTTTATTTAAGGTAAAAGGGAGGAATGTTGTAATTTTCACAACATTTTAAAAAATGATTATTACTGGTAAAAAATTTAGCAAACCTGAACTATCGCGCGTCATTAATGGTGATGTCTCGCTCTCCGTTGATCAGCAAGCCCCGGAAAAGTTTCGTCTTGATCACTTACTCGTCAAGCAACATCCTGAATATAACCGTTCAAGTCTCCAGACTTTTATTAAAAGCGGCTATGTTTCTGTTAATGGCGAAATCATAAAGAAGCCTAATGCTAAATTTGAAGCCAATAGCAAAATTGTTTTGCAGGTACCGGCAGCTACTGCAATTCCACCCCGCCCGCCAGTCATCTACGAGGACGATCATGTGTTAGTCCTAGATAAACCAGCTGGGTTGCTTAGCATGGCTAAAGGCGAATACTGCCCCGAAGCCACGCTCGAGAATTATGGCCTGCTCGTCCATCGGCTCGATCGCGACACTAGCGGCACCGTTATCCTTGCTAAGGATCCCGAAACCCAAAAAATGCTCCGTCGCCAATTCCAAGATCGCAAAACTCATAAAACCTATTATGCTGTTATCGAGGGACACCCCAAACTCCCCGAGGCTATGATTGACTTACCAATTGCGCGCAATCTCAAACGCCCCACAACTTTCCAAGTCGATCAAAACGGCAAACCTTCCCAGACCCATTATAAAGTCATAGCCGAGAACGATAAATACAGTCTCGTTGAGCTAAAGCCGACTACCGGTCGCACGCACCAGCTCCGCGTCCACCTTCGTTATCTCGGTACGCCGATTCTCGGCGATCCAGTCTACGGTACTGGCGTTAAGGCGCCACGCCTTATGCTTCATGCCAAAGCTCTCGAAATCACCATCCCTGGTCCAGAAGGGAATATTCGTAAAACTTTCGAAACCGAACTACCAGCCGAATTTTCGAAAATCATGGAGCAAAGCTAATGCTAGCTTGTCGACTATATGTTTTTCGAGGTCATCCGGAGGCAACGGCCGAGGTTAAGCGCGCGGAGACCTGTAACGACAGGTTCGAGCGACGCGGGCCGAGAAAAGATATATAGCCGACAAGCCAACAAGAGGTCTGCTCCATGTTTTTCAAAAAACTAACTGATATTTCAACAATCGCCGCTCGCACTAGCTGTGCAGTTTTTGTCGTCCCACCCGAAACCAAACTAAAACTTCCGCATCCTGTCTATCTCCGTCCCGACGAATCCAAAGCTACCGAAATTATCAGCGTCGAGCAAATACGTGATTTTCTCATTTTGACTCATAACCGTGAAATCAGCGAACGATATTTTGTTATCGCGCCAGCCGACGCTATGAACGAAGCTGCCCAGAACGCTTTTTTAAAAACTTTTGAGGAACCAAAGGCGCACTGTCATTTTGTACTGCTCACCGAGCAGCCCAATCTGCTACTGCCCACCATCCGTTCTCGCGCGCAGATTTTCTTTCCTAAGCTCACGAATACCCTCGATCAGCCGCCAAAAGCTTCCGACAAAATCATAACCCAAGCCAAAAAACTAATCGCCGCCACCCCTGCCGATCTCCCAGCTATTGCCGCAGACCTCGCCAAAACTAAGACGCGACCCCGCCAACAAGCTCTCGACATCGTCAGCACCGCCATTGAACTATTATATAAGTCGTATTTTAAAACCAAAAACAGTAAGTTTCTAGCCAAAATCCCCAATTTTCTCAAACTTTACGACGCCCTTAGCCAAAATGGACACATCAAACTCCATATCGTGGCAGATTTATGCTAGCTTAACCTTCTTCATCCTCCCTTATATTACTCTATATGGCTAGACAACGGAGGGAGAAACC
>CARBES010000015.1 GCA_948944455.1 uncultured Candidatus Saccharibacteria bacterium | reverse complement strand
GGCACGCCGCCAGCATTCATCCTGAGCCAGGATCAAACTCTCCATTAAAGTGGCTATCAAATAGCCTCCTCAGCTCTCGCATAAGCTCAAGCTTCAGAATTTGAACCAAAGTTCATAAATAACTGACGATGATAAGTTTGTAGATTACGTTAAGCTTCCCTAACGACATCTCCACAAACCATAATTGCACAACTAAATTGTTAAATTCTCCTCCTAAAGGCGATAAGTTAATCTGTTTCACTTCCTCGCAACCTTAAGATATTCTCATTTTATCGCACATATATGAGGGTGTCAAGCACTTTTTTGGACTTTTTTTCGAAAAAGTCCAACTTTTTTGCCTTTTTTGAGCTCTACCCCTGTTACTATCATCTCGCGACCAAGAAAAACACTCCCAAACCTACCATTATCCCCAAGAACGCCCCTACAACCACCTGCAACATTGTATGGCCCTCAACCACTGGCAATTCCGTCTCCCCCGATTTCTTCAATAATTTATTCAAAGCCTCCCCTTGTTCACCAACCGCATAGCGAACATGGGTCGCATCATATAATACTATTCCGGTCGTCGCCACTGCTAATGCAAAGATTCCCGACAAAAATCCATAGTAGCAACCCAGATATACTGTTATCGCCATCATTCCTGCCGAATGCCCCGAAGGCATCCCACCAGAACGCATCAGATATCCAATCGCCGATCGGATATCTTTCATCCCCGATCGCCCCTCTTTCGTACAAGCGCCCAGCAAAAACTTACAAAGCTGCGCTATTATGAACCCCGCAAAAAACGCCACTATCGCTCCCCACCCGAGATTATCCCCCAAAGAATCACCGAAGATAGTCGCTAGACTCCTTAACATAACCCCATTGTAGCATAAACGGTTCGGGCTGTCCAGATTTCTTCGGTGATCTCTGTTTTATTGGCTATTTCCGCTTAGTTTTACGCCCAAACGCTCGCCAAAGCCACCAACCTGACACCCCAGTTATGCTAAAAATTATAAGAATCCATGGCCAAAGGTTTACTTCTTCTCCACCGCCCAAGTTCGGAATCTCTACTGCTTCGCTAGTTGTAGTCTTATTTCCATCAACTGCAATATTATCATTAGTTTCTTCGCTAGACGTATTATTTACTGTCACTTCCGCACGATTCATTGTTCCATTTGTCTCCTGATTTTGGGGTTTATTAGCTCCGCTATCTGGCCGCTTATCAGGAGTAGTCGCCTCTGTCCCCGAAGTTCCCGTTGTTGGTTTTGTATTTATATTGCCAGTATCGCCCTTATCTTTATCTTGATTCCCCGTTCCATTATCACTTTTATCATCGTCATCACCGCCAGCTCCAGGATCATCATCAGTTCCAGAATCATCATCAGTTTCAAAATCCTCACCGGTCTCATTATCTTCTTCCTTATCTGGGTTCTTCTCATCGTCTTCATCCCCCGTCGTCCCATCTGGTGTTACCTCTGGAAAATGTTTCTTACGCAAGTTGCTCAACCTATCTTCAAGTGCCGTTATCTCCGCATCCAGCTCCTCTGAATCCGCTGCCTCATAAATCCGCGTGCGCAACTCTTGTGCTTCAGATTCGTAATTCGCAATCGCCGTATCAACTTTAATTATTTCCGCTCGTTCCAGCTCTTGTATATTCTGGTCAAGTCTATCAATATCTACTTGCAAGATGCTCTTATACTCATCCGCCCAAGTCGCAAAACTTAACTCCGGATTCTTTTCACCTTGATGCAAATAAGTCATCTCTCCTGTCTCGGTATCGATATTTTTCCCACATACTGCACTCCCTACTGCCGGAAAATTCACATTTTTTGAACAAGTCCGATAATCCATCTTCCAGCGTATCACCTCTGGTTCACTCTCATCCCAGCCGCCCAATTCCGCATAAAAATACACCACATCCTGGCGATTGTTCTCTACTAAATCGTAGTTTCTGTCTCTATAATCCACCGATACTAGCCGGTGAAAATCTTTCTGTGCACTATCAAGATTTAAGATCCGTCCCCGCAAAGTCCAATCCGGCAAAGCTGCGCCATCCCAATTCGACCAATCCTTATCAGCTTGTGTCATCGATACTCGATCATAGCTTGCGGTCGCCACCGCGATTCGCCGTACAGCTTGTTTTTCATCCATCACATGTATGTCGACTATCAAATTCCCTGTTCTCGGTATTATCGCGTCAATCCAAACTTGCTCATCAAAATAATTAGTTTTTAACGGAGCATTAACTTTTTCCGCCGCTAGCCTAGCCGACATAAATAATTCTCGATTCAAAGACGGTTCAGCCACCACTTCCCCTAAGGCGGCCGCCGGAGCCCTCAGACTTGCTCCAGCCATCGCCAAAGTTAAAGTTGATAGCATAATTGGAATTTTCTTCATATTTCCTCGCAGTTAATTTTATTCCCTGCGAGTGTAACAAAAATTTTTCAAAAATAACAAGCACAAGCGTGAACTAAAATCGCATTTTCTCTATTTTGTCTCTGTTAACGAACAAAAATGTTATTCAGCTTTTTGTCATATTTTCACTCGCCAAAAAGGCCCGGATAACCATTTTAACCGGACCTTCTTGTTGTCACTACTAGCAACTACTTCGTCTTAGCCTCTTCGGCAGTCTCTTGCATTTCCCCCAGTTTTGCTTGCTCATCTTCATCTGGCATTACGATCCCAATCGAAGCCACTGTATCGCCTTCATTCAGGCGCATAATCCGCACCCCTTGAGTCGAGCGACCTAAAGTCGGGATCTCTTCCATCGCCACCCGAATCGCCTGCCCCTTTGTTGACATCATGATCACTTCTTTCGCTGCCGGCTCCAAAGTATGTACCGCCACGATCGGACCCGTCTTTGCCGTTACTGCCGCCACCTTAATACCGACACCGCCGCGAGCGTGGGTTGGGAAATTCTCTGCCAACGTCGCCTTACCATACCCGTTCGCCGAAATTACCAGAAGTTTCTGATCCTCGTTCGTAATCACATCCATTCCCACGATTTCATCTTTCGGACGCAACCGAATCCCGCGCACCCCCATCGCACTTCGCCCCATACTACGAACATCTTTTTCGTTAAAACGTACCGCTTGACCCGCCGACGTCGAAATCACAATATCGTGCGTGCCATTCGTTTCACGAATACACTTCAATTCGTCGCCCGCTTCCAGTTTAATCGTTACTAGACCATTTGCTCGCAGGTTCAAGTATTCCTTCACTGGCGTTTTCTTGATTGTTCCCTTCTTTGTCGCCATAAAGAGGAATCCTTCGACATTCTCGCCCTGTTTAATGATTGCGGTCACCTTCTCATCTGGATGCATATTAAGCAAATTCACCGCCGCCGAACCTTTTGCGGTCATCGAAGCTTGCGGCACTTCATAAGCCTTCAGTCTAAACACCCGACCTTGGTTCGTAAAGAATAGGAGGTAGTCGTGCGAATTTGCCGTCACAATATGAGAAATCACGTCCTCTTCCTTCGTTGTCATTCCGCGGCGCCCCTTACCGCCACGGTTCTGCCGCTTGAAATCACCCTGCAATACCCGCTTCACATAATTCTCAGCCGTCAACAAGATCACACTCTCTTCGTCCGGAATCAATTCTTCCTCAGAGAACTTCCCTACCTCGTGATTAAAGATCTTACTCTTGCGTGCATCGCCATATTTCTCTTTCATAGCAATCAATTCTTCTTTTACCACGCGCAAGACTTCACTCTCATCCGCCAAAATCTTTTCGTACTCTGCAATCTTTGCCAATAGTTCTTTCAATTCGTCTTCGATCTTGTCACGCTCTAGTCCTTGCAATCTTCTCAGCTGCATCGCCAAGATCGCCGCCGCTTGAATCTCAGACAAACCAAACCGTTCCATCAAACGTTTATCCGCGTCGTCATAGCTTTCACGAATCGTCTTGATTACTTCATCAATATTATCAAGCGTAATTTTCAAACCTTCAAGAATATGTGCACGCTCTTTTGCTTTTCTGAGATCGTATTCCGTTCTCCGTCTGACTACTTTTTGCCTATGTTTAATAAACTCTGCCAGAATTTCCTTCAAACCCAAGATTCGTGGCTGCACTCCATCGACCAACGCCAACATATTATAATGGAAGGTCGTCTGTAGCCCCGTCATTTTATAAAGCTGGTTCAAAATTTTCTTCGGAAAAGCGTCTTTCTTTAGTTCAACCACTACCCGAATCTTACCACGCGCCGATTCGTCTCTTGCATCCGCAATATGATCCAATTTCTTATTAAGAACTAATTCCCTTACTTTCTCGATAAAGCCCTCTTTGCTCATCCCGTAAGGCACTTCCGTAATCACGATTGTATAGCGGCCGTTCTTTTTTTCTTCAATGTTCGTCACTGCCCGAATCGTCACCGAACCTTTACCGGTTGCGTAGGCTTGCTTCATCGGTGCGCCACCATAAACTTCCGCCCCCGTCGGGAAATCCGGTCCCTTAACATGCTTCATCAAACCGTCCAGACCAATCTCCGGATCGTCGATCTGAGCCACCGTCGCATCGATCACTTCACTCATATTGTGCGGCGGGATATTCGTTGCCATACCGACCGCAATACCCATCTGACCATTCAGAAGAATGTTCGGTACTGCTGACGGCAAAACCACAGGTTCCTGCTCACTACCATCAAAGTTATCACGAAAGTCCACCGTTTCTTTTTCGATATCGGTCAGAAGTTCCGCCCCTACCTTATCCATGCGCGCCTCAGTATAACGCGAGGCCGCTGGATCATCACCATCCATCGAACCGAAGTTACCTTGGCCTTCCACCAATGTATAGCGCATCTTCCATGGTTGCGCCAAATTTACCATTGCATCATAAATCGACGAATCACCATGTGGATGGTACTTACCCATCACCTCACCAACGATACGTGCAGACTTCACCGTCGCGTGCGGCGCTTTCCAACCGTTTTTATTCATCGCATATAATATACGGCGGTTTACTGGCTTCAGACCATCACGCACATCCGGAAGTGCTCGATCGATAATTACCGACATCGAATAGCGTAAGAAATAGCTTTCCATCGTACTTTCGACGGCTTTTTGCTCGATTCCGTCGATTACCTCCCCCTCAACGACATGCTTCTCTCCCCCCGCGTCGACCGTCATATCTTTCTCCAAATCTTCAGGAGTGCCATTTTGTTTCATTTCTTCATCCTTTGCCATTTTTCACTCCTTTCCTTAGAAATCCAGATCGTCAAGGTTAACGCTTGCCGCTCCAGCTTGAATAAAGTTCTTCCGAAGATCTACCTGATCGCCCATCAACTTGGTGAACACAGCATCAGCTTTCTCAGCATCGCTAATGTGTGCTTGTACCAAGATTCGGTTTTCTGGATCCATCGTTGTTTCCCAAAGCTGCTTCGCATCCATCTCACCAAGACCTTTGAATCGGTTTTGCGCCGTATAACCAGCTTGTTTGAAACGCTCCTGCGTCGGGTCGATTTTCGTCCCTGCCGCCTTCCGTTCTTCAATTTTCTCGCTCAACTTCTTTTCTAGCGCCACCTCATCATAAACATAATCGATCTTCCGGTTCGAGCCCGTGCCTTTCGTAAGACCAAACAACGGCGGCTTTGCTAAATAGACGTGTCCCGCTTTGATTACTTCTGGCATATAACGGAAGAAGAAAGTCATAAGCAATGTCGCAATATGTAGACCATCAACGTCAGCATCGGTCATAAAAATAATTTTATTGTAGCGCAAACCATTAATATCAAACTGGTCACCAATCCCCACACCGAGACCCTTAATCAGGCTCACTAGCTCCTGATTCGCCAACATCTTATCTAGGCGCGCCCGCTCCGTATTCAAAACTTTACCTCTGAGCGGTAAAATCGCCTGAATCTGCGGATTACGACCTTCTTTCGCCGAGCCAGCCGCCGAGTTACCCTCTACGATAAAGAGCTCACAATCCTCGCGATTCCGACTCGAACAATCAGCTAGCTTAGATGGCAAATTCAGTCCTTCAAACGCCCCTTTTCGGATTACGTTGTCGCGCGCCGCCCGTGCCGCCTTACGTGCCCGTGCCGCCAAAGTCGCTTTCCCGACAATCTTTTTCGCAATATTCGGATTTTCCTCAAGATAGTATCCAAAATACTCTGTCATCACTCGGTCAACATAACCACGTACTTCTGGGTTGCCAAGCTTATTCTTCGTCTGCCCCTCAAATTGCGGATCTGGTAACTTCACCAAAATCACCGCCGTCAAACCCTCTTTAATATCATCACCGGTCAAGTTCGGCTCTTTCTCTTTTAAGAGGCCGTTCTTGCGCGCATAATCATTAATCACCCGATTCATCGCCGTACGAAAGCCCACCACATGCATCCCACCTTCTGGTGTCAAAACGTTGTTCGCAAATGGCTTGATTGTCTCCGCGAATGTATCATTATATTGTAAAGCAATCTCAATTTCTGAATCTTCTACTTGCTTCTCCACATAGAAAATATCGTCCGAAACAACTTCTTTTCCTTCGTTCAACTTGCGAACGTAGCTCTTAATACCACCTTCAAAGTAGAATGACTCACGCGCACCAGTTCGCTCGTCTTTTACCGAAATCAAAATTCCCTTCGTTAGATAAGCCTGATGTCTAGCATAATTTGATACCCAATTATAGTCAAAAGTTGTCGTTTCTCTAAAAATCGCAGGATCTGGATAGAAGGTAATCGAAGTTCCTTTCCCATCACTCTCACCAATCACTTCTAGGCCGTTCCCTTGCGTCTTTCCTTGCGCAAACTCAACATGGTGGATCTTCCCGTCCTTACGCACCTCAGCAATCATCTTCGTCGAAAGCGCATTTACAACGGAGCTACCTACTCCATGTAGACCCGAACTCACCTTATATCCACCACCGCCAAACTTACCACCAGCGTTCAAGACTGTAAGCACTGTCTCGAGGGTCGATTTTTTTGTCTTTGGGTGAATATCTACTGGAATACCACGGCCATTATCATCTACCCGAATCCCCCCATCCGCCAAAATTGTAATCACAACTTTCGTCGCAAACCCAGCGATCGCCTCGTCAATTGAGTTATCGGCAATTTCCTTCACTAGATGATGCAAACCATCAAAACCCGTCGAGCCAATATACATGCCCGGACGAATCCGCACGTGCTCCAACCCCTCCAAAACCTGAATCTGAGAGCTATCGTACTCTTGCCCGCCTTTATTCGCTGTCGTTTGTGTTTCTGCCATTCGACCTACCTCTGCTTACATTTACCTCTATATTTTAGCGCACTTTCCCTATATAATCAAGTCCCGCACTATATATAATATATACGGTAGAACCATAAGCTCCGTAGGAAGTGTCTATTACAGTTCCTCAAGCAGCGCGTCTGCCTCGTCCAGCATCGCTTCAAAACTATTTTCGCCCATTTCTTCCGCCGTCGCGCCGGGATGAAACGGCAAACGTTGCTCACGCACCACTTGCGACAAAAAGATATTTATTGCACCACTCATAGTCATGCCCATCGACTCAAACACCCGCTCGGCCTGCTGCTTCAATGTCTTATCCGCCCGAAACGTAATTTTTGCAGTTTCTTTCTTTACCTCTGTTATTTCTGGTTCCAATGTCGTTTTTGCACCCATTTTGTACCTTCTTTCTATTGACATTATAGCAGACTTACTTTTCAAGCACAATTATTTTGTCCGACAAAAGCCAGTCATTGTCTGGACAAAAACCAGTCATTGTACAGCATTGTCCTTTTAGCACTCGCATACTTCTTGTGCTAAAATTTTGCCTATTCTGCCACTTTTTACTATCTTCGTCTATTTGCTATACCGGTAAAACATGGCATAAAAAGTCCCGACCAACCGGCCGGGACTCATCCCCTTTCTTATTTTTTGGAAAAGTTTTTTCGGAAACTTACTTCATGCGACTCGCTAATTTAGCAAAATCATCCCGCTACCAGCGAAAAATCTCCGCGCTATCCAGCGTTGCATACTGCTCCTTATAATACTCGAATGTTTCCGAGCCGAGATAAACCAGATAATACTCCGGGTCTCGCTTATAGTCGCGCGCTACCGCATAGCAGCCGTCCTCCTTCATCACCAGGCGTAGCGTTTCGAAGTCTACCTCAAGCACTTCTCCGAGCGAAATCGGGCTCTCACTCACACTGTAGCGTCTCGCCGCCTCAAAGTAGACCAGCTGCCCCTCGCGAAATCCCCACAAGTGATACGGAGAACTATTGGTATTCGATTCGAAGATCCCTTCAAGCACTGTTACCACAGAACCGTCTTGACGCAATGCTAGAAGTTGATCACCGGTATAGAGATAAGCTACATCATTGGCATACTCTGTGCCCAAATCTTCTGGCCGCCTCAACAACTCTGTCTGCTCTTCATCAAGCTCCACTATCCATTCAGCCAACACTTCCCCAGCTTTCGCCAGCACTACGCCAGTCGGGGACAAGCAAAACGTCCCCTCTTCGGACCACTGAGACGAGAAAATCTCACTCGTATCATAGCTCGCTGGTAAATCTGGGTATAATTTCACAACCACTTCGCCATAAGCCAACTCATCCTCGGCGTCTTCAAACGGCCAATATTCCTCATCAGTAAGCATCGTTTTAATCTCAGAATCCAGATCCGTCGCCTTCCACCACGGTTCCTTCGCGAAACTCGTATAAGCTAGACTCTCCGGATCCTTCGCTCTGGTGTACTGATACGACCGATAAGTATAATCCAGCTCGCCGTCAGAGTTGATGTGGACTTCCGTACTCAGATCCGCCGACATAACCGACCAGCCATCCCAGGTTCCTTTTTGGTAAGCTCGCGCTAGTTCTCGCGGTTCTATTGAATCAACCACTGGATAGTCATATAGCTGCACTCTCACGCCATCAACATAAAACCAACCTGGCATCCAACCAGGGCGTACTTCCGCCCCTTCTATCCCTTCTTTCTTTGCATCGTACACATCTTGATAACATGCGCGCGCATAGAAACAATGCGAATAACTCGGCGTCCAAGTAAAACAGTATGCTATCATCGAGTAGTCGTCCGTCCAAACCGTCCAAATCTCGGGATTGTCTTGATAGGACTGAATTACCTCCTCCGCTGTCCATTCTTCTGTAGGGTAAACCGCATTAGGGTAGTTTTCCTTGCAATAATCGCGAAATTCGGCATCGTTCTCAAACATCGAATAATCGCTATTGCTTGGACTACCCATGACATAAAGCGAGCTTAACCGATTGTTTTTCACGCCATTTTCATCCAAGCCTCGTTCCGCCAGATGAATCCGATTTAGCTCAGCCTGTTGCGTAGAGACTAGCTCAGTGAACTGATTGCCTGAAGATATGAATCCCCCGATAAAGCATGTCGTGCCAAAGAACAGTAGCATTATCACCACCGCCAGAATCTTGAGTCGCCGTCTCATGGTCTTATCCATCAAAACTTCCTCCTGTTTTCTAGGGGTTAAGGTACTTTTCTATTGCCCCCGTTTTATAGAACTTTTCTATTCTATCATGTTTTTCAACTTTTAGCAAAACTAGTCTCTCAAAGGACCTCGGGCCACATCTAATTAAACGATTAATCAAGATTCCCAACAACTTGCAAAGCAGAGTTTTCATCATGAGATGCTCCTTTCTGCCAATCCTACCCCACACCCTACCTTAAAAATGCCTAACCTGCCCGAGGCTCTAGCGTGCATTACTAACCTTCACGTTTACATTACCCTTATATCGCCTCCTACAACGCCATCTAAAGCTCTATAACGTAATGTTGGATCGTAGACGCTATACAATGGCTACTTAGTATAAAACTAGCCATAAACAGCTTCCTATGGCCTTAGGAGGCTAAAATACAAGGGGTGATGAAGGGGAAAATTCGTCCGCAGCGGATATACTAATACTAGGAATGATGAGTATCGTGACGGACCAATGAGTGGCAACTGGTGGGCAGCTCCACCATCCTTAGCTCTGGTACAGGTTCAACATAACTTAGCTTATGATGAAGTGATGCCGTCAGCTGAAAGAGAGAACTGTTTTGCCTTCTCCCTCCGTTGTCTAGCCATATAGAGTAATATCAAGGGAGGATGAAGAAACTAACCAAAAGCTTCACCCACAAAAAACTTGCCCAGCTTCGCACCTAGGCAAGTTCCCTACCTCTGTTTTGGTTTTTATTCTACCCGTTCCAAACTCTCAAAAACGTAATTTTCGCCGTTCCAGACGAATGTCCATTTGAACTTGTCGAAAATTTCATCTGCTTTAGGGTAGCCCAAAAGACCTCCCATTTGATCTATTCCCTCAACTGTCAACCCATCTATTCCAATGTTCCATCCTGTATCACTAAGACGGCATAACTCCGTATCACACCCATCACTCGCCTGTGAACCATATGCTGCCATTTCATATAAGTAAATCCTATCAGCAGCCCTCTCCGCTTTATAGTTTTCACGAATAACTCCAGCTGGGATTATACCTCCACACCCTGATGTAGTTTGAAAAAACTCGTCATTCATTATATCGTAACTAAAAGGGCAAGACCGTGTTAAAATGTCATTTTCCGTAAACGTATAATCAAATCCAAACAGCTTCGCAATTTCTTTACGTATTTCTTCTCCGCTATAGCAAAAAGTTGCTGTCCAATGGTAGCCATTATTTGTCTCGAATTCATAATTACCCCTGCACCCATTAGATGTATAGTCGCTCGCAGTCAAGACATTTGAAAATGCAATATTCATCACCATAGACCTGCTCAAACCCCCGCTTAGGGCCTGCACATAAAATCCTGTTTTTCCATCCCATGGACTTGTTACCGGAGAAAACTCGTTAAATAACCTCTGTACCAATTCATCATCCACGCTCAGCTCTTCTATCTCCGGTACAATACTCTCATCCTTCCCCGATCCAACGCCCGCTTCCACTTCTGCATCCATCCCCGTCCCAGGCTCAATCTTTTCGTCGTCCTCGCTCCCCCTATGGTCCCAGAAATACCACATTGCAGCCCCAGCCACCGCTAAAACCAATACTAGTACTAAAATCCACGGCCATTTTGATTTTGGTTTTTTGTCGCCCGATACGCGTGGTTCGTCTACCTTATCCGCTAGCATCTCCCCTGCCATAGTCTCCCTCGACATCTCAGAAACCGGCTCTTTCAGCTCATTAAAAGCCTCTTCCGGGGCTTCCTCCCCCGTACCGCCCACAGACCCCACTTCGATGCCGGGAGCCTCCTTGACCGCTTCCTGCGAGCTCGCAGCATCCTCTCCTTGCGGTTTCTGCGCCATCGGCGCCATCCCCAGCAGTTCCTCACTGCCCCAATGCTCCAGCGCCGTTTCTTGACTTTTCTTCGCCATTTTCCGCTCCTTCCTACCTTATAACCGCTCCAGCCCTGCAAAAACGTAATTCCCCTCCGCATTCTTCGTAAAAGTCCATTTAAAAATGTCGCTATCTTTTTCGAAGTACTCATCAATTTTTTCGGTCTGAAGTTTATTAAATTCTTCAGCGCTGCCATTTTCCCAGTCGTAGTTCACAAGCGAATCATCCACTAACTCGCCCGCACCTAGTCGTCCATCAATATCGCTAATTTTATAGAGAGACACTTCCTGTTGCAATAAGGCTTTTTCATAAATAAACAAATTATCCCCAGACCGTTCAGCCTTCACAATCTTGCCTATAATGCTTGCCGGCCATGTCCCGCCGCAGCCACTTCCAACCGCATGAAACTCGTCAAATTCAGAGCTGTATTGAAAACCACCACAAACCGTTCCGGCGATATCCTCTTCCGTAAAGACCATATCCTCACCGAACATTTCTTTAATCTCTTGACGCATATCTTCACCTGCGTAACATTCGGTCAATTGCACCACGGTACCATCGTTAAACTCATATTCATAGCTCCCCCGGCAATCCTGTCGTTTTTCAAAAAGATTTGCTTCGGCTAATGTCAATATTAGATATCTGCCAGGTTTGCCTACCGTCACGTCTTTATCGACGTAGAAATTCCACTTCCCATCCCAGGGGTTTTTCGCTACACTAAATCGCCCGTACAACCTCTGCACCAACTCATCATCCACCGCCAGCTCTTCGATATCTGTCGAATCATCGTCCCCAGCATCGCCGTCCCCTTCGCCCCCATCGGTCGCCCCGCCGCCCTCTATGCTTGTTCCTGGCTCTTTCTGCTCATCATTTCCCAGCAATTTCGTCGCCGCCATCCCAGCCACCGCTGCTAATGCTAATATCACAATTGCAATCAATACAATCAGTGGTACGTTCACGCCTCGTTTCTCAGCCAACTGTGCCTTCTGCGCCTGTTCCTCCGCCGGCGTCAAAAAGTCCCCAGTCGGCGCCGCGTTCATAGTCGGCGCACCCTGCCCCGACGACACCGTGTTCATAACCGGCACCTCTTGCGCCGTATTCGGCACCCCTTGCGCTGCCGTTGCACTCTGGCCAGCCCCAGCCAAATCCCCCTCAACCTTTGCCCCAGCCGCCTGCTCAGTCTTGATTTCATCCAGATTGTTCTCTAAACCAGTAATAAATTGTTTATCTTTGTTTTCCATTTTTTGTCTCCTATTCTCGCTCTACGCGCTCAATTTTCTCAAAAACATAATTCCCCGCGTTCGTTCGCTTAAACACCCAGCGGAACCGCGTCTGCCCCGTCTGCCACTGATAATCTTCTGCATTACAACCATTAGCTTCATCCGCTTCTTCGTTCCCAGTCATAATGCACTTATCATAAATGCTAATCAAATTTCCCGCCCCTGGCACCATCACGCTCACGGTTTCGTAAAGATACATCCGCTCACCATCGCGCTCAGCCTTCAGTAGCTTCCGCTCAAACTCTGGAAACACTCCGCCCCGCCCCAGATTCATACTATAAATCTCATCATTAGCTGCATCATAGCCAAAATAAGGGTTCGCTAGACTTGCCAAGGTCTCATCGCTTAGCTGCAATTCCTTACCAAAAATCTCTTTCACCTTGTCGCGCACTGCTTGGCCACTATAACACCCCATATTATACATCGCTTGGAACAGTTCGACTGACGGCAACTGGTCTCCCGAACCGACCCAATTTTCGTAGCGCTGCATCAAATTATCATCAGTCGGCTGAATCGCACAGCGCTCAGTTTCCAGATTTGCCAACGCCACATCCAACATTACTAAATCACTCAACTCTCCCGAAAACGATCCTCGATTCTGATAAAAATCCGCCAACTGCCCCAAATCCGACGCAAACCCTAATTTTGCGAAATAGTTATATAATTTTTGCACTCGCGCATCGCCTGTACTCAAGGTAATCATCTCATCCCCCGGTTTTTCTTCTTCCTCACCATCATTGCCGTTCGAATCATCTGGCTCTTGCTTGTCGTCATTGTTGCCAGAGTTGTCGCCTATGCTTGTATCTGGCTTTTTGTTGCCTGAGTTATTTGAACTGCCACCGCCCATCATCAAAACCACCGTTACAATCGCCCCAATCGCCACCACCGCTAAAATCCCCGCCAAGACCCAAGTTTTCTTCGGCACCTTCGCCAGCGTCTGTTTTAACCCCTTCTTTTCAGCTTCTAGCCGCTCTTTTCCGTCCAGAGCGCTTCCGCTTATCACCGGCTGCGCTCCAGTACTTGCAATCGCCCCTCCCACACCTCCTGTGGCCTCTCCTACGCTCGTAGCAGTCGTTTCTGGCCCTGCCGAACCCAAACCGCTACTGCTTCCCACTTTTTCGTCAGAACCACCTTCCGTGGCTTCCTGTGAGGCCATAGGAGCAATTTTCGGCTCCTCTCTCATTTCATCGATATACAGTTTACGTTTATTTTCCATGTTTGTTTCCTCCCTTATTTAACTCCCTTAACCGGCAAGAAAGACCAATCCCTAGAATTCCCTTGCCAAAACTCCATACCTTCTAGCTCAGTGATTTTACCAGTCTTAACATTATACTCCAACGTCTTAAACTCTTGACACGTCTGACCACCGCATCCATTACCTACCCCAAACAGTACTGCCTCTCCACTAGCGTATTTGCTAAATACGTCCCCTGCTCCGCTATAGGCGAACTCTATCATTCCATCGCCATATCCACGCTCATAGACAACCTTATCATCATATAGTAACTTATCTCCAGATTCATTAACCTTTAGTAACCTACTATTCAAATATAACTCTGGCGCCGTCGTCATTTTAGCCGCCACAACGTATCTAATCGACGCTTCCTCACCGCTAAAAACTTCTACAGCACGCAAAAGTTCGTCCAACACAATATACTCCGACCGACCATCATTTATGCTATAAGAATAAAGCTCATCATTTTTTTCATCATACAGTATCGGCGCACCAGAATATTCAATATCTGTAATCTCGCCAGTAGCAAAATTATAACGCCTGTAGTCATCTTGCTCGATCTCTTCATAATTGCCAATTCTGTAATAAATCGCATCACTAGTGAAGGTTACAGAAATATACTCCCCTTCACTCATGGTTGGCTTTTCTAGACGCAATTTTTCGTGGACCACACGCTCATTGTCTCTAGTATCTACACAACTAACCACCGTACCAACATTAATATCTATTCCTTCCGGCCATGGGTATTCATGACTTCGACGCACCAAACCATGCTCCCAACAGAGATTTCCCATTATCTCATACATATCATTGACGTGACCAGAATCAGAAATAGCTCCATCACCCAGCTGCTCTTCGCGTCGATAGCTAGCTAAAACCACATTCTCTGAACTCTTATGTAATTCAATCACATTACAGGCTGTTGTCTCAAGCCCGTTAGTTTGATCGCCACAGACCACGCCGTAGCCATAGATATCAACATTCCAAGAGCTTTTACCGTCATCTACTCTTTCATCTTCATCTATCACCCCGCTTACAGTAACCCCCTCACTCTTCCCGGCCTCTGCTTCATTCTCTGCCTTCCTGTTCTCTACGATCAACCACATCGCCACCCCTATTACTACCAAGAAAATCACCGCGCCAATGACAAGCGTTAGCACTTTCTTCTTGTGAGTGCTAGCGTTTTTCATCCGCTGTTCGGTTTCAAACTTATCCTGTTCAAGCAATAATCTCGCCTGCTCCTCCGTAATCTGCCTATTTACAACATTACGCTCCTGCTTGTCACTCTCCGCCATTGTCGCTTCTGCTTGAAAATTCTCCCCTATTTCTACCGAATTTTTCCCGAACACCTGTTCGGTTTTATCTCTGTTATTTTTGTCCATGTTTATTTGTCTCCCCTCTTTCGTTCAATCTTAAACACCATCTCATCGCTCCGCTTCGGCTGCGTCACCTCTTCAGTGTCTTCCTCAGCCTCACCAAAAGCCTCAGAATCACCTTCTGCTTCCATAGCGCCATCCTTATCCACTTTTTCATCAGAACCGCCTTCTACAGCCTCCTGTGAGCTCGTAGAAGCGGTTTTATGGCCGGTCTCGCCCTTCTCTTCGCTCATCCCCATCCGCGCCTTCTTTTTCTTCCAGGCGTCGAGGAAACTCTCTTTTTCATCTACTGCTTGCACCTTCTCTAGTTCTCCTATTGGCCCAGTATTACTGCTCTTTTCTGCCTCTTTCGCCGCCTTCTCTTCAGCCTGCCAGCGCTTCTTAATCTCTTCCTCAACCTCTTCGCGTGTCTTTGCATACTTCGCCGCCGAATATGCCCGCATCGTTTCAAGCAATTCTGGTTTTGCCTCTCCCATCGGTGGAACTAAGCTCATCGTAAACGGCGAACTCGGCAAATTATACATCATCACCGTCGCAATCGCATGGAAGTTTCCCTGTTTATGCAAATCTTCCGCACTAAATACTGGCTGAAAAGCCTTCTCCATCAGCTCCGCATCGGTCACACCTACGCGTCCGCACAGAATCGTACCACAGTTACCCAAAATCGCCTCGCGAATCTTATCTGTTAGCTGCGTCATAAACTGGTTAGCTAGCAGCAAATTCAACCGATATTTCCTCGCCTCCGACAGAATTGATTCAAAGCTCTCGGTCGCAAAATTCTGGAACTCGTCCACAAACAAGCAGAAGTCTTTACGTTCGTCTTCCGGAATGTCCGCCCGACTCATCGCCGCCTGCTGGAACTTCATCACCAAGATCATACCTAACAAATTCGAGTTAATATCGCCCAGTTTACCCTTTGACAAGTTCACCAAGAAAATTTTCTTATTGTCCATAATTTCCCGAATATTGAAACCACTCTTGGTTTGACCCAAGATATTTCGCATCGTCGTATTGCTAAGGAACGGCCCCCATTTCGAAGTAAACCAAGTAATCACCTCGCCAGCGTCATTCGACTTCTGTGAGGCTGGGAATTCCTTTGTCCAGTAGTCATAAACCGCCTTATCCGTCACATATTTCAACTTACTCTTCACAAACTCTGGATCGGTAAAACACTGCGGAATATCGATAAAAGTCGCTCCATTCGGGTCAGACATCAAGAGTAAAGCTGCATTGCGGAACATATGCTGCCCACGCGGCCCAAAGAACCCCTGGTTGCTTGGATCGAACAGCCCCGTCAACATCGAAATCCCCTCTTGTACGATAAAGTCCTTCTGGTCTTCCGAAGTAAACTCAAACATGTTCATCCCCACTGGATGTTCCATATCGCCCGGATCAAAATACACCACATCGTCAATCCGATCCTCCGGTACTTTACTCATTAGAAGCTCTGCCGCATCTCCGTGTGGATCGATAAAGGCAAACCCTCGCCCTTCAAGCATATCCTGATAGGCGATATTCGTCAGCAACACCGACTTACCCATACCCGTAGCACCGATTACGTAAGTATGGCGCCGCCGGTCATTGTCTGATAGTCGAATTTCTTTCTTCTTCCCCCGGAATTCATTCACCCCAAGTAATACACCATCTTCGACCAGCTTCGCTGGCCCCTCAACCTGTTTCGTCGCCTGTCGTTCTACTTGTGATGTCGGAATCGCGTTCTGCGCTGGGAGGTGAAACAGGGACGCCATCTCTACACTGTTCAAAATATTTGTTCGTTCACTTCTTGGGAAGATTCTGAACACAAAATTTACCGCCAACCGGCGCGCATCCTTCTCTTCCTCATATTTGAACCCATTATAAGTCTGCGAATCAAACTGCGAAAACGCCGCTGTGACACTGCTCAATAACGCCTCTGAACGTGCCTTCTCGGCGCTACTCGCCACCACCCGAATCATCGTCTCGAAACCCGGGCTCTTTGTCTTTTTCTCGATCGCCGCAATCTCCTCTTGCTTTAGATTGCTGATCCCATCCTTATTCTCATTTTTATCATATTCATGCTCCTCCGGCGGGTGCCAAAACGCCACCATCACGTCCTTCACGAGATATCCGCCTTCCGTAACGATTTTGCTTAAAATATTTGTTCGCCCGCCCGAGCTTTTCTTGCCTTTGCGCAAATCTTTTGCTCGCTCATCCGAAATTTTTGTCCAACTCCCATCCGTTGGCCTAAACATAATTTGTAATGCAATCCCTTCGCCATTCTTCGTCCCTGACATCGCATTAAGTAGCGCTAAGCTTGCATCGCGCTGACTATCTTCGTATGTACTAATCGGGTAGACAAACTCTTTCTTTAGCTTCATTTGCCCACCAGCAACCGTATCGGTTGTAACCTCTTTCGCAAAGATACTATCCTGCTCAATCTCTTCCAGTCGAGCTGATGGATACGCCGAAATCACCGCCTGTTTTACGGTCTCCGTAATCACTGCCGGCACTACAGCATAGTACTTAATAAACCCGTTCGCAGCTACAATCTCAAAAGAAATATGTCTCTGACCGTAAACTCTTGCATCAAACCCCTTTTTCAGCGTCGAAGAAATGATCGAATACATAACCTGCGCTTGGCTCAAAGCCTCGTTTACTACGTCACGCTCATCCCGTCCACCAGTCTGGATATCATCGGTCGATGGTGGCAAGTGGATTAGCATTGGGATCATTTTTAATCCCCGCTCATAATCCTTAGCTTTTCTCCGTTGGCTTAGTACGACCGCTACCACAATTGAAGCGATCACCACTGCTACTACAATCACAACCCCGAGCCACAACATCTAGTTTCGACTCCCGATTGGATGTGGGTTCTCCATATCCAATAATGCTGCATTCTGTCGTTCGCTGTACCACCCCACAAGATCACTTACCATAAAACTCTTTTTTGCCAAAAAATTACCAACTTCCGCCGCTGCGGCTTTGCCATGTTCCTCCTGGCTCTTTGCTACAATTCGCGCATCACTGTCCCCCTTCGGATTATTCTCATTCCATAAGTTTTCCGCGTCCTGCGCCAACCGCATTTCCACCTCGGTCTTGCTTTCCTCACCTACTGTCGAGACTCCTGGCTCGTACTCCCCACCATAACCATTGTCACGTTCTGCCATCTCTTGCACTCGCTCTGCCGCCCCCAAAATCACCGCGCCATTTCCTAACGCTCTAGTATCAGAAGTATCATATCCAAACGAGCCCTCAGCCCCGATCCCTCTCTCGCCTTCTGGCACTCGCACATCCATAGTGCTAATGGCTTTCCGTCCCAGCTCAACCCCATCCATCCTAAGATTATCGGCCGTTTTCTCCCCTACTGACAGACCGCCCTCCGCCGCATTTTTAGCCACAGCGGCATTCGTTACTGCCTCAATCTCTTCTGTCCACTGCTCAGCGCTCTGTTTATTCCCATCACGACCAATCATAAACTTATTCTAACATATATCCATAAGCTTTAACAGAGTTTTGTATAACTTTTTTATACAAAACTCTGCCCTAAAACTACGCTCTTTTGTTTACTAGAAAACATGCTAGGAATACCGCCATGATAATCGCTCCTACCGTTAGTAGGCTAACCGTCCCTAAAGACCTTGACGCTAACAGCATAATCGGTCCAAACGCAATCACCGCCGCATAGATATAACTCTTCCGTACAACCTGCTTCCCTGTTGCCTTCATAAAAACCTTCACTACAAAGAATGATATACCAAACATCAAAATATAAAATAGCACAAAAAGTAGCAAAACCCCGAGAGGGCCAACGCCCGCCGGGGTGACAAAATTCAGCATCGTCAACAAAATTACCGCTGCAAGAAGACTCAAGACTAGAACCAGATGTTTTGGCATAACCTCATTATACCACATACAAACTTAACCAGAACACCACGATTTAACTATGACATCGCTTTGTATTCTCATAAGTCCCCCACTTTACACCTCTGGCTCAAGAAGAATTACCTTAAAACGACCGATCTCGTTTCGTTTTACAAGGATAAGTTTTTTCGAAAATTCTCTATTTTCAAGCATAGCCGAAACTTAAATACAGCGAATTTCCCTCTTCGACAGCATTGATACGTCGTGGTACCTCCTAGCTGTCGCCAAAATCCAGCGAAAACCGGCACATCGTGGCGCCTTCTCTGGATTTCAGGAGGAGATGGGCGAGTTATCTGGCAGTTTAAACATCGTTACTTTAGGCCACAACTCCACCCACTCCTATTTGACCGCTCCACATCTGTGGGGCATATGTCATACCTTCCGCTATTTGTTTTTATTTTTGTTTCAATGTACTAACAAGATTAGCTTCCGGTTTTTGCTTTGGAACTCCCATTCCCTCCAGACCAAAGCGCTATCTCAGAGTATTTCAAGCATAACCGATCTTTACTTCGCCTACGCTATCGACTCTTCTAGAGATATCGCCCTTCTTGGTCTTTCTTCGGGTTTACAGAGTTTCCTCTTCGGACATCATTTACTCCCATAAGCTAACGCTTAAGTTTGTAACTTATGTCCACGGCAATCCAACCTTCTCTAGACGATCTATAGACTTCATCTAAGCTCGTCATCTGCATTGATAGTTCTCGTATCTGTTAAGTCTGTCTTTGGAAATTCTGATATCCCACACTCTTTTTACTATCTCGGCAAAGCTATAATCAAGCTGTTCCTAAAATCTATTCACGTCAAACTACCGTCGTTGTCTTAGCCTCATCGAATCACAGCCTCTTTCAGCCTTCTAATTCTCCACTAAGGGTTTCTCGCTTATTCTTGAAATCCTAAAACCTCAAGAACTCTTCATTTAGGCTAAGTGGATTCTATTCTTCCCCGTCCAAAGCAATGCATCCTCACTATGAAAGTTACATAAAACTCCAGGCTTTTGGTCAGAACTTTACTCCCTACACCTTCTGCGAAAATAAAACAGTAACGCCTCAGACTTCACAGTCTCAGGCCCCAGATTCAGATCACCGTTCTGGTCGCTCCGCAAGCTTTAGGCAATTCCTAGAAAAGTGTAATTTATGGCTAGAAATTACCTTTTCGCCTGCGGAACAACTCCGTTATCATCGTTAATTTTTAAGTTGCATTTTTATTTGTTGTTTTTGTGTTCTTTAATTGAACTATCTTCAGCTTATCATGCTTATGTAAAAAATGCAATACTATTGCGCCAAAATATGTTGTATTTTCTACAACAATATTAGTTCTACCTCTGTTCTAACGGTACTTTTTACTGTTGTATTTTTCACAACACTAAAAATCTCCGTTTTGCTCCAAATTGTAAGTATTACAACGAAATTCCCCTCTCTATTCGCTATCTGTTGTTATCCATACAACACTTCTCAAATTTTTCTGGTTTTTCTTACAACGTTCACTAATTTTAAATTTCCCTTGCTACACGCCGCGTTACCCTAGTACCGCACATTGACTCCTCTTTTCTTAGTCCGCAGCGGAGAGGTATACCCGATCAGCGGGATTATTTCATCGGTCGGAATATATGATTACTCATGGCCAAGCTCTTCTCACACTCGAGCTGATTGGAGCCGAAACCTTTTTATTAAAGAATTCAATATTTTGGCGTCCAATCAGAATAATGGTCGTCGATGGGGTTATACCCTCCGTTGTCTAGCCATAGAGTAATCAAAGGGAGGATGAAGGAATAAGGAACAGATAGAAATTGATGTCTAGTTTGTTATCTTTTCCTTATTTACGCCCCAACCAGCCACGAAAACCCAGTCAAAATATGTCATAACATAAAAAATCGCCCAAGGCGATATTGTACTTTTCGTTATCCTAAGTCTTGTAATCGTCCTATCCCGCATTAACTTAGACCAAGAAAAAGACCGGTAACTGCGAGGAAAACCGGTCTTTCGTAGAGTGTGGAGTTATTTTGGCTATGTTTATTTTTGGTTCCTGAATAAATTTTGTATTCAAGAACTATCTCTATAATACTACCCAAAAATGCTTACGTCAACAACTTTTTGAACAAATTTTTTATGACTTTTGTGCGAGTTTTCCACAAGCATATACATATGCCTTTTTATGCCGCTCATAATTCGGATTCCTCCCAAACGTTGTAAAACCCACAACAATAGAACAAAAACACAAATATCCCCCGCTCACTTTTTCACAATGAATAATTTAAAAAATCAAATGCTAAATCCAATGGTGGAGCTGCCGGATACTGCCTCCGGGTCCGAAAAATTTTCAAAATACCATTCTACACGCATAGTTCTTTGTTTCGTCAGCATAACCTCACAGCTGCAAAGAACAAAACTGTGGGCGCTCTAATCTAATTTTTCGAGCAAAGTGCGATCAAGGCTTTGCCTTATCACCGTAATTCTAATAATCTGCCGCCTACGGTAACTACGCGCCAGACCAGCCTATTAAAAATTATATCTTAGGCGTAAACAGGTGCATAAAGCACATGTTTTGCAGTGTTCTTTTCACTTTTTCAATACTTACGGTATCAATCGTCGTGCTTGGTATCTGTTAATAATCCGTCTAAGCTTTGTCAGCCCCAACTAGCCCCATTATATCAAACCTTTTCTAGAACCGCAAGCATTTCTTTCCCTGTTATTCGCTGTTCTTGTAGAAAATAATTATTCAGTTTCCATGTGCTTGCGTTCTTTCGGAATATCTGGCACTCGTCTTTGCCTATTCATCTAATATCTATCTATGCGTGTAAATCTTACAACAATATTTCTATTTCGTTTATTCTTAACTATTGCCTGTTGACTCTGCTATTCAATTACAATGTTGTTAAAAATACATAAATATCGAGACTATACCGCAGCTAACCTATCTTCATATTTTCGACCTTTTGTCTAATCATTAGAGCCTTTATTCTTAATTTTCTTACTCATATTCATGTTACGCAATGCTTACCAACTTCCTGATATCGTATACGTTTAACTTTTATGTTCAATCTTCTATTGTAAAAATTACAGAAACAGAGTAAAAATAGCTTTCTGATATTTTATTACATGTTTATGCTTGTTATTTTTGAAAATTTTTTGTTACACTCGCTTCATGATTGCAAAAATTCATTCCGCCATTCCCTATGGCTACACTGGTAAACTTATTGAAGTAGAAGGCGACACTAATCGTGGCCTACCCGGATTTAACATCGTAGGTATGGCAAATAAAACCGTGTTTGAGGCTCGTGAACGCGTCCGTTCGGCCATTACTAACTCTGGACTTGTTTTTCCCGACCAAAAAGTCACTATTAATCTCGCTCCAGCCGAGCTCACTAAAGACGGTTCTCATCTCGATATCCCTATAGCGCTCAATATTCTTACGCTTGCTGGGCAAATTCGCCCCGCCGATCTAAGGGATCGATTATTCGTCGGCGAACTTTCGCTTGACGGCAAGGCTAAACCTGTCCGCGGAATTATTGATATCGTAGAGGCTGCCTATGCTGCCGGTTTTCGTGAGATTTATGTTCCTTACGAAAATCTCCCACAGGCCTCTCTCATAAAAAACGCTTGCGTCATAGGTATTACTAACCTTCTTGATCTTCTACTCCATCTCAAAGGTATAAAATCCCTCCCTATTCCCCGAGCGACAAAACCGTCCCCACACAACACTCCCATCTTCACAAAACAACATTATGTCAAAAATACTGAAACAGATGATAGCGGACCTTTTCTTGATGATGTTCACGGCCAGACCCTCACCAAACGTGCTCTTCATATCGCCATCGCTGGGCGCCATAACATTCTTCTTTCTGGACCGCCTGGCGCGGGCAAAACTATGCTCGCTCGCGTCGCCGCCAACCTACTTCCTTGCCCAAGCCCTGAAGAGTCCATTGCTATCACCAAAATCCATTCTCTCCACTCTCACACCGATCAAGTGTGCCTTAAGCGTCCCTTTCGTACTCCACACCACACCGCTAGTAGCATCTCTATCATTGGTGGAGGGCCCTACGCCAGACCAGGCGAAATTTCCCTTGCTCACCATGGCATACTCTTCCTTGACGAACTTCCCGAGTTCTCCCGAGATGTTCTTGAAGCCCTCCGTCAACCACTCGAAGATAAAACTATTTCTATCGACCGCGCCAACCAGCACATAGTCTATCCAGCTGATTTTATGCTCGTCGCAACCATGAACCCCTGTCCTTGTGGATTTTACAATGACCCTCACCGTATCTGCACTTGCTCCGCACACGATATCGAACGTTATCGCAAAAAGATCTCTGGCCCCATCCTAGACCGTATAGATCTCATCGTAAATGTCGAAAAAGTTCCTATCGAAGATCTAAATACTTTATCTCCTGTCAAAAATACTCAAACAGATAAAAAGCATCCTGAACACAACCTTATCAAAAATACTATTACAGAAGCGCTTCAGAGACAGGCTATGCGCTACGGCCAATCTGGTCTTTATAACGGCTCTCTCTAACTACTCAAGATATACCCCGTTTTGTCCATCTAACGTCTTCCGCGCGCAAGTTACTAACTACCGCTTCCAAACAGCTCGATCTTTCTGCACGAGCTTACTTTAAAGTCATAAGAGTGGCTCAAACTATTGCAGATTTAGATAATTTAACAGAGGTACAGCCTGAACAAATTTCTGAAGCGTTGTCATTTCGACAACAATTATTTTAAGAGGCTTATGATCACAAAAATTATAGTCCGAACAACTTTGCTACAGTATCCGCATGAGACAATGTCACACTTAATAATTACAGGGATAGCTATGCTCAAGCTTTTCAGTCAGCTTCCCCGTAAAACCTCTTGCGCCGAAACTCTTCTTTTGTTATAATAAGGTAAGTTCTAACAACGAAAGGAAGCTAATCATTAGTAAAACATCACGCACTAAACTTAACGGAGAAATCCGCTACCCTTCTGTCCGCGTAATCGGAGCTAATGGCGAGCAACTAGGCATCATGTCTAGCCGCGACGCGCAACTTATCGCCAAAGAACAAGGAGTCGACTTAGTAGAAATTTCTGCAAATGCCGATCCACCGGTTGTCAAAGTCATCGACTGGGGTAAATACCAATACCAGAAGATGAAAGAAGAAG
>CARBES010000014.1 GCA_948944455.1 uncultured Candidatus Saccharibacteria bacterium | reverse complement strand
CGTCTTATATTGTCTGTCTTTTCTATGAAGGGCTAACGCCCTCATATAAAAGCCATATAAACAAAAACGACACCGCAAGGGGTGTTCGTACAATTTATCTAATGACCATTACAGTTCCTAGACAACTTGCGCCCTACGGTGCCGTTTAACATCTAGGATACTGCAATGAGCAGATAAAAAATCTGGTCATCATATTTAATAAATTGTACGAACACTTTCATTATAGCACGTTTTTAACAAAAGCAAGATTATTCGTATCATTATATGGGCGTTTATTGACAAAATACAATATTATGCTATCATTATAGGCGAGCGTATTTTATTCGTTTAGCACTTTATGATGGTTATGAAACTTCCTCAATAGGAACAGGAGTATTCCGACGAGATATTCCTAAACTATTGAGGAGGTAAGCTTATGAACATTAGTAGTAACATCGACTTCGAGGAGACAACAAGTTGGCTGGAACTAGATGAGGTCGTAGCAGACGTGGACTCGCGCGCGGCTGCGATCTACGCCTATGGCGCAGCTCAACAGTTAGGTATTGAGATTTTACTGAGCGAAGAGGACGGCGAATTAATGCTGCGTAGCGGAGAAGTCCTGAGCGCCGCATTCGACTTCGACTGCGATTCCGAGATTAGAGGTCTCAGCAAAGCCTTAGAGTTCTTCAGTAAGCTGCAACAGGCAAATCAACCAACGTTTGAGGCACAGATCCAGACTTTACGCGAAGAAGTCAACCGACTGCGTGCGACGTTCCAGTCCAGCATAGTGTCGCAGGGCGACCTGAAGGCTATGGACGGCGAATCCTGAGCCGACTTTGTTCGAACTCTGCACGACGAAGCCAAGGCGGCTGGTGGCAGTATCGAAACCTTCGGTCACCATACCGTGTGTTACTTCCGCTGCGCCAGGCTAAAACATTGTAGCATCATGAGCCCTGTCTTGCTCAAGCCGCCCTATCACAGCGGGCAAAACCACCGGATTCGGTTCGCTTTGCCGCAAGATGTTGAACTAATGCGAAAATGCTTTAAACACGATGTCGAGCTGTATAGGGCGCTGCAGAATGTCGAACCCGAAGCTGCTAGTTCAGCGGAGTCCGATCCAAATTCATAACCATCAATAAAACTCCCCATCGTATTGGCGGGGAGTTATTTTTATCCTCGTACTTAACTAATTCTGTAATAGCTTCGCAAATTTCGCTCGAATACCTCCTTCGTCCGGAGAGCCAGCCAAGGTGTCGAGCGCCACCCGAAGTAGCCCAAGCGCCGTAATGAAAGAATGGTCAAGTGTACTCATAGTACTATTTTTAATGCCTGGGATATCTGCTGAGTCCACAAGATGAATCACTGGTCGTCGTGCAAACGGCAATTCTTTAAACCAGTCGGTCGTACTAAGAACTTCTTGAAGCTCACTCAGACCCGCACCGCCACCACAAAGCAAAATCTTATTCGGCAACATTTCGGTTAACTTAAACTCCTCAAGCGTAATCTGCACCCCCGATAACCAAACCGCCAAGTTGCGTTGGATCGCTAGCATCATTTTGTCACGCATATCGGCCGGAACCTTGGTCGGATTATTGATAGCGAGCTTATATTTCTCGGCCGTGTCGAAGTCTACGTCGAGTGCCTCAGCGATTTGATGCGTAAAGCTACGCCCGCCGATCCCAAACATCTTCGTTCCTTCAACACCGCCGTCGTCCACCACAGCAATATCGGTCGTCCCGCCACCGATGTCCATCACAATACCAGAGAAACTATTATCTAAGTCATTCCCTAGGCAAGCTCGACAAACCGCGAATGGTTCTACCGCCACCGCCAAAAGATCAAGACTCAACTCGGCACAAACTTTCTCGATCGCAGAAATATGCACTAATGGCGCAAAGGCCGTATAGAACTGGATTACGATATCAGTGCCCTTGAAGCCGATCGGGTTGCTTATCTTATAACCGTCAATACTGATGCTTACAATGGCTGAATTTATCAGACGCACTTCAACATTTGGGTTATTCGTCTCATCGGCAATTTCCTTACGTGCTTGCTCGCCAGCGCGGTCTTGTACACGCTTGATGATTAGCGCCATCTCTTGTTCAGTAAGGGGCTTATTGCCACTCTTGCGTTTATAGCGCACCGTAGAAGTGTTGCCCTTGATCAGTTCGCCAGCGATACCTACTACCGTAAGTTTTGCAGTCGTTCCCGCAACTTTCTCGGCTTGACTCAGTGCTTTCTCGCAAACGCTAACAACACCCGGAATATCAGCAATGGCTCCAGCAAACATATTGCTAGCGTCCTGATGTGCCTTACCGACACCTATAATATCGAGTCCACCGGACTTATTTTGCCGTGCAATCAAGGCTTTGACATTTTCGGTACCAATGTCGAGCGCGAGAATCGTATCATCAGCCGGCTTTGTTGGTAAGAAATCACTATCAGCAGGATTGGGCTTCTCGCTAGCATCAGAAACTTTGGCAGACTTGGTAGCCGCCTGAACCTTTGCTTTAGTTGATCGCATTGCACTAAGGAAGCCCATCATATACCTACATTATACACCAATTGAATCAAAAGCGGAATCGTATTCCCACAAATCGCCTTCGTTGTCATAGTAATAATAGTTACCACGACCATCTTCCACCATAAAGAGCGGGGTAATAATCTCAATCGCGTCCTCAATCAATTCACTAATTGAACGGTAATTGTCCGGTGCGGAAACTTCGCCAGCCTCATAGATAAACCCGATCGCACCCGTGAGTGAATACCCATCCTCGCTCTTAGGCATGTTGAAGGCGACTGTTTCGAGTTTATGTTCAAAATCAGAAACCTGGAAGTAAATTTCAAGATCTTCCGGCATTCCCTCTTTGAGGTTGGCCGCAGTAATCTTATCAGCATCATCCGCCGAGACCTTCTCGCCACCGGTCGCTTCAGCATAGGTGTTATAACACGCCGTAACTTCAGTGCTATATTTCGAGTGTGGCAACTCATTCAAAAACCCAGCCAAGCGGTCGTAATCGAACGTGATGTCGTAATATGTGTGCCCCGAGCCAATAGTCTTACTAAGCTCCGCATTCTTCGTGATACTAACAAACTGGTTCGTACGGTAGAAATCAGCATACTCGTTCATATAGTCAGACTTGGCCGCAGAAATAATACAGGAATAGAGATCTTTGATAGGCTTACCAGAGCTACCCATGCCTAGTTCATCGATAATTTCCGGAATTGAAATCTTCCACCATTCGTTGTCGACTAGTTCAACGATGTCATAAACCGCCTGACCAATTTCCGATTTCGAGAAGGATTCGTCAGTAACGACCGAATCAAGTGCTTCGGCAAGTTTAGCGACCTGGAAATAGATAACACCGTCGCTCATGACCGCCGCACCGATATCCAAGCTTACCTCGTGACCATCAACAATATTTCCTTCATCGTCAACTTCGCTCATCGTAAGCGTTGCTGTGGTAGCATTTGGCAGAGTTTTCGACTCATTCTTAAATCTAATATTATAAGCAAATGCCGTATCATTATCTTCATCGTCAATCGTGACCGTAAAGCCGCCATCCATCTGGACGTGTTCAGCCGAGAAAAAATTATTAATCGCGTCAAATGCAATATTCTGTGGGTTTTGATAAACTACAAAATACCAAATTGCAAAACCAATACCACCAACCAGCAAAAGACCAAAAACAACAAAACCGATAATTGCTGCCAGCGAGAACTTCTTTTTGGGCGGCTTAATTAGTACTGTATTATCCGACTGGACCGATGCAACATCCGCAGCTGGAGCTGGTTCGGGGGTCGACATTACGACTGGCGTCGCTTCGACTATGACAGTGTCTTCCTGAATATTGGCAACCGCTGGCTCTGGCGCTACGCCATTAGTATTATTAGTATCTTGCACCGGCGGTTCAGCGCCCGGCGTCGCGGATTCTTTATCCATTTCCCTCCTTAACTTTACCTCAATTATAGCACGAATCTTAAAAAGCAAAAGCTAAAAGCGTGTTATAATTAGCCTATGGATAATTTTGTAATTAGAGATATAAAGGCACGACAAGTGCTAGATAGCCGTGGCAACCCAACCGTCGAAGCGGACGTCTTTTTGGCTTCAGGGCAAGCTGCGAGAGCAATCGTGCCATCAGGAGCATCAACTGGCGAAGGTGAAGCTCTTGAGCTTCGGGACGGTGACCCAAAATATTATAATGGTAAAAGCGTAGCTAAAGCAGTTTGGAACGTGAATCATGAGATCCACGACCTCTTAGTTGGTAATTCGGCCAACCAAGAGCAGGTCGACCGTTTAATGCTAGACTTGGACGGCACCGAAAATAAAAGCAAGCTCGGTGCGAACGCCATCCTCGCGGTTTCGCTCGCAACCGCAAAGGCTGCCGCTAAGGCGAAGAATTTACCATTTTACCAGTATGTCGCCGCAATTGCTGGCACGACGAGTGAAATGTCGTTACCAATGCCTATGATGAATGTCATGAATGGTGGCGCGCATGCGGATTGGGCAACTGACTTTCAGGAGTATATGATTCTGCCGATCGGAGCCGGAACGATTGGCGAAGCCGTGCGCATGGGTGCAGAAGTTTTTCATGCCCTGAAGCGGGTTTTGAAAGATCGTGGCTACCCAGTCATGGTGGGCGATGAAGGCGGTTACGGTCCGAAAGTCCGTGACGGTAATAACGAGCCACTGGAATGTATCATGCTGGCAATTGAGGCGGCAGGTTATCGTCCAGGCGAAGATATTGCAATGGGCATGGACGTGGCGGCATCCGAATTTTGGAACCATGACCATTATGAGCTCAAGACTGACGGCTCTTGGAAGACTTCCAACGACATGGTGGACTGGTACAACTGGATTATTGACAATTATCCGGTCGTGACGATCGAAGATGGACTCGACGAGCATGACTGGGAGGGTTGGCGCACACTAACTGAGCGTCTTGGCAACCGAATCCAATTAGTCGGTGACGACCTTTTTGTTACAAATGCAAAATTGCTACAAAAAGGTATTGATGAAGGTGCTGGAAACGCGATTCTGATTAAGCCGAATCAGATCGGGACTTTGAGCGAAACTATCACAGCAGTCAAGTTGGCCAAGTCGACCGGATATAACACTGTTATGTCGCACCGTTCTGGCGAAACCGAGGATACTTCTATTGCGCATCTTGCGGTCGGGCTTGGTGCTGGTCAAATCAAGACTGGTTCCCTCTCGCGCTCAGAGCGTATCTGCAAGTACAATGAGCTGATGCGTATCGCAGAGGATCGTCCAGATCTCAAGCTTGCAAACCCGTTCAAATAGATTACAACTTAATCAAAAGTTAAGCCCCTCCGACTGGAGGGGCTTTGGTTCTCCGGATGTTGGACCGGAAAATAGATTAGGACTCTTTTCGGATTCGATATGGAAATGTCTATTCTAGGCTTATTGCACTTTTACGCATTGATCGCCAAGCAGATCAGCTAGAGGCTTGGTCAAATCTTCGTCAATCTCTACCTTAAAAGGCAGGCGCACTGGGCGTTTCCCTGAAGCGTCTTTCAAGACCATGATAATCTCTTGTACTCCCGGATTTAACTCGCAAAGGTGGCGAATTTCATTAAGCGTGTCAACATCATTCGGGTTTTCAACAAGAACATAAAGCTTCTCGCGACGCGGATCTTTCGGTGGAGTGACGATGCGCCGCGGAGTATCATCGACGATTGGCGCCGGAGCGTGGTAACCACCGCCGCCACGCATGCCACCCTCGCTCACGCTTGAGGCGCGACTTCGGCGAGCCGGACGAGGCGCCGCTGCCTTTGGCAGAGGAAGTTTTTGCCCAGTTGGCTGATAGCTCTCAAGTACCGTATCAGGAATGATTTCTACGGTATCAGCAATAATTTTAACCTCGCTCGAAATGTTCCCCTCTTTATCGCGCGCATTGACGCGGCCAGTCACCTTGATGACGTTATCCTGCTCCAGTTTTGCGCCCACGGTCTCATAGAGGCTCGGGAAAACGATAAATTCCTGCTCGGCTACCTTGTTTTCAATCTTTACAAAAGCCATACGGGTATTACTCTTGGTCATAATCGTGCGGACAGCGCTAATAATCCCGCCCACCGTGACGACGCGGCCATCATTCTCGGCCGTCACGAGATCGTACGGATGGGTCTGTTCCTCAAAATAAGTTTCATACTTATCAAGCGGATGGCTAGAAATATACAGCCCCATCAAATCACGTTCCCAGAGCAGCTGTTCCTTCTCAGGAATTACGCCTGGAGCCTTTTTAATTTCTGGTTCCGGAATCGCGCCGGCGTCACCCATAGCACCGAATAGATCGGTCTGGCCTGAGGCAGCATCTTTTTGCCGTTTAGCGCCATAGGCTTGGATCTGTTCAAGATTAAATAGCAAATCACTCCGATTAGCGAAACCGTCAAAAGCACCAGTCTTGATCGCCGCTTCCCAAGATTTTTTATTAAACTTGCTCGAATTAACGCGCGCCGCAAAGTCGCAAACCGATTTAAATGGTCCGTTTTTATCGCGTTCTGGGATGACGAATTCCTCAACCAAAGCTTTGCCCATCGACTTAATGCCCGACAAACCAAAGCGAATCTTTCGCTCAGTACCAACAATACCAAAATCACCATAAGATTCGTTAATATCGGGACCGAGCACTGGAATTCCCATACGCTTACACTCAGAGATCTCGATCGCGAGACGATCGGTCCAGCGCATATCGGCGGTCATTAGCGCCGCCATGAAAGCGTCCGGATAATGCGCCTTGAGATACGCCGTCCAGTACGCAACCAAGCCATAGCACGCCGCGTGCGATTTGTTGAAACAGTAGTTCGCGAAGTCAAGTAGCTCGCGCCAGAACTCCTCAGCAATCTCCTCAGTCGCCCCACCAATCTTGATCGCACCCTCAATAAACTGCGGCTTTACCTTATTCATGAGGTCAACTTTCTTCTTACCGACCGCCTTACGAAGTGTATCGGCCTGGCCACCAGTAAAACCACACCATTCGCGCGAAATCTGCATGAACTGCTCCTGGTAGATCATAATACCATAGGTATCCTTGAGCGAGTTCTCCAGCCCCGGATGGAGGTAAGTAATCGGTTCCTCGCCGTGTTTGCGACGAATGAACTGGTCAATGAACTGCATTGGACCCGGGCGATAGAGGGCCACCATAGCGATAATATCCTCAAAACGGTTCGCCTGAAGGTCTTTGAGATAGCGCTTCATGCCGGCCGATTCTAACTGGAAGACACCGGTCGTCTCAGCTCGTTGGAGTAACTCGTAAGTTTTCGCATCGTCCAGCGGCAAATGCACCAAATCAACATCATCCTTATATACTTTCCGGATCATTCGGAGTGCGTTATTAATCACGCTTAAGTTGGAAAGGCCCAAGAAGTCCATCTTGAGCAAGCCCATTTCCTCGACTTGGCCCATCGGGAACTGCGCCGCAATTGGACCTTTGGCAGAAACTTCAAGCGGGAGGAACTTCTCAAGATCGTCTGGCGCAATAATCACACCACAGGCGTGAACGCCATGGTTACGAATCGTCCCCTCAAGCTGGCGCGCAAAGTCTAGCACCTCCTTTGAGGTTGGATTAGTCTCGTACTCTTGTTTCAACTCAGGGACATCTTTAATAGCGTCGTCGAGATGAACATGATGACCTTGCACCGGATCCGGCACCAGCTTCGCCAACTTGTCCGCCTCCGCATAGGGTACTTCTAGCACCCGCGCCACGTCACGCACAGCGTTTTTCGCCATCATTTTACCGAAGGTCGCAATATTCGAAACTCGCGCGGCGCCATATTTTTCAGTACAATACTGAATCACCTCGTCACGACGAGTATCCTGGATATCGGTATCGATATCTGGCATCGAAATACGGTCTGGATTCAGGAAGCGCTCAAAAAGTAGGTCATATTTCAGCGGGTCTAGCTCGGTAATTCTCAACGCAAACGCCAAAATACTACCAGCCGCCGAGCCACGCCCCGGGCCAAAAACGATCCGCTGACTTTTACCCCAGTTAATGAAGTCTTGTACAATTAAGAAGTATCCGTTGTAGCCCATCTTATCGACTACGCCGAGCTCATAATCGATGCGTGGAAGAATTTTCTTCGTTTCGTCTTTGCGCTCCTCGGCCTTGTCGGCCTCCTCAAGCAACTTGCGGCACTCTGGCACGGCCAGGTCTACAGTGTCTTCTAGCTTATACCCGCAGTAACGATAAACTAAGCCTTGAAAAACAAGCTTATCTAGATAGGACTTTTCATCTTCGCCCTCTGGTACCGGAAACTTCGGGATCAAGATACGACCAAGCTGCAAATCGACATTGCAACGATCAGCAATCCGACGCGAATTGCGCACGGCTTCTGGACAAGTCTTACTCCAACGCTCGATAATCTCTTGCGGCGGAATAACGTGCAGTTCGAAATCTTTCAGCGACATGCGGTTTGGGTTCGACAGGTTTGAGGCCGTACCAACACAAAGCAAAACTTCATGAGTGTCCTGCTGGTCATGACGCAGATAATGAGCATCACAAGTTACTACTAGTGGGATTCCGGTTTCTTCTGAAAATTTCATCAGTTGTTCATTAATCTGATTCTGAACATCCCAATGCGTCGGCGAATCTGGATGACCATGGTCTTGCATCTCGAGATAAAACCGGTCACCAAACACTCCGTGATACCAATCAATTAATTCACGAGCACGTTTGAGGTCATTTGCCCGAATCGCTTCTGAAATCTCCGAACCAGCACAACCGCTCAGACAGATCACCCCCTCACTTGATTCTTCCATCAGGGCGTGGTCGATGCGTGGCCGGTAATAGCGACCGTGAATTTCTGCTTCCGACATCATATGACAAAGGTTCTGAAAACCTTGATTGTTCATAGCCAACAAAGTAATATGAAAACGTTGCTTATCATGAGCTGGGTCATGATCTTCCTTGCGTCGCGCTGCGACATACGCTTCTAGGCCCAAGATCGGCTTAATTCCAGCGTCGTTACAAGTCTTATAGAGTTCAACCAAGCCGCTCATTGTACCATGATCGGTTACTGCGACCGCTTCCATACCCTGATTTTTAACAAAGTCAACTAACTCTGGAATCTTAGTTAGACCATCCAGCAGAGAGTAATGAGTATGGTTATGCAGATGGACAAAATCGCTAACTTTTAGCGGCTCGTCGCCCTTGGTTACCTCCGTCATGAGAATATTATAGCATGAATAAGGAAAAGATAATATATCCTCGGGTTAGTTAATTCTAGACTTTCTTCAACCAGGGGTGAGCCTCTCTGAATCGAACCCGCTAACGCAGGCCGTGATTCAGACCCGGCTCAGCCCGAGGCGTCGTAGCGCCATGGTTTCTGAAAGTCTAGAATTAATCTAATCCATACACTATCATTTATCTTTTCCTTCATCCTCCCTTGATATTACTCTATGGCTAGGCAACGGAGGGGACGGCCAACATGGCGATAATATTTTGCGTTTGGCCCTACGCCATCCTTGTAAAAATACAAACTCTCAACCTCGTTTATTTTATCCAATGATCGTGGCGACCAGCCATATCCTACTGTACCTGCGCTCCAGATGAACGATGCGCCACGGTCTAAATCCCCGCTGCGGACGACACGCTTTTCTTCGTCCGTAGCGGGTATTATGCCGTAGAGCGATATTCCTATTATTATGGCGGAGCCGCTTATGCTGGCTGGACTTCGCTTAGCCTAGAACTTGGCGAATATCCTAAAGTATATCAACTTGCTTTCTGGCCAGATGGCACTATGGCGTCCTTGAGCATATCTACTGAACGTCGTTGGTATCTCTCCCTCCGTTGTCTAGCCATATAGAGTAATCATAGGGAGGATGAAGAAATAAGGAAAAGATAATAAATAATAATGTAGTAGTTTGTTAATAGTCTTTTCGAGGTCATCCGGAGCCTACGGGCGAGGTTAAGCGCGCCATGCCCGTGACGACGGGATATGGCGACGCGGGCCGAGAAAAGAATAGTAGACTCACTATTAGAAAGTATTATTTAAAACTACTTCTTTACCTTATTCCCTATGATTATGTATTGACAAAACTGAAAAAGTGTGATAAAATGGTAGGAGGTACACCCTAGTTAGTTAACATCTTTGATAATACGCGAAAGGAAGTGTTTTTCCGTGAACCGTCCCATCCGGTATCTGTTTTTCGTTCTTAAAGGCATAGCCCATCCAGCGTGCTTGTTTTCTGCCGGAATGATCGCTAGAAGCATCTCGGGGAGTCATCTCTCCACAGGTGCGCTCATCCTTGGGCTTGTCGGCATAGTCGTTCTTGCCATCTTTGGATACATATTCTTCATTTCTTTCTCCTACGATCTCAAGGCAGTTTTGGCAAAGAGACCAATGCCGACCTTCGCCGCGCGTTTTACCGACCATGGTCCAACACTGTATTCTGTAATGCAGGCAATTCGAAACGAAGAAGTAGAAGTTCTGGCGATCTTTAGCGAAACTGGCACGAAACTTGCAGAGGTCTCGAATTTCCACGAGAGCATGGTTCGCATCGGTCAAATAATCTCGCCGTCCACTCTTTTCCATGAAACAACCCTAGTTCATAATCACCCGAACAGCAACAGCACCTTCTCTCCGAACGATATCGCCGCCTTTATGTACTACCGTTGCAATCGCGCTATCGTTGTCACGGAAGACGAAACTTACGAGGCGGTTTTTTCGCGCGAATACTCAATAAAAGACGCTAAGCGAGCGAAAAAGCGGCTTAAGCGATTAATTTGCCAGACGAAAAACGATAAAAACCATGTCTTGACGAACAAGATCTTAGCCGAAGAGTTTGGTTATCAGTTTTATCAACATAACACCGCTAACGCTCACGCACAGATATAAGCGCGTCACCAAAGATCACGACTAAGCTCCTTCCAACCTAAAAGGCCCAGCGTTTATGCTGGGCCTTCCCCTTAGCTGTTTATTCCACCGATTCCCTTTACTTCTTCGGTGTAGCCTTTTTCACAACATCGTTCGCAGTTTTCGCGGCATGCCTGGCGTTGGTCTGCTCGGTTTTGGCAACTTTTTCAGCAGCCTCAGCTCGCTTGGCCGCCCGCTCAGCCTTAGCTGCTTCAGCTGCAGCAGCTTCACGTGCCATATCTTCTTCAGCATAGCGACGCTCTTGATTCTCAACTACGCGATTCGCAAAAGTCTTCACGATCCCGCCAACCGATGTCATCCCTTTAACATTATCGACGATATCGTCGGCCTTAGTCGCAATTTGCTGGCCAGTTTCGACGATCTTTTTCGCCTCTTCGGCTAGGCGAATCAGCTTAATAATCAAGACTACTCCTGCAATCAAGAAAATCAGCAATGCGACCGATAGCATCACAACCAAAATCCACTCTGCAACATTCATAAATCTTTACCTCCGTTTTTTATTTAATACTTCTCGACTATCGCCTTGACCTCGTCGGCATAGCCTTCGTTATCCATGACATATTTTAGGTGAGCTAAGAAATAGTTTTTCGGATCGCCAGTAGTCATCCACTCGCCATGAGTCTTCTCGACAAGTACTTCGCCGTATTCGGCCATCTTCGTAATTGCATCAACCGTCCAAAGTTCATTATCGAGACCAGTATTGTTTGGCTTAAGGTAGTCAAAAACTTCTGGAGTTAAAAGATAACGCCCATAACTCGTCAACTTAGAGGGGGCGTCTTCGATTTTTGGCTTTTCGACGATATTGTCGAGGGTCATTTTAGCTTCGTCGGCCAGCTTAATAATGCCATATTTATTTAAAACCTCGCGTGGCATCTCTTGCGCGATAATAATCGCTTTAGCCTCCGGATGCTCCGCATAAGCATCGATCAAAGTCTTCACATCCGAGCTACCAAAGACCACATCGTCAGAATAGAGTACCACAAAAGCCTCATCGTCTTGGATATACTTCCTAGCCGAAACAATCGGCGAGCCATTACCATAAGGATAGGATTGATCCTGCTCAATTACTGTTACCTTTGGGAAATTCAATACCTTCGCTACTGCTTCATAGCGGTCATCCTTGCCTTGAGAATGCAGCTGTTTCTTAATCTTAGTGATAGCGTTATTAAAATAATCTTCGTAAATCGGCTTACCCTCAGGGGTAGCTACAACGATAATTTCCTCAATGCCTGCCTCAACACACTCTTCGACTACTAGCTGCATAATCGGCTTCGCGCCAATCGGCAACATTGCTTTTGGAATAGTCTTAGTAATTGGTAAATACCGGCTCGCAAAACCTGCGTCGGTGATGATCGCCTTAGTCGGTGAACGATATTTCATTATAATAAGATCTCCTTGAGACTTCATTATAGCATACTTTGCTATAACTATAAATAGCTACGAATGAAACCTCCGAGACACACTAAGCTTTTTTCTTGCTAGTCTTAGCACCGTTCTTGCGACGCGCCGCAACTGCCTTCTTGCTGGCTTCGGAGCGAGCTTCGCGGTCTTCGATCTGTTGACTACGATTGTGCACGCCATAGATCAAACTTGCTATTCCAAGCACTAGCATATAAGCACCGAAGAAGCGTACGAAGTCGATATTCGGCAAATGGCCGGAGTTGAAGATAATAAAGCCAAAAATCACACCGCAAACTCCGCAGAGAACCCAAATGAATCGATCGGTCGGATCAACAGTTGTACGAAAGCCGATCAGAAGCTCGAAAACGCCCCGGAGCGCAGTATAGGCCGCGAGCAAGGCCAAGTGCCAAGCCATCGTCTTTTCCGACAAGACAAGTAATGCGATACCAAAAGCCGCATCAAACAATGCCACAAGCGTCGATACCAGCCAGCCGTCTTGACGACGACTCCGGTAGAGCGAGTTAGCAAACTCGACTACTGCCAACGCGAGCAGTGAGATTCCGATCACCGGAATCAATGCACTAGGGCTCTCATCGCCAGTAAACAACGTCACGCAACCAAAAAATAACGTGATTACACCTTGAAAAATAAATACTAACCAGTGGCTATCAATATACTTCCGCTTTATATGCGCCATAATTTTCTCCTATTTGCCTTATTTTACCATAAGCTATTCAAGTTAGAAATATGATTTTGCAGTTTTCTAAAGGCTGATTTTGTCTCGTGTCGCTTACGCTTCTTGACAATAATGATAATCTGTGCTACAATAGAAAAATAAGGTCTAGATCTTGAGTTTAGACCTAGATTTTGTGTGGCGAAAAGCCGCGCATTAACAAGGAGGGATGTCGGTAACTAACGGTTTTAGTTCTAACAAACAGCTATGAAAGGGTAGATCGCAATGTTTAATTTTCCGACTTTAGGCCCCAGCAAGCGCGAACTGCGCCAGATCTTTAGTGCGGCCGAGCAAAACTTGGCCGATCAGGAGAAAAAGCTCAATGCTTTACTGCGACAGTCCGATCTGTCGACGGCCAAGCTGGAGCGTAGGCTCCGCCGAATTAAGGGGCAGATCCTGCGCGAGGGCTTGCTTACACCAGAGCAGATCGCGGCGATCGAGCAGAGGGCCGCCAACAGTGTTTACGACATTTAATCCCCCAACCTCAGCCCCGGCTTTTGTCGGGGCGCTTTTTTAGACATGCCGTACGCGTTTGCGTATTTTTTCGATCAGCTCCGTTATTAGATAGAGTCCTTTCTTTAGGACCAGATCATGCGCTGGCGTGTAGCGTAGCTCATCAACACCAAAGCCCCGCTTAAAACACGACACACCATAGAAGCGGTGATGTACTTCGGTTTCCTCAACGATCCCCCAAAAATTATAACGTTTGATTCCCCGCTCCCGAGCATCACGCATCGCCTCCATATGCAACAACGGCGCGCCTGAAAGTTTCGTACCAAGTTCCGAACTTACGCCGTAGTGATATGACGCTTCATTGCCATAAAAAATCATAAAGTTTTCGGCCAAAATCTCACCATCGTGCTTCGCGATGTAGAGCACTGCCTCACCATTCGGAGCAAAGGCTGCAAATTGCTTTTCGAGAAAATCTTCCGAAAAAGCTACAAAGTTGTGACGACCAGCGGTCTGGAGCTGAATCTCATAAAACTTCTTGATGTCCGCCGGATCGGTGCTTTTTTCGATTTGGATGTTGTTCTTTGCGCCTTTGCGCAGCGCACGACGGAGGCGCTGTCGCATACCATTCATGATTTCATCTTCGTCTTTATCTAAATCAAGCACGCCGGCAAATTCAACTGAAAGGTACATCGGCGCCCGGCGCAAACCAAGATAATGCATTAGAGACATACTATGTTCGGACTTCTCGAGCTGGGGGCGGACCCGAACAAAAACGCACTGCTCCCGACGACCTTGTTCGGCAAGATCCGCAAAAACTTGCTCGACGAGGGTGCGATTTTGCCAGTCTAAAATCGGTCCGCCCGCCACAGCGAGATGGCGACCGCGCTTTGCTGCTTCAACCACGCCAGCATAGGCGGCAATAATCTTTCCATCTTTATCTAGAGCAATCCGCCGTACAACGTCGTTGCCGCGACTTTTATGAAACTCATAGAAGTCCCAAGATTGCAAGAAATTTGCCTCCGGATGGCTAGTGACAAATTTATCCCAATCTTCGCGATTTTCCGCATCAACAATCTTCGCCGCGGCACGGTTTTTGTTAGCTTGCTCAGTCGTCTTTTCCGAATTTTCGGCCATTTTGCTCCCTTCTTTACTTTATTTTACCATAGTTTTGCGGTGAAGTCACCCCGGTTGCGTTTGTTGGCAAAACTCCCGCTTGATCGACGCGATTGAGCCGAGTTTAACCATGATTTTGCGTATGGTTTTGGGAATTTATGCCATATTTAACCATAATTACTATTGACATTTTTGAGTATGTGTGCTATAATGGTAGTATACCCTTAGCAATTGGGCTCAAGTGGCGGTTTTGCCATGAGCTACATACTACGAACTTTTGAGAGGAGCGATGATTAATGAACATCATCAACTACAACGGCGTCGAGATTGACCTGGATGCAGCGGCAGCCGCTCAGGGCGGCAAAACTTCGGTTCAAAAAAAACAATAAGACCATTAACAGAAGTTTCGACGGCATCCAAGCACTCGACCTGGAAGGACTGCACGCCAGCATTACGGTTCGTCCGAACACTGGCAACCGCGCCACGGTTAGCATCACTGGTCCCGAGGACATGGTTGAGGTAGTCAGAATGACCACAGAGCGCCGCGGCAATCATACCGCACTGAAGATTCGTGCCGAAGATACCGGCAATGCAACGAATATCTTTCTCGGCAGCGGTATCAATATCGGCCGGCAGATCATCAGCGGTAATGCAATCTGCCAAAGCATCGGCTTTGGCCGAGGCAACACCATTATTCAGACTGATGGCAATACCACCATCATCTCCGGCGGCAACAGCGGCAAGCTTACCATCGACATTACCCTGCCCGATCAGACGGACGTTTCAATCGATAATTGCCAGGGCAACGTCGACATTAGCAGCGTCTTGAGCTGCCTCTATGCCCACATCGGCGGCAGTGGCACGGTTCGTGCCAAGGAAGCGCACAAGCTGAACGTCAGTATTTCTGGCAGTGGTGACCTGGAGGTTAAGAAAGCGAGCGGCGACGTAAAGCTGAAGATTTCCGGTAGCGGCGGTGCCAAAATTCATGAGGGCAAGGTTGATGATCTGGACGTCAGCATTTCCGGACAAGGCGACGTGCGTGCGGCGGTGACCGCCAAGAACGCCGACTTGACTGTCTCTGGCATGGGTATCATCCTGGTGAATGATGTGACCGGGCATGTGCGCCGGCGCGTTTCCGGCATAGGTTACATCAATGTTATCCGTGAGCATCATTAAATTTCGCTTTGAGAGGGCTGCCGAACTTCGGCAGTCCTTTTGTATTGGATATTATGGTCACAGGTGACGCTTCTTCTTGCGGAAGGTTTCGACAGTGAGGTTAAGGAGGTAGCGGAATTTCTTGATGACGAGGTCTTGCGCTGGGACAAATTCAACAATTTCACCACCAAAACCAGTCTTAAAGGTAGTTACGCCAGCGTAGCGATGATGCTTCTGTCCGTGCGGCGCGATCCCCCAGAGGTTATAACGCTTTATGCCTAGCCTTTTTAAATCCTGAATCACTTGCCATTGCAGAGCATAAGCCCCCGGCAGTTTGTAATTCAGTTCGGTCGAGGCAGCTTCAAAATACTCCGCTTCAGCCCCTTCGATCAGAATCAATCCATAAGCGATCCGCTCGCCCTCGGTAGTCTCGGCCACATAAATCCGCGCCTGCTTGCCAAAAGCTTCGTGCTCAGCTAAGAGCGTTTTTAGATCCGGCGGGACAAAATGATGACGTTTAGCAGTCTCGGCCTGCACTGCCTGAAATTCGCGGAAAGTCGCTTCGTCGTCGCTCCAACTTACTTTGATGCCGAGCTTTCCTGCCCGACGGACTTCATAGCGAGTCTGGCGGCGCATATCGGCCAACAGCTCGTCTTCGCTCTTCGTCAAATCTAGTATCACGGTATGTTCGGCGTGGAGATGCATCGGCGCCCGGCGCAAGCCTAGATTATCTAGCTTCGCCAGCTCGCCTACGCGTAGCTGAGGGCGAAGGCGTACAAAAACACACTTTTCGCGCTGGGCGATCTCGCGGATTTTTGTAAAAACCAACTTTTTTGCCGCTTCATCACCCCAATCCAGTAACGGTCCACCTGGTACTTCAAGATAACGCCCACGCTTAGCGTTTTTTACAATCATCTGGCACCAAAATCTTGGTGCTTCGCTAGCTTCACCATTCTCGTCATTAACGTTGTATTCAACAGTTACCTTATGCCCAATTAACTCATTCATTTTACCCCAAGCCGGAGCCTGAAGAAAATTCGCTTCGGGGTAGAACTTAGTAGCCTGCTGCCAATCTTCTTGAAAACCTTTAGTCATGTTTTACCTCATATTTCTGGATGATTTCGCGCGCCCGAGTGAGTTTAGATTCCGGATACCAAGTCGGCAAATTAATAATCTGTTTGGCAATTTTCGCCGTCTCTGGGCAGGTTTTAGTCGGAAAATCCGCCTCTTTAGCGTAGCGTGCTGGCGAGACCGGCGTGTCATACCAAATCTCCTCTAACCGGTAACCGTTCTTGCGCAGCTCGGCTAAGGCCTTGTCCCTAAGCTCAACTAGTGCAAATTCACGTAATGGCGTCTTTGGCAACTTTGATAGTTGTTCTAAAGCCAATTTCGCCTGCCAATGAGTCAGTCGAACGTTAGTGTCTAGCCCTGCGTCAGCTGAACGCTTGATCCAATGCAACTTCAACAACAGCCCTAGCCAATATCGCTCCAGCTTCACATGCGCCAAGCCCCGAGCGATCGCGCCAAAGAGTGGATACCAACGGTCGCGCAGACGATCAGAAAGTTTCGGCTGCCTCATAGGTTGTTCTAATTTCGCATTGCCACTCGCTCCGTCACCTTCTCGCAATACTGCTGCACCGCCTTCGATCGTGTCGATCGTCTTACCCTTCCCAAAGGACAGAGCCGTGGCTTGACCGACTGTGCCGATTTCGCGTCCATCTGGATAGAACCGACCGGCGCAGTGCGCCAAGTCTTCCACGATCGCAAAATGATATTTCTGTGCAATTTGTTGCAATTTTTGCATGTCAAGAGGTAGCCCAAGAGTATTTTGCGCTACTATAATTCCATTATAGCATACTTGTTTATTTTTGTCAATAGATTTTGGCCGTTCCCGGCTAATCTCCTGGCACTTCCGTTCCAACTTTTCATAGTTATATTGCAAATCTGCTCTGGTAATATCCGCATACTCTACCCGACAACCGGCCGCTTCGACCGCTCGCACGACGGCAATACAGGTCAATCCCGGCAAAATCACTACGCCACCTTCGGGCAAAAGGCTCCGAAAAGCTACCGCAAGCGCCGAACGTCCAGTATGATAGAGCGCAACATTCTCTGGCCCTGCATTATACTTCTCCGCTAACGCCAGTCTCAACCGCTCACTATCACGCCGATGCCCCATAGCGAAAAGCTGCCGTAGGACGCGCCCGGCAGAATAATTTGAAGCTTGACCGAGAAAAACAATCAACGCTGCCCTTTCTTCTTGGCCTTCACTTTAGCTTTCGGTTTCGTTGCGGTTTTGGTTTTAGGCCTGGCTCCCATCTTGCGACGGGCTCGCTCGACGAGACCAACTTTCGGCACAGAGCTAGTCGCGATAATTTGTGGCGGGATTTCCGGCTCAGCTTTTTCAAATTCAACTCCGGCCAGACTGCTCACGACAGCATCTTTAGCTAGTTTCTTACCTTTGCTAGGAAGTGCCAAGGCGGCCGAAGTACCAGCTAAGTCCTCACCAGCAGGGCCGCTTGCTTTCTTCATCGCCATCGAGGCAGAGATCTTTTTTGTATCTGGCACGACCGGCTCAGCGGCTTTCTTCATCGCCATCGAGGCGGAAACATCAGCGGCGTGTGTAACCTCGATATCCGACACCTGGGCAACCTCGGGCGGTTTACGGTAAGCACGGTAAATCGCACGTGCCAGCTCGTCCGGATAGCTAATATACGGGGCATGGTTCCAACGTGGGCGAATTTCAAGAGTGCTGTTCTTGATTTTTTCGTGCATTACCTCGGCTTGGCGCGGCGGAGTTACAGTATCGACAGCACCCCAGAGAATCGAAGTCGGCACGACGACTTTTGTTAAATCTAGTTTTTTGTCACTATCAAGCATATTTGATAGCGTATGCTTCATGTTTTCTGGCGCACGCGCATAATCTGAAGCACCCGTCACCTTATGCCAAACCTTAGCTAAACCTGGGATCTTCTTCAGGAAGCCTAGGCGTTTAGAAAGCGTACGAGCCGTGTCTCGCTTTGTCGACGGTTCATAGACACCAGCCGCATCTAGTAAAATCAAATGTTTTAGCTTGTCAGGCTTCTCGACACAGAGATTTAGTAGAATCCGACCGCCGTTACTATGCCCGAGAGCTACCGCACCATCCGGAATCTGGCGATCGGCCCATTTGACGTAATCTTCAATGGTCCAGACCTTTTGCGATGAAGTAGTCAACCCTGGCACATTTAGCATTTCGACATCCATGCCTTGACGTTTCAAAAGCGCAATGGTCTTTTCCCAAGGTGCCACCGTATAAGTCCAACCGTGGATAATATATAATTTTGACTTTCTCACTTTAGCCCCCACTTCTCGCGGCGTTTAATAGCGGCTGGCTCGCGGCGTGGTAATTTTGTGGCATCTTCTGGGTTTTCGAGTAGCTGTTCAATAATCCATTCAAGATACTGGCTTCCCTTAAAAATCAGGGTTTCGTCGCCAGTAGTATTTGTTTCGATAAACTTCAAAGCTTTTTTCGGGTCGAGAGTGGTACGCGCCGGTACACCCAGTTCCTTCAAGCGTGGCGCAGTATACTCTTTAGTACGGCGACCAATCAAAACCACCATTTCAGGCTTAGCTTGAGCAATCAAGTCAGCTAGTTTACGATGCTCTTCACCTTCAATTTCGCCCTGGTCAACAATGTCGCCAATAATCAACCACTTATGTCCGGCGTGCAAAACCTGCACCATTTCAAGAATCGACTCGGCGCTGATCAGATGCGCATTGTAGCTACTATCAATAATTTTTAAACCCTTCTTACCAAGGAAATAACTACTGCGCCCCGGCGGAACTGACATATTCGAAAAGTCTGTCTTTAGCGGAATATCGAGATATTTCACTAAATCTTCGAGCATAACGAGTTGAATTGCAAGATCTTTTGGCTGGGGCTGAGCAAAATGAAAAGAAGCCGAATCAAAAACGAAATCCGTACGAGTCGGATAAACACTATATCGCTTCAGTTCCTTCTTGCTCAAAGCAATCACCTCGGCCTTGATCCCTTTCGTCGCATCAATCATTGACTGCGAATCGGCATCAATATAGACCCGCTTCGTCGTGTTAGTCGGGAGAGTCGCAAATTCGTGCGCGATTGCTGCTTCAAGTGAATCAAATTTCCCTTCTTTTACCTGTTGCTCAAACTGCACCGCATGCGACAAGCCGAACGTCACCCAGAGAGTTACCTCAGGTTTCAACCAACTGGCGAGGAATTCCGTCTCACGCGGACGTTCACCGTCGATTTCGACTACATAGAATTCTTCGGTATGTTTATAGAAGACCGCACGGATTGGCGCCATCAAGATCAGTTTCACCCAACGCCATTTCGAACCGCGCACTCCATCCATACCTAGCAGATCAAAAGCGATCCCGAAAGCTGAGTTAGCGTCATGTGAATAATGTGCCCGGTCGCCTAGCTCAAACTCGATCAGATGAAGCATTGTAGTCTTGCCAGCGGAACCAGTCACTGCGATCACTCGCGGATGCCAACGACGAAAAGCAAAATTGGCAAAAAACCGAAAATATCGTGCCGCAACGAAGTAAAATCGCTTCTTAAATCGCATCACTAATGTCATAAGACCATTATAACAAAAAGTCCGCATCTTAAGCGGACTTTTTTAGCTTTTTTCGAGACTACATCTTGATTTCTGCATCAACGCCAGCTGGAAGCGCGAGATTCTGCAAAGCATCAATCGTCTTCGGGGTTGCATTCGAGATATCAATCAAGCGTTTGTGAACTTTCATTTCGAAAGCTTCACCGCCGGTCTTATAGACATGTGGCGACTTCACGACGGTAAAAGTGCTGCGCTTGGTTGGCAGAGGCACTGGACCAGAAACGGTTGCACCAGTACGAACAGCCGTGTCAACAATTTGCTTAGCACTCTGATCAATTACACGATGATCATAGGCCTTGAGGCGAATGCGAATCTTCAAACCCTCTTCTTTTTTTGCTTCGGTCATTATATCCTTTCTTTACCTTATAACCTCAGATGGCCTCTAGACGGGCCGTCCATGAGTTTTTAAGGCAAAATGTTTAAACCTTATACTTCCATTGTAGCACACTTAAGCTAAAAAGTCAACTTTAGCTTTTGTTCCGTTTGATTTTTGTCACTGTTCAGCCAAAAAAGAAGTCCCCCGCCGAATAGCGAGGGGCTTAGGAGGGCTGTGTTGGATTTAGCGCAGGCTGCACTGTTGGGATTGGCGCATTGCTCTAACTTGGTCTGGATCTGTCGTGAAAAGCATAGTATTGTGCGCTTCGGAAAAATTTGTTGCAAGGCTACTCGTGACCGGCAGCGCATCCTGCAAGCCGGCCAACTCGAAATAATTACCGTGAAAGTTACTATCTCGGTGAGGGCATCCCGCCACGGGTGCAGTTCCAGTATAAACCCGATTTGGGTGACTACGCGAGTTAATCAACGGGGCGTAGTCACCCAGGACCAGACCACCAGTCTGGTCCGACAGATTGAGGCTGATGCGGATGATGTCTTTGCGGTAGATGATCGGCAACGGCAAGGCACCGCTCCGCTGGACTTTGATGTCGATTAACCACTCCGATGGCACAAAACCAGTCACAGCATCAGTTCTCACTAACGGTTCTTCGGCCGAAACGAAACTTGAGACATCGACAGAAGAAGCTTCCTCTGCGGTGGGGTTATCTGGCAACTCCGGGATTAGTTCGTGCGCCAGGTCGTAAGGCAGGCGCAAGGTTAGGTCACGCTGGACGAGATTCTGATAGTTTGGGACCTCTAAGACCTCGGCAGCAAAGGCATAACCATAGATATTTTCATCTTCACGGTCTGCACCCAAGAGCCGAGCACGGATGCGCAGGGACGAACCCGGGATGGCCGAACAAGCAGCAACTCGTGCTCCCCTCCTTAGTATTAGGCAGGGTAGCATCTGGAGTACAATATCACACTGTTCGACCGGTTGCCTGTCGATAGGCGGCCATGAGTAAACAGCCGAACTCTTGGACGCGCCTCGAATCATCTTATCGCCGACGCCGACAACCATGTAGGCAAAATCTTCGCCTGGACATTCATACAGGGCTTGCATTTTCGCAACTCTCCTTTCAAAAGAACTCTGAGGTGGTTAAGAACAGCAGTAATACCTGTATATATTATACTATAAAATCAATGATTTGTAATATTTCCAGGTTAGAACCCGTTTTACCGCGCGATCAAGCCGAGCCATTTCGAGTCGACCGTCCGCTAACGCCAATCTTAGCTCACGCATACTTCTTGTATAGTCACTAGTGATAACCAGATCATTACCAGCCAGAATCGCCTGCAAAGTCGTCTCCGCACTAGCGTCGAGTGCCGCCATTGCGATATCATCAGTAATAATGACCCCTGTAAAGCCGAGTCCTAGACGCAACAAAGTATGAATATTGGACGACAAGGAGGCCGGGTTCTCCGGATCAAGCGCCGTTACGGTATTATGGCTAACCAAAACCGCCTCAGCTCCGGAGTCAATCCCGGCTTGAAACGACACCAAATCGCGCTGAACTAAATCATTAAAACTCCTCTGGTCAATCGAGCTGCTAGTATGAGTATCGAGGTTGTTACCATAACCGGGAAAATGTTTTAGAGTGTAAGAAACTTCACTTCCCTGGCTCGCTTCAATCACGGTACGTGCAAATTCCGCTGTAACCTGAGCATTTTGTCCGAGGCTTCGGCTAAACATATAGTCCTTCGGGTCGGTCGAAACGTCGACCACCGGCGCCAAATTAAGATTTAGGCCAAGCTTTTCGAGTGTTGCACTCTTTTGCTTGGTATCAGCCGCGACTGCCGAAAGCCCTCCCGCAGCATAGATAGCCTGCGGGCTCCTAAACCGTGCTGGCGCTAGTTGCGGATTACTACTCACGCGCACCACCGTGCCACCTTCCTCGTCGACTGCGGTCAAAATTGGGATTTTCGCAACGGATTGTAAATTCTTCATTAGATCTTGCACTTCAGCCACCGATTTTCCAGCAAAATCCTTTGCAAAGAAAACATAACCGCCGAATTGATGCTCTGCTAGCGCCGAAATTCCGCCCGTGTCTGGGTATCGTACAAGCAAAACTTGGGCGATTTTCTCATCTACGGACATTTCGGCAAGTTTTTGCTCAGCCTGCATATCATAATTATGAAAAATTCCGCCAGTCGAGCGATAGGGCAACAATGCTAAACTCATGAGCGCCGCCATGATGATATTAACCATACCTTTATCATAGCGCATTTTGACAGTTTTGGGACGAGATAAGCCAAAACCGCGACCGAAGTCGCGGCTCATGAATTGGCGTAAAGATTCAGAACTTAGTCACGCGGGCATTACCAGGCAGGCCAGTCGAGTCGCGGAAGTATTCCAGTTGCTCGATAGGGAGCCCGTTCCAGAATTCCTGTACGCGGAAAAGCAGGTTTTTGTCCTCGTCCGGCTGAGCAGCATCGTCAACCTCCGGGCGCTGGGGATTCCAGAAATCAATCAGATAAGACCGCGCGATGTTGTAGAAATCCGCCCACGCACCATATATGGTCGTCATAGCCACAATGTCACCGATTAAATCCATCAGTTGAAGTGGATCGGCACACATCGGTCGCTTCACGACCAGCTGCACATGCGAATAGGCTTCCGGCCGCATTCCAATAGTACCACGCACCGTCGGGAAGAGCGGCGTCGGCCGGCCATCACAATGCGCGAAGTAGAATTCCACTCCTTTAGCTGCATCAATGCCGACGCCAGAACAGGTCCACCCGCCCAGCTTGCCCCGAAAGGCCGAGGAAGGGTTCATTCTGAACATGGTCATAGCAGCGTCGTTACCGCCGCCACGTTGCTCACTGCGATCGCAGAGCAACGCGCCGTAGGGGAGGTTGCTGGATTCGTAATCGTCGTAGCGGCAAAGCTTCAGTTCAAGACCTTCGATCTGCGTGGTATGTTCAGTCAGACGGGCCGGGTTCATGAGATAGCCGCTAGATATGCTGTAGAGTCGGGAGTTGCTATCGAGGTTGACAAAATAACTATACATGTTTTTCATCCTTTCGCCGTAATGTCCAAGATATTTGTGAATATTCTCCCTTTCATTGTAGCACAAAATAGTTAAGAAGTCAAGAGGCCTCCGAGCTTTTACTGCTCAAAAAGTCCAAAAATCCCCCAACCGGAATGGCTGGGGGATTTCTCTAGTGACTTCTAGCTATTTGATGATGTTAGTAACAACACCAGAACCGACGGTCTTGCCGCCTTCGCGGATAGCGAAGCGGTCGTTGTTGTTCATCGCGATTGGCGCGAGCAACTTGACCTTGAAGGTAACAGTATCACCAGGCATGACAATTTCCTTGTCAGCTGGAAGTTCGACTTCACCAGTCACGTCAGTGGTGCGGAAGTAGAACTGTGGCTTGTAACCCTTAGAGAATGGAGTGTGGCGACCGCCTTCTTCCTTCTTCAAGATGTAAACCTGAGCCTCAAATTCGGTATGTGGGGTGATCGAACCTGGAGCAGCGATGACCTGACCACGTTCGATTTGTTCGCGTTCGATACCGCGGAGCAAGAGACCCGCGTTATCGCCAGCCTGACCCTGATCAAGAGTCTTGTGGAAGGCTTCGATACCGGTAACGACCGACTTTTGAGTGTCTTTAAGACCAACGATTTCAACTTCGTCGTTCAATTTGATAACACCCTGCTCGATACGACCAGTAGCAACTGTACCACGACCCTTAATCGAGAAGACATCCTCAATTGGCATCAAGAATGGCTTGTCAAGATCGTGCTCTGGGACCTCGAAGAATTCGTCCATAGCTTTGACGAGCTCCATAATAGCATCTTCGTTAGCAGCGTCGCCTTCGAGAGCCTTAGTAGCAGAACCTTTGATGATCGGAGTGTTATCGCCATCGTAACCGTACTTGTTCAAGAGTTCACGAACATCCATCTCGACGAGCTCGACGAGGTCTGGATCAGCGAGGTCCATCTTGTTCAAGAAAACGATGATCTTTGGAACGTTCACCTGGTGAGCGAGAAGAACGTGCTCACGAGTCTGTGGCAACGGACCATCATTAGCAGCAACCACGAGGATTGCACCATCAACCTGAGCCGCACCGGTAATCATGTTCTTAATGTAGTCGGCGTGGCCTGGCATGTCGACGTGCGCATAGTGGCGGCCTTCAGATTCGTATTCCTGGTGAGAAGTAGCGATGGTAATACCACGAGCTTTTTCTTCTGGAGCGTTA
>CARBES010000013.1 GCA_948944455.1 uncultured Candidatus Saccharibacteria bacterium | reverse complement strand
GAGGTGTTTCTGGAGGAGTTTCTGGTGGAGTCTCAGGCGGAGTCTCAGGAGGTGTTTCAGGTGGGGTTTCTGGAGGAGTTTCAGGCGGAGTCCCCGGTTCGCCAGGTTCGCCGGGTTCTCCGGGTTCGCCAGGTTCGCCGGGTTCGCCTGGTTCTCCGGGTTCGCCTGGTTCTCCAGGTTCTCTTTCAGGTGTCTGAACTATTACTGGCGTCCCCGTCTTCTTTTCTGGCGTCGTCTTTTTATTCTCAACATTCCGTTGCCAACCGCACTGCATGTTATAATCGCCCGTCTCTTCAACCAAGTTCCCCTCCGCATCAATATACCGAATTGTAATTCTTACCTGCTTTTGTCCGTTACGCTTAATTGGCGTTAGGCGCAAAACCAAGTTCTCTGGCAAATTCTCTGCCCCTGTCCCCAAAAGATTCTCTATCCAGTATGACTTCTCCGCTTCGTTCTCAATATAATACTCATAGTCTGTTGTTTCTTGGCTAAATGCTTCCGCCAAATTCTCATACAATGCATCCTGTAGTGCCGTCACATCCTCACCATTCACCAACAAATCTCGTACTTCATCCGCCGTCTCCGTTCCGGTCAAACCGCTCGCTATTAATATACTCGGATACGCCGAAACCGTCGTCGCAAGTATCATCGGATCATTATAGCAATCATTCAACATCGACTCACGCGTTCCCTCCACATCGCCGTAAAATTCCGTCTTATCTACACCAAAGCTATGAATCCCGCGAGCGTTACCCGACGCATCATACCAAATCTTTTCAGGATTCCCAAAAGTCTGCGAAAAATCATATCTCAAGCCATTCGGCAAACTCTCACGCGTATCTGGTAATTCTTCAGCTGCAGCACCGCTGCCTTCTGGTGCGACAGCTTCTGGTGCGCTATAAATATCGTCTGCATCCGTCTTCGCACCCTCATTTTCCACCACCTGAACGATGCTCGTATCTGGATTAATTACACTATCAACCGTCTCTATTGTCGCAAATCCCGGCATAATCGTCGAACACGCTGACATCACCAAAGCCATAACCGATATCGCCGCCGCAAGCAAAGCTTTCTTCGCCTGCTTTCGCCACGGCCTTCTACCCTTCAGCTTCTCGTGGACATTATTGACGATCTCGGCTTTGTTTTCCGGTGTCAAAATCTCTTCCCTGCCATTTGCCGAGCTCTGCTCACCCCTAGACGACTCCATCTTGTTAATCGCGGCCAGCATCACCCCTAGTCTATTCGCATACTCTGGATCATTTTGTGCAAACTTAAATGCTGCTTCCGCCGTTGCTTGCTTTAGCTCATCCAACGTAATCCGTTCTGGACTATTAAAATCAGCTTCACCCCCTGCTGCCGCGCTAGATAAATCAACGACAGTCTCTGGGTTTTCTTCAGCTTCGCCAGCCTCACGCTCCTGCTCAGCTCTTGCCGCTTGCTCTGCCTTTACCTTTTCTGGATCTGGACTAATCAGGTCGATATCGTCCAGGTTTGCCATCCCGAACCATTTTCCGTCTTTCTGCTCGTCCCACTCTTTTTCCATCATTATCCGTGTGACAAAACGGAACTTTCGCCGCATCGACAACAGTTCTCGCCGCGCCTCGTTCGCTTGTTTCTCTGCCTTTGGATCACGACCAATCGTCGTTATCCTACCACGGAATCCGACACCGTCAGTCACTTCCGGTTCTTTCCCAGATAGCTCCGCGATCTCTTTCTGCAGCTTCTCCATATCTGCCTTCGCCTGCCGAGCATAAGTTTTCACATCACGTCCGTTCAATATCCGTTCGGCTTCTTCCCTCTCGCTTTGACGTTGCGCATCACGCGCCATCTCGAGCGCCTTACGCCGTTCCGCCTCCACTGGATTCAGCATCATGCCTTTACCGTCATAATTTTCGACGATATTTTTAATAGTCGCTTCCGAAAACATCCGGTTGCCCATTCGGTCTCTTGCGTTCATCAGCATATCGCGATATTCTTCACGCCGTTTTTCGAGCTCCACCTGGTCTACCTCCCCCTCAGTAAGTTCCTCTTCCTTCAGCCCTACTACTTCCGCGTGCCGTTTCCGCGCCTTCCGCACAAATTCCGCATACTCTTCCGGTGTATCGTCATCATCCGGCGCCGCATCAATATAAGTCTCTTTTACCTTTCCGGTCTTTTTATCCTTTATCAAACGATAGATGAGCTTGTTTCCATCTTCATCAGTAACAATCTGTCCGTCTCGCAGCCGCGTCGGATCCGCAATCCGCTGCATTTTTCCGTCAACAACTTCAAAAAACTTTTTCCGGTCTGGATGTGTAGACCTATGCGTCACCTTGCCGGTTTCCGGATCAACTTCCTTGACCCAATGCTCTTCTGGCATCTCCACTACCGTCCCCAGATCTTTCGTATCGTCCACCAGCCAAGTTGCCATTTTCTCTTTCAATTGACGATCTCTAGTCAGCTTCTCTTCAGCGGCTTTCTTCTCTTCCGCCGCCTTCCGCTCGGCCTCTTCCGCTTTCGCCCTCTCAGCTGCTGCCTTCTTTTCTGCCTCAACCTTCGCCACATCCTCAGCCACGCGTTCCTCGTCCGACAAAGCCGCCCGCCGCGCTTCTTCCGCTTGCTCCGCTTTCATCTGCTTGTCTTCTTCTGAGTCTTTGAGCGGCATCGACTTAGCTTCCAGTTCCCAGCCTGGCTCACCCAGCTTATCTAGAACCTCGTTCAACTTACGGATGCTGCTTAAAATCCGCTTATCATTCTTCTCCTTCGCTCGCGAATCTCGATACTGATATCTGCGCAAATCCTCTATTTTTCGCATCAAATCTTCGCGTGCATGTTCCAATCTTTCCGCTTCCTCTTTGCCATAAACTTCTATTGCCAGCTCACGCCGCGCTGCATCTTCATCGTCTAGAGTCCTCTGGACATCCTTCCCTAGCAACTCTTCCTGTTGTCGTCGCTTCTCCACCGTAGTCTCAGCACTCGACCGTTGCTTCTCTCCGCTCGCCCCACCAAAGTTCATCTTTTCTCCTGCCATCGCTACGCCTCCTCTCCATTAGCTGCTATTTTTATCTCTTCAGAATCATCTCCGCTTTTTATGGCATCGTTCCCTTGTGCCGAAGCTTCTACTATCCGTTCATACTCTTCCTCGGTTAGCGGCTCATCCCCCGGACTCTGCACCACGCCCTCCAGGTCGTCTTCGTTCTCAGCCTCAATCTGCATAATCTGTGTCCGCTCAATTTCTGTCTCAAAATTATCTGGCACTCCACCCGCCAAATAATCCGCCCGGAATTTCTCCATCGCCTGCTTAATCACAGGAGTTGTGTCAACATCTTCTACTCCTGCAAAAAACTTGTCCAATTCCTCATCCGAACCGTCATTACCCAAAATTTTTTCAAGCTCAAGCAGTTTATCATCTGGTAGCGCCATCAGAATCGCTTTTTCAATAGCATCATTCAACCCCTCCAACAGTGCTCTCTTAAGGGCGCCTCGCATCTCCGAGCTCAGATTTTTCGCATCTCCACGCTCCATGATCATAGCATCCACATAAGTCGACAGCATTCGCTGGTCGTTATATTTTCTGTCTGGCATTTTTGTTACCCTAAAACCTTTCCATTGCTTATTTGGTTTTATGGCCGTTCGTTCCCCGTTTCAAATATAGCTTTAAAGCTATAGCTCTTCAGGTTACACTTCGCCCGGATGATTTAGCGACGCCTAACCTGAATAAAACGGCCAATACATGACTATCCTGCCCTCATTCTACCGCAAGCATTATCGCCTGTCAAACTCTTTATGTCTTATCATGTATTTTTTACAACAAGCATTAGCATACAGAAAAACCGAACATTTGTTCGGTTTTTCTGCCTTTTCATATTTACCTCTTTTCTCTAGACAATATTTTATTAAAGTTATTATATGGTTGTCGGACTATAACTTTTAAGATTTTCTTGATACGATTTCCGTATCCTTTTCTAACAAGCTTATGCTTGTTTTGTCCTTTACCTCCAATTTTAAAATTATTATTTTGATTATTTTATACGCTTTACATCGGCAGATTCCTTCTCAGATTTTAAGCTTTTGGTTATCACTATTATCTATGGCTTATTTACGAATGCGTACAACCTTAACCGGCATACTCTTCTTTGCCGACAGATCTCTTACTGCAATCCTAAACATTTCTCCTCTCCTTTTCGCTAAGCCCAAACATTCATGTTTAAAATCCCTATGCCCAGCTTTTTAGCTTTTGCTCTCGCCAAGACCTTATCTAGATCTACATCTTTATTTGGCTTTGCGACGTGTTCCGCTTCATTGGCTGGAACTTCAAATGCGTCCCATGCTCGTCCGCTATCCATAGACTCTTTGACGTTAGCTTTGCTTGGGTCAAATTCGTCACAATAATCTATATACTTACCGTTGAATTTGCCGCTGGCTTTGATTTTTTCACTCATGTTGGTCACCGTTTTTGTTTATGCTTGCTTCCTTGGCTTTTTGTTGCCTTTCTTTTTTTATATCTTTTTGTCAAAGTTTCGGAAGCTTTAGCTTGGATTGTAGCTTTACCTTTTGCTACGTTTATTTTGTTTGTATGTTTGTTAGATGTGTTTGTTTATTATCTAACTGTCCTCATCTTAGCACACATCATACAAAAAGTCAATACCTTTTATGCTTGTATTTTTGCTAAAGTCAAATTAACAGAGGTAAAATTCCTAATTTTTGCATTTCAAACCGTTGTATTTTATACAACAAAACTAAATTTTTACAAAAATTTATTCCATTGTTAAACCCGTTTACGATGAAATGCAAACTTTGATCATACTTGTGCTTGCTAAAGTTTTTCAATTTGTGCTAGCTTAGGAGTGGGCCACCAGAGCTAAAGCAACTTTAGAGTAGGAAAGGATTTGAGGTATGAGGTATGAAGCGTGAAGCTAAGTTTTAGTATCGCACGCCTTCGTGTCGAACTAAAAATCGCTATCTCCCGAAAACGGAAATAGCGATTAACCACTTAATATCTCCAGTCTAACACTAGCTGAATAGCAAGTCAAGCTTCCCTTAACGTGGAGTTTGAGCCAAAAGATCGAATAACATCAACCGCTGACGCTTTGGTGGCCGTTTAACACCATCCTCCCTTGATTACTCTATGGCTAGACAACGGAGGGAAAACAATGCTAGTCGAGAATAGGATTGCGCAGTAGAAACGTAATCAGCGCCACTATCAAGCAGATTATAAGCGCTAAAGGCGGATGATTCACTTGGTGCTGACGACCAAAGACGAAAGTCTTTTCCGGTATAAAGTTGCGCACCCCACAAATGATCAGCTCTTCCGCTGCGGACGAAAATCGGAACAGCTGTTTCGATTTATGGAATAACCAACAGAGGTGGACTCAGTAAAAAACCGTAAGCTGTACGGATTTTTACCCACAACAGGATAACCCCTATCTCGGAATAAGATACGGCTGTTCTACGTTCTGCACTAGGTCAAAATACGGTTGCATGACAAACGTCTCCTGCCCAAGCATCATCAAAATCGTAAACAAATCCGCCCTCAGCGCATCAACCGATTCATTCTCATCTAACTCCGCCTCAAGCTTTATAAACTGTCCGTCAATCCCATCTACCGTATCAACATAAACCACCGTACGCTCGTCCAGTCGTAACTCTTGGCGCTGCCGGCTTACTTCTGCCACTTTCCGAAATCCCAACTGATGCACGATCCCAGATGCCTCAGTATAGTCCTTCACCTGCGTATAATTCACCCAGTCTACTCCGCTATCCTCAATATGTCGTTTAAGATACATCGCATAAGTCGCCGGCTGCTCCGTCGTTTTGACCTCAGTGCGCATCACCAACCGCGGAAAGTTCATCGCTGGCCGATAATCATGCGGTAAATAAATCCGCTCATGCTGCCAAATCACCGGCGATAACTCCATACCGATTCCTGCGATCTGCTGATCAAATCGTTCCCGATCTGCTAACCGACTCTTTACGATCAACTTCTTCATGTGTTTATTATAGCACAAACGGCTTATTCGTACCAAGTTCCCTTCCAGCATAACCTTCGACTTCCTGCACAGCTACTACCGTCTATGCTATAATAGTCTCAAAATAATTGGGAGATCTTATGGTTATTGTTGCTGTTATCCTTGCCATCATCGTGTTAATCATGATTCCTGGCATCCGTATTATTAATCAATATGAACGCGGCGTCGTCCTACGTCTCGGACGCTATTCACGCACACTTGATCCAGGCTTTCGAATTATCATTCCCTATATCGACCATATGACTAAAGTTGACATTCGTACCACACCAATGGACATCCCGAAACAAGAAGTTATCACCCGCGATAATGTTACGGTCAACGTCGACGCCGTAGTCTATGCTCGCGTCATCGACGCCAGCAAGGCCGTCCTTGAGACGACCAGTTTTCGCTATGCAACTAGCACTTTCGCGCAAACTGCGCTCCGTGACATCACTGGCAATTTTGACCTCGACGAGATCCTCAGTAAACGTGACGAGATTTCCGCCCAGATTCGTGAGATTGTTGACGCCCAAACTGACAAATGGGGTATCGATATCGAAAGTGTTCGTCTCCAGAATATTGAATTGCCGGCTGATATGAAGCGCGCTATGGCCAAACAAGCTGAAGCCGAGCGCGAACGTCGTGCCGCAATCATCTCTGCGGAAGGCGAAAAAGCTTCGGCCGCCGCCGTTGCCGAAGCTGCACGCATGCTCGCGCAAACGCCTGGTGGTATTAATATCCGCACTCTTCAGACTCTTGAAAAAATCAGTACTGACCCGTCCCAAAAGACCGTTATTCTCCTACCAACCGATCTTACTGACAAAGTTCACCTCCGCTAGCTTAACCAGCGGAGGTCATCAACTCCTAAAGTGGAGCCGCGCAATCTCTCAATCTTAGACTCGACGACGCACTGCTACAGCAACGCTCACGCCACGACTCGTTCGTGCGGATACTCTAATTCTCAACATTTTCTAGCACCCTTGCTTTTTTCGGCAAAACCTTACCAATCATTTTTGCTACCACCCCTACCGCCGCCACAACTACCGCCAATAAGCTTACTATACTTGTCGTATTCCGTGCTGAAGTTGCCGCCATCACTGGCTTGCCCGCACTCGTATCTGGCGCCGAAATTTGTTTTATTGGCTCAGTGTTAGCCGCTTTTGGAGTTGTTAAAACTATTTTAGCTGTCTGATTCGTTTTTGCAATCGTTTGTTTCGTAGTAGCCGAGCCTGTAGCTTTTGCTGTCGCGGTCCCCTTTTCTGTCTTCCCCGGAGTCTCTTGTGCTGCCCCAGTCGTCATTGCTTTACTTTGCATCGTCTGGCTATTCGTCCGAATCATTAAACGCGTTACATATGCTCCATCTGATAGCGCACTTACTAACTCCGTGATATCCTCAGCCGTACGCTTAGTATATTCTTCTTGCGCTTTTATGCCTTGTTCGACCAAACCGTTTAGGTAAGTTGTGTATCCAGTCTCGCCAACCTGGCGCGCCTCCATCGCCGCGATCTCCGCATCATTAGTAGCATTAATTAACGCTACTATACTCGGTTTCGTTACTTGATTAGTTTTTGTTTCGACCACACTGGCGTTCCCTAACGCCAAAACTTCCCCCGACATCGCCATGCTCAAAGCACCTGCCACCACCAGCACGCCTAAAATCTGTGCTTTCTTCACTCTCTTCTCCCAAAAATTAGTTTTACTCTTACCTCTGCTTTCAGTCTACCAGATTAGAGAGCGGGAGTCAACCTTCATCAAATCTTTTCACCCTTGCGTGCTCGATTTGCCCATTCGTCAGCCAGTTCATTCAGCTCCGTACCAACGTGACCGCGCACCCAAATCAACTCCACTGGATTGTCGAGATAGAGCTGATATAATTCCTTTACAATATCTAAATTTTTAATTTCGCCCGACTTCTTTTTCCAGCCATTACGCGCCCAACCCGGTGCCCACTTCGTCACCACATTAATCCAAAATTCCGAATCGCTATGAATTTCACAAGGCTCCCCCGCTGCATATTTTATCGCCGCAATCATCGCTAAACCTTCCATTCGAATATTAGTCGAATCTTTTTCTGCTCCCAGCGCCACTGGCTTACCTTTTTCGATCACCGCATAGCCGCCCGGTCCTGGGTTCGGACTCGCGCTTCCATCCGTCCACAGAACCTTCATGCTTCCATCTCCTTAATTTTGCTGTATACATCATACCAACTATACACCCGCTGCATTTTTGGCAGTTTTACTTCTCTATTGTATGGCTGATCATAAACAAAAATCTGCGTTTTCCCGGCCAAAGTCTCTAAGTATTCCGGCAAATCCTCGATCATCAAATCTATCCCTTGCTCCGCACAATAGGTTCCTTTATCATTTGGCACTGGCCGCCCCCGATGAAATTCGATCACGTCATACTCAATCCCATTTCGAGCCAACCAATCAATCGTAATTTCTTCCCAGTTCATCCCCTCCGGCATATCCGCTGCTGAAATATCATCATTATTTCGCCCCGTGACAATAAAAATCTCATGCCCTTCGTCACGCAACTTGCGGATTACCTCCGCCGCAAAACACTGCGCCGGCCAGATCCACATCTGGTACTTCGCATAGCGATACCAAAACTCATCGCGCTGTTCTTCCGTCAAACCAAACATCCGTCTAGTACTATGAGTTCCCGCGTCCTGAATCCCCGGCAACCCATTCTCAAAGCAGAATTTCGCCCCATAAGCTAACATGAACTCCTGCCGATAATTCAGAACTCCGTCAATATCTATCCCAATGCGCATTTCGCCTCGCTAACTCCAACCTCGGTCCTACCGTAGGCTAATGATCGAACATTTCCCATCATCATTATTGATGGTCGCGCTAAAAGTCTGATTATGTTTGTCGACCCAAATATAGCGCTTCGAATTCTTGGTCTTACCAGCAACTACTCCTTCAACTCCGCCCAGTTTCTTCACGAGATCTTCATAAGTATAAGCTTTCCCGTTTTGGATGTCTGCTTTAATTTCGTTATACACTGAAAGGTCCACATCCGCATTTGCAACATTTTCTTTGTTGATAGTTGCCTGCAAAATGTAGCTATCGCCACTCTTCTCGCGTGCAATACTTTCGTTGTTGCTCAGTTTCCATTTATATCGCTCGCTAAACTCATCGTATTCTGGCTCTACCCCGATGGTCTCAGTAATCTTCTCAACACTATCTGTGACATCAATCTTCTTTATGCACTCAATTGTCGAACAGTTCGCGCTAATTACTTCCTCAGTCTCGTCCTCCGGCTTTTCCGCAGTACCACTCTGAATCCCATCTACGATTCCGATCGCTACCACTGCTACTAAGAATATCCCCGCAATAATCGCCACTACCAGCGCAATTTTCCTCGACTTTTGCTCCATATACCTCCTATTTCTTTATTCATAGTACCATATCAAAATCCCCCTGACAACCTTCGATTTATCATCAAAATCAGCTAGCATCTCCACCCAAAAATCAATCAACTGATCGATTTTCAGAGCGTCCCCAAGCGCCAGAATGAATGGTAAATCCTTGCTGTCATAAGTTCCTAAGAATTCTTCTCCAAACTAATCGTTACATTCTCTCCGTTCACTTTCGCAATCTCGTCGTACGCAAAATTCCCATCTTCAACCATCTCTGTCGCTAAGACTTCATTTTTTAGCGTCTCTACCCATTCTTCCGGCACTTCTGCGCTCACACTCAGCTTAATTCGATCATCAACATTCAGCCCAGCTTTCTTACGCGCGCTCTGTACTGCGCGAATCAGCTCTCGCGTCCAGCCTTCCTTCGCCAAATCCTCATCGATCGCTTTATCGAGCCAAGTTTCTTCCCCATTTTCGACTTCCTTCACGTTCACCTCGTCACGCACAATCTCCTCAGCCCACTCTGGCAATTTCTCACCCGCATAGACTAACTTCGCCAGCGGCTGACGTACCTTCACCTGCTCCTCGCTATCACTCTTTCGCATCCGTAGTGCCAAACCTTCATTAATCACCTCGCGCGTCCGCTTCATTTCCGCCAACACTTTTTCATCAACGTCACAGGTCATTGGATAACTACACAGATGAACGCTTTCTCCACTCCCGGTCATATTCTGATACAACTCTTCCGCCAAGAACGGGATAAACGGCGCTAAAGCCTCCGCCATCTTTACCAAAACCACATACAGCGTAAAATACGCCTCATTCTTATCGCTATCATCTTCCGATTTCCAGAAACGTCGACGACTTCGCCGCACGAACCAGTTCGACAAATCATCCACAAACGGCAACACCCCAGCCAGCGCTTTAGGAATATTATATTCCTCCATCCCCTCGATAATCTGGCTCTTTGTCTCGTGCCAGCGACTCATAATCCACCGGTCCAGCGGGTTCTTCAAATCCGTTACCGCCTTCCCCTCCGGCTTCCATGCCGTCTCAAAATCCCATCCATCCACCTCGGCATAAGTCGTAAAGAAATCATACACGTTCCAAATCATCGCCAGCTTCCGCTGTACATCGCTAACGTCTTTATCCGTCAAGGCAAAATCCTCACCCGAAAGCACCGGACTCGACAATAGCAAGAATCTCAGCGCATCTGCCGAATATTGGTTCATTAGGACATTCGGATCAGTATAATTACCCAGCGACTTCGACATCTTCCGACCATCATTCCCCGCCAAAGTCCCGGTCGTAATCACGTTTTTGAAGGCATTTTTCTCGGCTCGTTCTTGCGCCACCTTCCCGAATCCCCCAACTTCCGCTAGTGCCGTATTAACGCAGTGCACATAATAGAACCACGCCCGCACCTGCCCGACGTATTCTACGATAAAATCCGCCGGATAATTCCGCTCAAATTTTTCCTTATTCTCAAACGGATAGTGCAACTGTGCGAACGGCATTGAGCCCGACTCAAACCAACAGTCTAAGACCTTCTCAATCCGTTTAAAATGTTCACCATCAATATCAAACTCAATCTCGTCCACCCACGGCCGATGATAATCTTCCAAACGTTTCCCACTCAGCTCATACAATTCTTCATAGCTCCCCACCACTTTCACTGTTCCTTTATCACCCTTCCAGACCGGCATCGCTGTCGCCCAGAATCGATCACGGCTCAAATTCCAATCCGGCGCCTGCTTAATATTCTTTTCGAACCGCCCGTGCTTAAGATACTCCGGGAACCAGTTAATATTCTCGTTCTGCGCAATCATTAGCGGCTTCTGTCCTTGCACATCAAAGAACCAGCTCGGGAACGCCCGATACATAATTCGCTGTTTCGAGCGCGGGTTAAACGGATATTCGTGCTTAATATACTCAATCTTCCAAACCACGCCCGCTTCTTCGAGACATTTTGCGATAAACTTGTTTCCTGCCCAGATCTCGATTCCTTCCTCACTCGTGTCCCTCACTCCGATACTATGCAGCCAGTCTGCCGTCTTTTCATCATAATAGCCGTACTCATCCAATACATCGACAAAGTCCACTTCGTATCCCTGTGCAAGCTTGTAATCATCCTCACCATACGCTGGCGCAATATGTACAATTCCCGTACCATCCACATCTGATACAAAATCCCCACCAAGAACAGTCCAAGTGTCTTTCAACTTAGATTCTTCCTCTATCGTAGCACAGATAGGCTCATATGTCAAGCCGATCAGGTCCTCACCCTTAATGTCGCCATAAATCACCTTATATTCGACATCCTTCAGCACCGCCTCGATTCGGCTCTTTGCAATATACAGCCTCTTCCCGTCTACCTCTACCTCAGCATATGCCATCTCTGGGTTCACTGCCAACGCCATATTTGCTGGCAAAGTCCATGGCGTCGTCGTCCACGCCAAGAAATAGGTATTCTCCTCAGTTTCCCATTCCCCATTATGACACTTCTGACCCGGTTTTACCTTAAACAGTACGAACGCACTCGGATCCGTCACCGTCTGATATGCATCGTTGTCCATCGTCACTTCCGACTTCGAAACTGGCGTCGCAAACTTCGTATCATACATCAGCACCTTGCGCCCTTCGTAAATCTTCCCTGCCTCATACAACGTCTTGAACGCCCACCAGACCGACTCCATGAAATCCTTGTCCATCGTCCGGTACGCCCCCTTAAAATCCACCCAGCGCCCGATCCGATCAATCGTCCCCTCCCAGGTCTCCGAGTTCGCTACCATACTCTCGCGTGCCTTCAAAATATAATCTTCCAGGCTCCATTTCGTACCAATCTCGCGCCGGTCGGTAATCCCGAGTTGCTTCTCGACAAAATTCTCTGCCGGCAGCCCATGACAGTCCCAGCCCCAGCGTCGCTCAACCCGCTTTCCTCGCATTGTCCAGAATCTCGGCACCGCATCTTTCACGATTGACGACAAAAGTGTACCATGATGTGGCATACCTGTAATAAACGGAGGACCATCATAAAACACGTACGAATCGTCAATCGGCCGCTCCTCAACCGACTTCTCGAAAGTCTTATTTTTCTTCCACCATTCAACTAGCGCCGGCTCATATTCTGCCGCTCTTCGTCGATTCCCTGCCTTATATTTCATAAAAACTCCCGCCGTTCTCCGGCAATTATTATCTCGAGAATGTTGTCATTCTTTCCTTAACTTTCACCGTTAGAACCCTAGCGGGCGGTACCATCTAACTTTTCCCAGAACCTTTAGCCAACTTTCACTAACCAAACGTTGTATTTTTTACAACATGTTTCTCGGAACTCTTATTTCATCCTTCACGCAGATTCACGGACAATTCTACTAGAACTTCGCCACCTCTTCACTCTAAGGCTAGCCAAATTCGTTCTTTTGCCAGCTCGCGGACGATTACCGCTCAAACGCTTCTTCCTTCATTATATCACATTCCCACCCATCCGCCAATTTTCACCCACAACAAAATAATCCCCGCCCGCACCGTCACATTCCACCCGGTTGACTTTTACGGTAATCTGTGATACAATAGATAAACGGGTTCTACCCAACCATACCTTTTGCGCTTTTTAAAGCGCACGCACCCTTAAAAGTAGTGATTTCTTACGGTAAACATCCACCAATGCCCCACGAGAGGAGAGAAACTATTGAAACGAAAACTGTACCTACTGTTACTTGCGCCGGTCTTTATCTTTTTCAGCCTTACCTGCATGACAGCCAAAGCTGGAGATCCGCATATCGCTAACTCTCGCGTCGCCGTCTTGGAGTCGTTCGAGACAACTATCGACCCATCCCCAGAATGGCAAGACTACAACAGAGTTAACACCACGCCGGTCATCTATGATTCGGTCCAGGATCGCATCGTTCCTATCACAATCCCACTCAAGCCCTTGACGAAACTCCTTGCTTTTTCACGGGATAGCCTTAGCTTACTCACCGAAAATCTTAACGCAATCGAAGAGCCTGAGCTGCCGCACACACCGCTTTTATCAAGTGTGCCGCTTGATGGCGAGGTTCAATGGCAGATCTATGCACAGGCTTGCCATGAGGATCCGGTTCGTTTTTGTCTCGTTATGGCTATGGCTAACTCCGAATCAGGCTACGATCCACTCAAGGTTGGCGACAACGGCGATGCTATTGGTCTTGTCCAAGTTCAGCCTAAATGGCACCAAAGCCGCCTCGACAAATACGGATTTACCACCGACGATCTCTTCGACCCAGTCAAATGCTGTATTGTCAGCATTGACTACTTAGGGGAGCTAGCCGGTTGCCCCGATCAAGAATTCGAAGTGACTCACGCATTGCTCATGCGTTATAATATGGGTCCTAGTGGCGCCGCCAAAGCCATGAGAAACGGCCACTCTAGCAGCTATTATAGTCGCGAAGTTATGCCGCTCTATGAGCAATATCTCACAGAATTCACACTTCCGACCTCCGAGCTGGCCTCTTGATCGCTAATTGTTCCTTCCACCTCCGGATCACTACTTTATTTATCCCCGACCTCGCTTACTTCTAGCGAGGTCTCTTTTTATTGCTAAATCTTCCTGCTTAAACAGTATTGCAATACGTCAAAATTTGACACTTTTAAGCATGTGTGCTATACTGAAAGATAAGCTAGCGTATGCTGGCCTGGTTTTGGTGTAAATTTCATATTATACCAAACCATCTTAGATAGGTTTCAACCTATTGAACTTTTACAAAAGGAGAGAAAAAATTGTCTAGAATGAATAACCACACCCTCACTTCCCGCAAAACCCCTGCCTTTATCATTTCCAACGGCATCTCTTGCGCCAAGCTGCGCGACATGATACGAACCGAACGCGACAAAAACCTTCCCCAATGTTTCGGTATTCAGTGTCGAACTTACGACACTCCAGATGGTCGCAGCCGCTCAATGTCGATCGCTAACGGTACTGCCGTCATGGTCCGTATTGATCAGCTGATCGGCCTGGACTATGGCGTTTACATTAGTGGCACTATCCATACCACTAATACGGACTCAAACCGTAGCGCTTATTACGGTGGTATGCGCTCGAACGCCCAAAACACTGAGGGCGTCGATCTCTTACATAGCGGTGTCGAAATCGAAATGATACATTGCGGTGCAGCAGCAAAGGGTGTCGTCCTCAGTCTGCATGATCCCATTAGCGGCACCACTTTCTTCCCCTACCTGCCCGACACAGTCATTCCTCATGCTAAGCTGAAACGTTGTCTTCAGAAAATCTTCTCCGTCTTTCAGGATCGCGCCCCTCAATCTTCCCCAGTTCGGTCCTGATCCATCCCGCCCCGCTCACTGAGCGGGGCCTCTTTTGTAATGCTGCAACTATTCACAATCTCTAAATATTATTTCATAAAATACGAACAACAAGCCGAACACATCTCTTCTTCGTCCGCAGCGGACACATAGTGCGTGAACAAACCCCGGGAAGACAAGGTGCATTATTTCAGGGTTGGGCTGGTTATAGTTGGTCGCTAAGTGCTCACGAAATTTATCCCAATTCTACATATTTTCTTAGCTTTAATAGTCTAGACACAATAAGTAACGACTCCAATGCCCGAGTCTTTGGCTTTCCCCTCCGTTGCCTAGCTATAGAGTAATCAATGGGAGGATGAAGTTTTGGCGAACAATATACTAGAAGCTATGCAGAAGAATGTATTGCTAGCAAAGATAAATAGAAAATCAGTATGGTAGCCTTGCTAATACCTTTTCGAGAGGATCCGGACTTACGAGGAGGAAGAGCGCGCCATACCCGTAACGACGGGATATGGCGACGCGCCTCGAGAAAAGGTATTAGCAAGGCTTCTTAGGGAGAACATAAGAATACTCACCCTGGTTGAAGAAAGTCTAGAATTAACTAATCTAAGGATGTTTTAGCTTTCCCTTATTACAACCAATACGATACTTCATCAAACAACGGCATCTGCTTCCCCCTCCACATCGACAGCACCTCTCCGTTTTCACCTAACGCCAAAATCGTCGGGTACTCCACGATGTCATAAGTCCGACAAAAATCCACCCCCTCTCGACCATCCGGGCTCATACTCTCAACCTCTCGCCCTGTTCGTCGATCAAATTCCACCAGCCACTCTTCTACTGTTCGCGAATAATCTTCTCCTTCGCGCCAAACACACACCACCCTCATTACTTTACGCCCTTTCTACTTCTCAAAATCTTTTCAAAATCGTCCAAAGTTTGAAATTTCATAAAAACGCTCGCATAGCGCACATAGGCTACCTCGTTATGGCTCGCTAAAACGTCCAGCACCGCCTCACCAATCTGTTGCGCCGTCACTTCATCATCATAAGTTATCCTAAGCAGCTCTACGACTTTATCTACAACATCTTCAACCTCGAGATCCGACTCCATGAATTTGCCCACGCTCCGACGCACCGACATGATTAACTTATCCCGGTCAAAGATCTCACGGTTTCCGCTACGCTTTTTCACAACCAACGGCGGCAGCTCTATCCGTTCGTAGGTCGTAAATCTCCTTCCGTCTGCACTCACACGCCGCCGGCGAATAGTCTTTCCGTCGTCTGCCTCCCGACTCTCTAGAACTTTACTATCTCCAATTCTCGGCAGGCTACCCATAAGTTAATCTCGCTTCCCGCGTAATCGGTCCCGAAGAGTTGGTGGAACATCTAGGTCATCCTCTTGTTCACTGTTTCGAATGTTGTCCCACATGTTCGTACGATTCTCGGATGCGAAATCGTTCGTCACAGACTCCACTGTTCGGTGTTCTGGTTCGGGCCGTTCAACTTTCGGCTCGCTCACTATTGGTTCACTTCTATGACCATAGCTGCCCATCTCATTCACGCTCGGGACACTCCCAATCGTATTAGTATAGCCACTACCATACCCGCCGTAGCTGTCCACCGGCTCTTCCTTCACTGGTTCAGCCGCTGCTCGCTCAGCGTCAAGCTTCCGATAGTATTCCGAGTCAAACCCTGTCGCCACTACTGTAACCACCATCTCATCTTCCAGTTCTGGACGGATACTAGCACCAAAGATAATATTTGCGTCCGGCGAAACTGCCTGAGTAATTACCTCGGCTGCTTCCTGAATTTCGCTCATCGCCATATCATAACCACCCGCCACGCTAAAGAGCACGCCGCGCGCACCATCGATCTTTACTTCAATCAGCGGCGACTCGATCGCCTGTTGCGCTGCTAAAGTTGCCCGATTGTCACCCGAAGCCCGACCAATTCCCATCAAAGCTGACCCAGCGTTCTTCATGATTGCCTTCACATCAGCAAAGTCAAGATTAATTAGCGAATGCTCGGTAATGAGCTCAGAAATCCCCTGCACACCTTGACGCAAGACGTCGTCAGCAATCTTAAAAGTCTCGGTCAACGGAGTCCGCGGATCGATCGTCTGGAGTAAACGATCATTCGGGATTGTAATCAGGGCATCTACTCGCTGCGATAGCTCGTCAATCGCTCGGTCTGCGTTTTCGCGGCGACGCGCACCTTCGAACGTAAACGGCTTAGTCGCTACACCAACGGTCAGAATATCACGGCCCTTCGACTCTTCCGCCACTACTGGGCCCGCCCCCGATCCAGTACCGCCACCTGCACCTAGCGTAATGAACACCATATCCGCACCTTCTAGCGCTTTACCAATCGCCTCACGTCCGTTTTCGGCCGCTTCACGTCCTTTGTCCGGATCACCACCGGCGCCTAGCCCCTTACCAATGTGTACCTTCACATCAGCCGTCGAATGGTGCAAGGCCTGCGCATCAGTGTTCACCGCTACGAACTCCACCCCGGCAAGACCGATTTCCTTCATCCTTGCGACTGCTGAGCCGCCTGCACCACCTACACCGACAACCTTAATGCTTGCTGAACTCTCTACCTCTGTTGGCTTAATCTCAGGCATATTTTTCTCCACTTATCTATCTCTAATATAGCACACCTCCCAGCCTAACACAACCAGTTCTTCCCTATTTTTCGTCAAAAAAGTCTGGAACACCCTCCCCTGAACAACTTTTTTACTCAATTTTTATAAAAGCTTAAGCTTATCTTAAAATAACCTTAAAACTTCCCCAACACTTTCTTGAAAAAACCGCCCTTCTTACCTGATTTTTTCGATTTTTTCTGCATCTTCTTTGGCACACCACTTCCCCCACCATCCGCTGCCATCAACATCAGACCTACGGCCGTCGCATACTCTGGTCGCTCAACGGCATCTGTTACTCCTGTCAACCCAGCCGGTGCCCCAATCTTCACCGACGTATTCAGAGTTGCTCGCACAAATTTTTCAATATCTCGCATCCGTGCACCACCGCCCGTCAAAACCACTCCTTCCGGAAGCCTTTGCTCGTAACGCGCCTTCTTTAGTTCTTTGCGCACCAACTCCAAAATCTCCTCCAACCGCGCCTGCACCACCTCGTCAATTTGATCGCGTTCAAAACGCAACTCTTTACCACGCCAACGAATCACAACCGGGCTCTCGCTCTCACCAAAATTCCCCGTCGCAAAGCGTCGCTTGATCTCTTCTGCAATCTCCGTATCAATCGCCAGCATCACAGCCAAATCGTTCGTAATGTTATTCGAACCAACCGGCACTACACCAATATATTGCAAATCATTTTCCTCAAAAATTGCCACTCCTGTCGTCGCCGCGCCAATATCTACTACTGCAACGCCATTTTCCATCTGGCGTTCCGTTAAGACCGCACGTGCCGCCGCAATCGCGCTTGGTACCACCTGCTCAGCTGTTGCATTCGCAAGTTCCGCCACCTTACAAAGATTGTCATAGTTCGGCGTAATTGTTGATACAACATTCGCTTGCATCTCCAACCGTGAACCGGTCATCCCTAACGGGTCCTTAATACCACCCTGCCCGTCTAAAATAAACTGCAACGGCACCACTCTAAGCACACGATGATTCGGAGAAGTTCGCCCCTGGAGCGCTACTTCCTCCACCCGCTCCAAATCATCAATGTTGATCTCGTGTTCGATCGCCCCTACCGCAATCATCCCCTCTGTCCGCGTCGAAATAATTTGTGAACCATTAATCGAAAAAGCTGCCGAGTTCACATTATAGCCGCTCATTCGCTCGACGTCACAGAGCACCTTATTAATAGCCTGCTGTGGTCCAGCCAAGTTCGCCACTACCCCACGACGCATACCAGAATTCGGCGCCTCACCGTAACCAATCACATTTAGCTGCCCATTCGCGCTAATACTCGCAACCACCGCCCGAACGTTCGCCGTCCCGACGTCAACCCCAGCTACGTAGCGTGAAATTTCATCCATAAGCTTATTATATCACCGCTAATCCGGTAGCGTCAACACCTCGCAACCATCTTCGGTTACCAGCACTGTATGTTCACAGTGACAACCAATCGACCCATCCTTCATTCGTACGGTCCAATCGCTATCCTTATCAACGTAGTTTGATGGCTTACCGAGACACGACATTGGTTCAATACAAATTGTATCGCCCACTTTAAGCGTGTAGCCATGTCCCCTAATTCCATAATTCGGCACCCACGGTTTCTCGTGCATAGTCCTACCAATTCCATGCCCAACATAGTTCTCAATCACTCCAAGCTTCCCCTTACGCAAGACCTTCTCCACTGCGTAACCAATATCGCCAATCTTCGCACCTGCCCGCACCACATCAATTCCTGCCCACATCGATTTTTCGGTCGTCTGAATCATCTGTTTTACCGCCGGTGAACCCTTCCCTCCCACGATCATTGTGAAGGCTGAATCAGTATAATAACCGTCATACAGTACATCGAGATCGAAGCTCACCTTATCACCTTCTTCAAGCGGCTCATCAGTCGGTGCCCCATGCACCAAAGCATCGTTCACTGAAATACAAATTGCCCCTGGGAACTTCTCTTCTAGAAAATCATAAGCCACCTTCGCTCCGCGTGCCTCGATCGTCTTCCTTACCCAAGCATCAATTTCCTTACCAGTCATCCCCGGTTTTACGTAAGCTTTCAAATCTCTCAAGACTCCCCCTAAAATCTTCCCTCCTTTACGCATAGCGGTAATTTTCTTCTCCAACTCTGCCAGACTCTCACTATCTTGTATAAGTTTTTTACTCACTTTCTACCTCCGTTACTACCGCTTTTAGACGCTCAAAAACCTCGTCCGGCGTCCCTGTTCCGTCAATCTTCGTAATTTTCACGCCCTTAGCCGATAATATCTCACAAACTGAATAAATATTTTGTTCAATAATTCGAAAACGCTCCTCTATTGCACCCCTATCAAGGTCATCCGCTCGACCCCGCAACTCTAGCCGCTTATAAAGCTCTTCCTTCGGCACTTCAATAATCACGACTAGCTGCATCACCTCAGCGATATTTTCCGCGATCCATTCCGCTTGTTCAACGTCGCGCGGGAAGCCATCCAAAATCGCATCGCGACCACTCCGTACTACTTCGGCCATTTTTTCAGCCATCAATTTCACGGTTAACATATCATCGACTAGTTTACCCGACTCTTGAATTCGGCTAATTTCTGGATCATTCGCGTCGCGCAACACTTGTCCTGCCGAGATCCATACTCGACCAGTCAACTCTGCTAATTTTTTCCCCTGCGTACTCTTGCCCGAGCCCGCCAAGCCCATTAATATAATCATCTTCTTCCTTTCATCTCATTATAGCATAAATAAGTCTTGGCAAATAGAGAAAACTTTGCTATAATACAGGGCATATGGCAATCAAAGTTACTAGAAAAGACCAGAACGAGGCGAACGAGAACCTAATCCGCCGCTTCAATCGCAAGGTTTTGCAGAGTGGTATCATGCCCCTCAAGAAGTCGCAGCTACGTTTTTCGAAGCCGATTTCTAAGCGCGAACGTCGCAATAAGGCAATCATTCGCGAGGCGCGCCGAGCTGAAAAAGCCGAGCGTATGCGCCTAGGGCTCAAATAAAATATCTCCACCGGTCGGTGGAGATATTTTTATTATTGCACCAAGAAACAAGGTAAAGTTAAGTATAAATGGTAAGCATGTTTGTTTTTGGTGTTTTGGGAGGGTGCGGAGCTTGCTAGCGAGCATGCAGTGCGCGAAGCCCGTGAGGACGGGCCTGAGCGACACGTCTCCCAAAATATCAAAAACGAAACACGGCTGCCTATTATGCTAGTTTTACAATCCTTCCTTCGACACTTCGAATCCCTCGGAACTCATTCTCCGTTAGCGTAATCCAAGCATCAATAACCTCTCCACCACCCAACTTCAGATATTCCTCCGGCGCATAAAAACACATCAGTTTAAAGCTCTTGCCCTGTTTGTCCCAAACCGTCAAGCGCAGATGTTGTCCATCTGTGCCCAACTTACCCACATCTACTACCCTCACTCCCGAAAGCAAAAATACTGGCTCGGCGTTTCCCTGCCCATATGGCTCTAGTTTACTCAACTCCTCAATTAGCTCCAGTGACAACTCGGCAAACTCTTCCACTACCACATCGGCCTCAGTTTCCAAAAAACGTTCCTGATCCTGCAAATTTAGCGCCCGATAATACTCATTTACTACTGTTCGGAAATCCTCCAGCCCATCTGCTGCCAACTTCACCCCGCACGCCCCTGCATGTCCGCCACCACCAATAATATACTTCTGGCAAATATCCAACGCCGTCGCCAAGTTAAAATCGCCAAAACTTCGCCCCGACCCCTTCAAAATTCCTTCCGTTGGACCAAAAACAAATGCCGGTCGTCGATAATTTTCCGTCAATCGCCCCGCAATAATCCCCAAAATCCCCTCGTGCCATTCTCCCGAGACCACAATCACCGGATCGTCACTAATCCCCTGCTGCTCAATCTCCTTAATCGCTGTCTGCTGTTGCTTACGACGTTCCTTATTCAAAGTCTCCAGCTCCAGGGCAAGTTGAGCCGCTACTGGCCGTCGTTTTGCCATTAAAAGTTCTAAAGCCTTCTCCGCTGTATCCATCCGTCCCGCCGCGTTCAGCCGCGGACCAATCTGAAACCCGATCGCCTCGCTGTCTAGCTTCTTTACCCCTGCAAGCAACATCAATTCTTTTAATCCTGGTCGCCTCGTCTTCTCTAGGACCAGCATCCCATAACGACAAAGCCGACGATTTTCACCCGTTAGCGTCATGCTGTCACAGATTGTGCCGATTGCAACTAAATCCAACAACCACTTTTCCTGCCCATTCGGAACTAACCCGGCTTTGACTAGTGCCTGCGCCAGCTTAAACACTACTCCCACCCCTGCTAATTCCCTCAATTCCAAAGCCTTCTCCAGCTCATCTTCCCCTGGTAACCAATCGCGCCGCTTCGGATTCACTATTGCTATCGCCTCCGGCAGTTCCTCGCCACACTCATGATGATCCGTTACCACCGTATCTACCCCTAACGCTTTCAGCTCCGCTACGATTCCATTATTCCGACTTCCACAATCCACTGTAAAAACTAACGTTACCGGCTTCTCCTCAGTTTTCTGCTGAGTTTCGGCGACTTTTTGAACAACTTTTTTACTCATTCCATAGCCGTCCGTGAAACGATTCGGCAACATAATTTCGATTTCCTTCACTCCAGCCAAACTTAAGGCATCATATAGCGCCGTACTTGCCGTCACTCCGTCCACATCATAATCGCCATAAATCAGAACTCGTTCGCCCCGCGCCATAGCCTGTTTCACTCGTCCAACTGCTTTTTCTATATCTGGCAACAGATACGGATCAACCGAATCTTCATATTTTGGCGCCAAAAAAGCGCGATCAAAACCACGCTTCGCCAATAGCTGTTCTAAAATTTTACTCACCCGATAGTCTTGTCAGCTTTATTAGTTTTTGACATCTGTTGCGATTTAATCACCATGCTCTGCAACTCTTTCAATAACGGGAATTGCTTATTCATTTGATAAATCCGTGTATTCCCCTTCTGAGTCATGATGAGGAAACTACCCCGTTCTAGGCGTTGTAATTCACGCTGAATATTGCCCGGATCTTCCTTAATTAGTTTCGAAAGCGCCCGCACATGCGTCTTAAAATCTGGATATTTCGCGAACACCACCACAATCTTTCGTCGTACCCGTGATGTAATAAAAATATCTAGCATAATTCCTCTCTTTTCCTCAATTATACGCCCCTATACCAGTTTTAGCAAGTAATTTTTACAACACTAACCACTAACGTTTAATTTAGTTCATTCAGCCCGCCTCTACTAATGAACCTCACCATATTCGACCGACTTCAACCGTGCCACGTAAAACTTCCCCAGTACCCCTATCGGCAAAGCAAACGTTCCCAAAAGTTCCTCTACTCGACCCCGGAAACCTTGCTTAAAACTATAGACCCCGTTCCCCACTACCGGCTTCACACCATAAAAATTATAACGTTTTATTCCCTTCGCTAGCGCCTCGTTTAGTGCCCACCATTGAATCGCATAAGCTCCGTTATACCGCTGCAAATCTCGCCGCGACCCACTATATAAATAGACCATCTCCTGATTATCCTCTACGAACATCGAAGCCGCTAATGAAATATATTCTCCCTCGCCAGCATATTTCTCTCGATCCTGCTCCCTTAGACTCCCTTTTGGTAATTCCGCCACTACAAATCTCACCTTATCGCCAAAAGCCCGTTTCATCGACTGATAATACTCCATCTCCGGATCTTGGAATCCATGCCGCGCACCCGCCTCAGCTGCAATTTTCTTCAAAATCCCCAGCTCATCTACACCTAACTCGCGCACACGTACCCCTTCACGCTGAGATTTTTGAATTAATTGCCGATGTGTCGTCCGAAACCCCTTTAGCATTTCCTCTGGTGTCTCTACCCCTAAATCCTTCACATAGATCCATTTCGACTGCTCATATTCCCCAAGGTATTTATATCCTAAATCCTGCAGTTCTCGCTTCACAGCTAGATGTTCTGGACCAGATATGACTTGATTATTACTATCACGCGTCTGGCTCACGATATTCGGCGAAACTTCCAGCACAACCCCATCTTTCTTTTGGCAAAAATCCTTCGCCTTTTTGGTCAAAAACGCCAAAATCTCCCGACGCTCCTTGCCGTCATAATCCATTAGCCAACCCCCTGGTACCCGATAAGTTTTCTTTCCAAAATGCCAATTTCGCCCCAAAATCAAACCGGTTGCCAGTAATTTTTTCTCCCCTTCGGCTCTCCTCACTCCTACAAGATAAGCCTCGCGCCCCAAGTCACGATACCGCTGATACATCTCGACACTCTGCAAAAAGTTCTCACAACCAAACTCCGTCTTCCGGAATTCCGCCTCTGTCAACTCCACAAATTCCATAAATCCATTATAACATCATTCCCCGCCAGCAGCCGAGCTTTCGTCCAAAACGCCATGATTAAAAATACAAGTTGTTGAGCATTTTAGTTAATCAGCTAGAGGCTAAACAATCAAAAAATGACGCCATTATTACTCAAAATTATCGTGAACAACAAGTAGCGTCACCTTAATTCCAATTTAATTTTACTAACTAATAATGATTATGTCTAGAGTCTTTAGAGAAAAATCACGCAGCTTGCGTGGCTCGAAGGCTCTTTTTTACATAATTACCTTCTGAACCCCAGACGCCGTGCCACTAATAGGCTTCTATAAGCAGTAAAGGTACGAGCTATGAAGCTGACAGCACCCATAGCAACACGGAATCCGAGGTCCAGATAGGCTAATTATTATTCCACAGTATTTACAAGGCAGCGAACAGAATAACCATTTGCACTCCGGTAGTTTAATGACAGATAAATATAGCCTGGAGAGGTTAACAAGACACGGTTGTATAAGACGTTTGAACTTTCCGTGTTGACCACGGAGGAACGATAAGTGCCGTCAACGGTGGTCGCACCAAGATAGTTACTACCGTTTGAGGGATTAACGGAACCTGGCCGTATCATATGGAAAGGATTACCAGTCGCAATGGTCTCAATATCCACTTCGGAACCATCATCCAAGGTTTTAATTAGACCATTAGTCGGGCTATGCCCATTATTAACAGCGGCCCCTGCTAGCAAATTAGACTCAACATTTTCCTTGGTATATTGATATAACAAGCTGTAAAAGCTCCCACTGGTATCGTTATAATCCTGTCCGCTAAGTGGTAATTGCCAATTTTTAGGACAAATTGACCCCCGAATAACCTGATCAGTAGTCGAGACAGCTTCGGCTTCCGCCACAGTTTGCGCAGTGGCAGCAAGTCCTTGATAATAATTACTCATCAAATAGTGACCATCGTAAACCTTTACATCATCATTGATTTTTACAGCATAACCATTGTTATTTTTTGTAAAGTCAGGGTCATTCGAAGCTTGCCACTCGGGTCCCGATACGTCCATCAGTACAGCTCCACCCTTACCGATTACACCATCAGGACTCATAAGCATCGAATCTTGTAAGGCATCGACTGTCATATTCGTAGGGTCAGCAAAGCCGGCTAAACCGCCTTCTGCGGCAGTCATTTTGTTTTGTTGTAATGCCCAGTTGTGTCCAAGTGGGTGCACGACCACGAATTCTCCTTCATCCCATGAGTAACTAGAATATTTACCTAAGCAAATTGCTTCATCGCTACCGCTCAACCCAGTACACTCCGCTATCGTAAACCTCTTCAACTTCTCTTCTTCCGTCATATCAGCCACT
>CARBES010000012.1 GCA_948944455.1 uncultured Candidatus Saccharibacteria bacterium | reverse complement strand
AAATCAATGTTCTGCGACGTAAGATCCTCCATTCTTGCTAGACGTTTTTTCGCGGCAGTTCCACCAGAGAATACATCGCCCGACGCGATTAGCCGACCTGCAATTTCTAACAGACCCTTCTCACCAGTCAATTTAGAAATTGTGGGTTTTGTTCCAACACCTAATCTGCCGTCTTTGCCAACATAAAGCAGGGGTGCCCCAACCGGCAATACAAGCTTCACAGTCGAAGTAGTTAATCTATCGGTTACTTGAATCTCTACGTCCCATTGTGATTGATTGTCTAGACTCAGAGACAAATCTGTCGCCCTGAACTCATTGTTAGTAATAATGATCGGGCGATTAACCCAGCTACTCCATGTTGACTCGGATGACTTCTTGTAACGGTATTTAACGCCTGAGCTTGTGTTTATAGTATTTGGTAGTCTGTCTTCCTTACTAATCTTACCGGCAATCTTTAAGGTCGTCGTAGACTCCCACCCACCTGCGCGCGCAATAGATGCGTCGACAACTGGCGCAGTGTAAGGAATAACCGTTATTGTCGTCCTAGATGTTGTGTATAACCCACGCGAATCCACGGCATTAACGTAAAGATCTTGATTGGTAGATTCAACAATCTCCGGCAAGACAATAGATTGGTCACCAGAAGATGTATAGGCTAGTGTTTTAGAGACCTGTCCAAGCGAAATACCATAATTTTTCATAGTGGCAGAATACTTAGCCACTGCTCGATTTGCATCAGGAATAGTGACTTTAGGTTTAGATAATCCCTGAACCATAATGGATTTATTTTCTGTTACGGCAACAACGGCAGAATTACTATCCTCAACTGTAAATCCACCAAAAGTTGGACGACAAACATTAGGATTAACCACCATTGTTGCAGGTCCTACTGAGAAGTTACCTATATTCGTGCTGCCATTTTTGGTGCGACAATCTGCGTACATCGTCGCGGATTGAGCATTTGGTATGCCAGCATAGAGCGCTGCAATCTCTGAAGCTGTTGGCGTCCATGTATATGAAGTGCCTGCTCCTGAAAAGTATTTTTCTCCACCCCAGACATGCCCGGGACGATCCGGGAATTGAATATAGCCCTCATGTGTAAAAGATGCGCTGCCACGTGTAAAGTTAATTCTGATTGGATCTCCTATGGTGTAGGTTGTCTTATCAAACCTACCAGACGAGGTCCTAGGGATAGTAGCAAGACTCAAGGTACCAGATGTCCAACCACAGTTAAAATAAGCGGAAACATTATCGACAGACTGAAAGCCGACTTCAACTGTTTTTGAACCATCAGAATTGTGCGTAACAGTTGTTTGACCCTCTGCGATACAAACATATCCATTTGCTTGGGGTGGAACCGTTATAGCTTCTGTCCTATCATAAACAGTAACACCGTTGACAGTCAATTTACGCCAAACACTAGAGGAATAGGTGTTACCATTCCATGTGTTGTTACGATGCAACATAACTTTTGCGTGGACTATTGACGTGTTATTTGTTGTGTTAACATCAGATTCCCACGCTTCAATATAGCCATCAATGTAAGTTGATGTTTGGATATTTTTAATCTTAGCCATTATTTTTCTCCTTAAACTGTCGGAACGAACGCCCAGCCATCATTCAAAGCTCGTACCTGAAGTGGTGGCATCGTTATTCCTGTAGCGATTTCGGCCTTTTTGGCCACAAGTCCGTCTTGAGTCAGCTCGGCGACAACTTTATCGTTTTCTTTTACGGTTATCCCCCGATGGTTGACTTTACTTGCTACACCAGATGCCGTACTTGAGTGGACCTCCATGCCATTGCTGTCAATCTGAACTTGCATATTGGCAAGCTCACCATTTGCCTGCGTCCACTGAGTTTTATAGTTACCAACTGCCAACATCATATCGGTAATATCAAATATCTCAGCGTCAGCGCTTGTCGATATGGTTACGGTTAGTGAGGATGATAACGGCAATATCGCTTCAAGTACATATTCTTGCCACCCTACAACCTCACCATTACCCAGCTCGATTTTCCATTCCTGATGACCATCACTAAAAACAATCGAGCCGTCGCCTACGGCTTCTTTCTGAACGCGACATGAAAAGGTATAGTAAGTTTTCATATTTTCTGGCAGACCAGCATTGTCTGGCTTAACACGAATTTCTTGTGACACTGTCGCTCCTAGTACGCGAATCACTTGACCCGATAATGAACCTTGGCGACTTGCGTCAGCCGATTGAAAAGCCTGCACGTTACCAGTCTCAGATACCTCCCAATGAGTAGGCTTACCCGACTCTTTGAAATACATCGCTGAATTACGGATCAAATTACTACCACCTGAACTTTGAACCGAAGTTACAACGCTCGTGATGTTTTGTTCGACTTTAGTGAAGCTTTCGTTCATCTGATCTTCAAGCTGTTTCTGCTCCGACACAATCATCTCAATGCGTTGGTTGGTCTTATCTACTTTAGCCTCGGTGTTTTTTATAGATTTCATGACCGAACCGGCGTATTTGTAATTAGTGCTCGTTTCATTGAGATGTACAGAAGAAATTGTGCTTTCCCAAGCATCTGGATTATTATAGTCGCCGCCACAAAATGACAACGAGTTAGTCATTACGAAAGTTTCGACCAATTCACCGTCAATATCGCGATATCGTACTTTCTGACCTGCTTTGAGGTTTTTGAGTCCAATAAAACGCAGGTTAAACACACGGTATTCAAATCCATTAACTTGGTTATAAATTGCCTCAATAGCTTCTCTTTCAAGCTGAAATAGTACTTGATTATCATCAATACGTAGCTCGTGTGGGTTTTCTGGGGTCTCCGTCGGGAATACTATGTTATCCTCAAGGTCTCCACGTCCTAATACGACCACGTTCACGGGGTCTACGTGTTCTTCTTGCGTCAGACTAAACCAATCAGCTAGTTCGGTCGGATTTTCGCCGTCGAACCACTTAACGTGCAGTTTGTTGTCGATGATCTGGGCAAAACCACCAGATGAACCAGCAATTTCTTTCACTGCGTCGCGAAAACTAGCCCCATCTGACAAGTAGGGTTGGACGCCCAACAGTAAATCTGAGTTGGTGAACTCTGGTGTAGCGAGCTCAACCCCCACGTGTGCACAAATTGCCGCCAACCATTCGCCATTTGTTGCCGGAAATTCGATTACATCCTCGTAAGCTAGATCGAACTTGTATGCCAAATCGTAGCATTTTAGCTCAATCGTGACGTCCCCTTGCGCCTCAGGAGCCTCGTAGACGTATAGCTTACCCATCAGGGTATCAATCCACTGGTCTTTCAGTGAACTATAGCGTTTAGTTGGATTAATCAGCTTAATTGTTGCGGTATTTAGATTAAACGAGCCGATGGCTTGGTTGTCGCTGACGATAGAGTCGTCAATCTCGAACTTCTGAATATCGGCATCGTTGACTCCATCAATGAGTGGCATTTTATATTCCTCCGTAAGCCGTTACAGTTAAATCAAACGGCTCATAAGTAATTTTGTTAGTATTATCATCGATCGGATACTGGCGAACGGCTAAATCCGGCTTTTTAGCATACACCCGAATTGTCTTGAATTGGTTTTCATATTTTTCGAAGTAGGTCATATTGAACTCTTCTTCGCGGATAATTTGAAGTAGTGGATACAGTTCGCTCTGCGTAAGGGCTTTATGAAACTTTAAGGTAGCACTCGGAATTTCTGCTTGTCTAACACGATACAGAACTCCCGTAGTGATACCACGCTCCGCCTTAGCTTCGAGGTCGTTGATGACGAACTTCACCTCTGACCCGCCTAGCCAATCCCAAGGAATATCAAAGCTCCTATCATTATCTATCGTCGAAAAATTGATTTTACGCATATTCCTCCTAACTTACAAAAAGCGGTTTGCCGAGCCGTTGCTCTTCAACACGTACGCCCTTGACGACTTGCCTCGACAAGACTTCGTCGCCGATTTTACTAATGATCGTAAGATTTTCGATTACTACCTCTTTTTGGCTACCGGTCTCTTCGCGAATAATTTGGCGCATTAGATTTTCCGGAGTAACAATTTCCGGGTTGTTTCGCGCGCCAGCATATTCACCGATTTGGGCTACCATTGGTCCGTAAGCTACGCCACCGGTTGCGAGCTTCGGGATTTGAGGAACACCGATTTCGCCAAGCCACTCGAACGGCTTGAACCCGAGAATATCAATCCCTCTAACTGTCCGAATTGCTCCATTAATGGCATTGAATGGGACTGCCACAACTTTGTTGATGCCTCCGATGATTGCATTCACAATCGTCTTAAAAGCATTCACAATACCATCTTTAATACCATCGAAGATCTTGCCTCCAACGGAGAACACGCGCTTGACGCCCTCCCAGGCGTTAGTGAATATGTTCTTGAAGAACTCGGCAACTGTACCGAACACGCTTTTAATACCTTCCCAGGCATTGCACGCCCCTTCTTTTAGCCCGTTCCACATGCCAGAGAAGAAATCTTTAACCGGTTGGACTAGTGTATCGTTAAACCAAGTTGCCGCGCCTTCGAAAACGCCGACAATCCAATCCCAGCACTTCTGTGCGGTACCCTCAATGTCGGTGAAGATACCAATTATAATCTCCAACACCGTGTTAAAAACTTCGGCAATAAAGTTTATAACGTCAATAACGGCTCCGAAAGCCCCACAAACCACCGCGATGGCAGGTTCCAATATTACTTTGAGTGCATCCACGATAAAATCGATAACTGGTTTTGCGATTGTCCAAATATTTTGGATGATAGAAATCAGTGTGTTGATTAGTGGTAGCACCTTTTCTTCTAGTACTGGCTTGAGGTATTTTTCATACATGTCCACAATCCACTGTGCTATCTCTCGAATCCAGCCGAACAACGTTCCGACCATATCTAAAACTGTACTGATTGCCGATTGGAACTCTTCACTCATCACCCAGCCTTGAATCGACCCAAAAATACTATCAGCTAGCTTTAGAATCTCATTAAGTATGCCTTGGAAGTTAGTAAGAATATCTAGCCCATGCATATCCCAAGCGTTAGAGAAGGCTTCTGCAATCCAACCAATAGTGTTGAAGATTTTTGTGAGCAAATCCATCGTAAGTGCTATACCAGCTTGAAATTCTGACGACAGAGCAAACTCAGCAAGGCTTTTGGAAATACTTCTAACCGCACTTAGTATTTTGTTGAACATGCCGAAGAACCCCTCGAGCATTTTTTTGCCACGGCCGCTTTCGTCCCACATTTTTTTGGTGGACTGAGTCACATTTCCAATAAACGTATTGATATCAACCCAAATATTGAGAATCGTCGTGCAAATACTGATACCCAGATCACTATTCCACACCTCAAGAAAAGTTCTACCGATATCAGCAAGCAGTTCTAGAATTGATGCAAAAGCATATTTAAGTGATTCAATTACTTGTACTCCGACCGCATCCCAGGCCTCTTTCATAGGATTAAAAAGCTGCCCCAATACATCCTTGATTTTATTGAGAATATCCAGCAGCCATGAGCTAGATTCGACCTGCCCACTAAAATCTATCGGGTCACTTCCTCCGCCCGACGAATTATCACTTGTCTTTGCATCATTGACCTCTAGTGTGTCAAAACTCGCTAGCTTACCCTCGGCTTCTTTGGCAGCCTTCCCAACGTCGCCATAAGCCTGCGCTTGGCTCTGGAGTGCAGCTGCGTTATTTTTGGCTTGATTGGCAGTTTTACTAAACAATCCTGCAACAAAAGTCGCAATTGTTCCAGTTACAGTTGCGAGAGCTGACATTAAGGCGTTAATTGCTGGCAAAATAGCATTGTAGATTGGCGCAAACGCTGTCATTAGGTTTGCTTTGATTTGATTAAGAGAGTTCGAAAACTGCGAGTTACTTTTGAGTAGCATCATGAGGCTACCCGAGAGTTCGCTCAAGCCTCGGCGCATGAGATTAAAAATGAAAGCCGCACCTGCTAGCTTTGTTACTCTACTCTTGAACTTATCGACTTTTGCGCCTATGCCGTCAAAACCTTTACGAAACGTAGAGACCGAACCGGTGATACCGCTGAGCTTTATTTTCGTGAACGCAAGCAACCTATCTTTAAGGCTGATCGCCTTTTTCTCAGTTTTGCCCATATTCTGTTCAAGCAATTTGATTTTGTTAGCAAGGTTCTGAGCTTCGATTGAGGACTTCGGATCCAATTTGATTCTGTCGATAGACTCCGTAAGCCGTTCTGCTTTATCTCGTGCAGCCTTATTTTTCGACGCAAGCTCTTCAATCTTGTAGGAGACTTCGTCCAATGCTTTAACCTGTTCTTGGTATTTAGATGAGCCTGGAACAAGTTGTTGCTCCATACTGGATTGTTTAGAGAAAAGGTCGTTAACGGTTTTTGCTAAACTCTCCGCCTCTTTTTGTGCCGACCGAAGTTCGACTTGCATAGATTTAACAGAGGCTGGCATAACGTCGCCCGAAGTTATCAGCTCGAACTGGCGTTTTAGATTATCTAGAGCGACGCCCTGCTTATCTAAGATGTCAACTTGCTCATTGAATCCGGAGAGCATTTGTTTTGTGCTCTTTGTAGCTTTCTGACCAAGCACCTTAATGCCTTCGCCAACTTCACTGAACCCTTTTTTGACAGCATTGGCACTGTCTACGGCTTCTTTCTTCAAAGCTGCAAAACCCTTTTTAGCTCCGTCAGTAAGGATCTTCGTAGAAATACGGATTTGCCCGTTTGCCATGATTATTCTCCTTTCAAACGCCTCAAAAAGTCTCGCTCCTCCTCTGTTGGCTCGTTAGTATAATTTAAGTCGAGAATCGCTCTCGACTTGTTGAACACTGCACGCTCTTCTTTTGAGAGCTTGCCGCGGTTTTTCTTATCACGTAGATGCACCATATTAGCAAAAGCGCAGTCAGAGTTGATGTCTGAAAACAAAAACACAAACTTCCACCAATGCAAAAACTCCACTTCTTCAAGGTCGATTTGGTGGGTTTGCTTAACTGCCGAGTAGATAAACTGTCCATCTTTCTGAAAGCTATATACGCGCTGCGATGCTGGCTTCTCCTCGGCTTCTTCCCCGCAATCTAGAAATAGCTTTGCCTTACGAACGGCTTCAACTATGCCATCTGGTATTTGCTTATATAGGCGGCGCAACATGACTTCGTACTTGTCCTCGATGGTAAGCTCATCGTCCTCAAACGCCAGTATGATTTTCAAGCAGTTTCTAAAGTCAGCATTAATTTCGTATATCTTGTCGCCAATTCGTATTTTTGTGGGGAACTTATTGGCTAAAACATTCATGCTACATTACGTCGCTTTCATTCTTGTCATCAAGGTATTTATTTACTCGTTCGTTTTTTGCCTCTTTGAAAAATGGTGCAACTCCCTGAATAAACTCTGACAGCAATTCAAAATCATATGAACCTTGCAAGATAAGCTCACTGGTGCCTTTGCCGAATACCACGTCGAGTTCTTTTGCGATTTCGTCGATTTGTTTGACAGCACAATCGGTAAAATCAGCGACCTTGCCAAGGGCGTCGCACGCTTCCTTGTATTCGTCGATAGAACCGAGCTTGCCTTCGGGGATTTCAGCAACATCTTTAACGGAGCCGTATTTGTCGGCTATGTTGTAAATGTGCTTGCTCATCGCCATGAAAGCGTTATACACGCGAATATCACGTGGGTTAAACTTGATTTCTCCACGTTTTTCACCTTTTTCGTTAACAATATCGAGAGTAATTTGATTTTTTGGTGCAATTGTAATTGCTGGCATAGTTTATTCCTCACTTATCATGAACTATGGGACGTTTTAGGCGTCCCATAGTGGTTTAATTATGTTGGGCTTATAAGTTAAGCCGTGGTTGGCGTAAACGTCTTAGTATCGACATCAAAAGTGCCATAGGTGCGCTCACCGAGCCAGTTAATATCAAACGGATCAGAGATGCCAGTGGTATCACCGCCGTGAGATTTTAGATCAATGGCACCTGTCTGCTTGAAAGCTTCATACTTGCCGTCTTCGGTTTTCTTGTAGAGCGAAACTTCCAAAAACTCTTTTTCGACGTCAGATAGCTCTAAGTCATTGAAGTAGATGTCGTGCAAAACTTCAGAAATTTTGTCATCAGCTTCCTGCTTGTACGGATCAATTGAGGTGGTCTGGTTACCCTTTGTTACCTCAACCGTTGTAACGCCAAGAATGTTCTTTTTAGAATTTACTTCGTTGTTTAGCGAGCGAGATGCATCTTCATTGTCCTTGCCGATGGCTTGCCACTCGGGCTTTTCTTTCGTGCCAACGTTCATGAAAACAATATATTGCTCACGTTTTGCTTTTACACCCATGTTATTTCTCCTTATAGGTTAATTTACATTGAATTTGATACCGAGCGTGTCGCCGGTTATCACTTGCTCCGAATAAGTACCCGCTTGTTGTTACAACCAGCGATTCTGTTTCTCGATCATCGCCCAGTTCTGGGAGCTTGTCTTGACGATTATTTTCCTCAATCCAGTCAGTCAAACGCTCAAACAGATGCAAGTTGCTAATATTTTGTTTGTTTGCCTCTGTTGCGTAGAAACTACGGCTAGCAAATACGAACAAATATTGACACTCCTTACTCCCGTCGATAAACCGCCTGACGACTGGAGTAGTAGGGGATTCCTCGATCGAGTAACTTCCGGCGTCTTTGTCCAGAAAATCAACGTTGACCGTTGCAAGGTCGCCCAGAAGAGGACAACTCTCAAAATATTCTTTCAGAGCTTCTATAATAGGTTTTTTCATTTACTCTTCCTGCCCATTACCATTTCTACTTCACGAATGATGTCTTCGCTTCGATCTGCCCACATACGCTCTGCCCACTTTTTACCACGCAGACCACCACCGTGATATTCCAATTCGCGATCACTTGGAATTTTCTGAACTCCCGGTCTGCTCCAAAAGCCATAGTCGGGAGAATAGAACGCACCCTTCCCAGTTTCCGGATCGACGAATAGGATTCCCTCGTACATGTAATGTGCGTAGGGCGTATTCCAGACGATTTCGCCACTCCCGAACTCGGTGGAACGATAAGCACTATCGAGCAACACCATACTATCGCCAACTGGTACGTAGGGGTCGCAATATTTCACAAAGCTTTCGTCAAGCTGTTTTTGTGCAACTCCTCCATCTTCAAGTCCAACACGTTCTAGCATTTCAGCTACATCGCCCGTTTCTACTACGAAGATTAAGTCGTCCATTCTATCTCCCAGTTATGAGATAATGCGGATTAGAACCGTAATCTCGTTTATCACAAGCGACAATAAGGTGAGCCGGTTCACTCTGCAGCATTGAGGTTAAATCGGCGTAATCGCTTTCGATGTATCCTTTACACACATAGTCACCCTCTTGTGGCTCTCGCTCGTCACCGATCGCATCTACTGGAATAACCAGCTTGATGGAATTAGCTTCTTTTTCGCCTTTACTTTCTAAGCTGATGCTTTTCACTTCGTCGTAGAATACGCCATTGATAACATGTTTTTCACAACCGTCTTTTGTTTTGTGAAAGAATGTAACGACACGATTAAACATAGTTAACTCCTGAATATAGCAATCCTGTTTCGGAAAGATAAATATCTACCATTGGGGCATAAGGTATGCCATTTACATACCTTATGCTAGCCATACTCTTACTATCAAGCGAGTAGGAGTAAGAGCCACTATAGCTCTCACTAACCTTTTGGACGTCCTGTTTTGCGTTCACGGCCTTTGTACCACCAAGGGAGCATAAATACTCAATTTCGGCACAAATAGCCTTTCTGACGCGCTCTAGGGCGGTTTCCGAGAGATTCAATAGCCTAGCTTCGTCGTGCTTAGTAAGATTTTCTACGAACATCTGCGATATATCGTTCAAGCGGTCAAATTCGGCAGTTTCTACGCCTTTATAGGTTTCGAGATAATACGATTGACTAACAATCATTCACTGCCTCCTTTCGGGTAGTTATTCGGTAGTAGTCGCGTTGAGCTTTACTTGGACGCCAAGTGCGTTGGTGACTTTGAGACCACCAACAGAGCGACCTTGCAGGGCGGAAGAGCCGATATGCTTGCCATCGGCGAGCGGATTGATTTTTGGTTCGACCTCCCAAGCTTCGTGTTTCTGAGTAAAGCGAGTGTCGTAGATTATGAAATCTACCTCGTCGCCCATCAGATAGTTTGGTTTCACGGCGACGCCATTGATTTTGCCAATCACGCCCTCACGCACCAAGGTCTCACCAAGAGTACCAGCCGTATTGGCAAATTTGTCGTCAGTGAGAAGTGCCAACTCGACATCAGCAGAAACTGCGATGCGCATGTTAGCCACTTTCATACCGCGGGCTTTCATATTCTTAACCTCTTTAGCAATAGTCTTGTAGGCGTTGGCTTCTGTGATTGCTGTGGTGTCGGCAGAAGTTGTACCTTCGTCTTTCAAGACTGCAATAGCGTCCTCTTCGTGTTTCTTGCCTAGAGATTCACCAGCGCTTTCAAGGCGCTGTGCAACCAAGTCGTCAGGAACTGCCTCGGCTTCGTATCCATCAATGAGCTCATTAACGCCGTAGTGCTTATCCATTGGCATGTCGACATATTCGGTTGCGGACTGAGTAAGTTCAATGCCATTTTTGACATCATAGCTAGATACCTTGACCTCAGCGTTGCGAGTCGGGATCTTGACTAGACCAGTGGCATCATTCTTGACGCCATCTTCGCGGAAGTCGTTGTAGATATTGCACTCAAGACGAGCAAGAGCGACAACTTCTTTCGCGTAAGTTGTTTGGGTTTCGTGAGTTCCGCCAGGGGCGGTTTTAGCTACTTCATTAGCCATTTTTTTCTCCTTTTAATCTAATTTGATATCTGGGTGTCGAGCTTTGAGGCGGTCGCTAATGCTATTTGCAGTAGTCGTAGCGTTCCGTTTTACCGGAGCACCGTCTGTCGCTTTTGTCGATTCGGCCGAACTGACAAACTTTTCATTCTCAGAGAGAAATTTATCGAGATTCTCTTCAAAATCGCCCTCCATTTTGCCGACCTTGAACAGCACGTAATCAGCATCGCTGAGACTTACACCTTTGCTCAATACAAGCTTTTCCTGCTTCAGCGAAGTGTTCTCCGCCTCAAGCGCACGATAATGCTCGTCGCGTTCAGCTTGCTTTTCCTCGGCAGTCTTCTGGGATTCTTGCCACTCTTTGTACTTCGCAAGTTCCTCTTTGCTCGGCATTCCTTTGAGTTTTTTGGCAACCATTGCGTCAGCCATTTTCTGAGCTTCAGCGCGTGGTACCATATCCTCATCACCACCTTTTTGTTTATCGTCTGCGATCTCGGTGTCAGACGTCCCAGCTCCTTCCTCAGGGTTTTTATCCTTGAGTTCTTCTGTTTTATTGTTTAGTTCTGGCATAAGCCTTCCTTTCCCGTTTATAGCCCGTCGGCATTAACCCGTTTTATATTAGTGACGCAGCGTGATGCGTCATTGGTATCTTGGATACCACTCAGCCCCACAAAGCGAGGATAGTGAGGCTGGGTGTTATTCGAGATAATGGTGCTGATGCCTAGATTCGAACTAGGGAACTCCGAGGAGGGCAGATTTACAGTCTGCTGCGTTTAGCCACTTCGCTACATCAGCAAAATGCTATTGACAATCATTATGTTGCGTGATATGATGAAGGCACAAATAGGCGAACCTCCGTGGTATTGAAATAAAATACGTAAAACAGAGGCGATCGCCTATTTTTTAAGTTCTATATTGACAACCTTGCCATTTGAGAAAACCTTTAAGGCTTCGATCATTGTTTTCGGGTGCCTTACATTGTATTGAGATAAGTCAGTTTTGAGTTTATCAGTTAGCTTTCTATTTTTCAGATTGATGACAAAACGATTCTTACCATTCTTAGCTACGGTTCCACTAATTGTTCTAGCAATATTGCTGTACTTTGGCTTCTTAATTGGAGTTTTGAGCTCATATAATAGGCCGTCGGCTTCACATTCAAAATCATAAGATGGTAAAACCTTGCCATTAGTATCCGTAATGTTCCTGTCAATCCAGCGGATTTTCTCCGGGAACTTCTTACAAAATTCGCGCTCATCACTCGTCATAAACTTTTCCCAATACTCCTTGCTCACGCCGACTTTTTCAGCTGTGGTCTTGGCGCGTAGGGTATAATCTTCCGTTACTCTGGTTCGGTCATAACTACGACGTAATTCTGAGTGTTTGCCTACGAAATCGTCTAGCTTATCGGTCTTAGCTTTGAGATTCTGACGATAAGATCTAATCAGCTCTTTATCATCCATCTGTTTAGCGACCGCAAGGCACTTCTTGGCTTTGCGCACATCGCGTTCCAGTTTGCGCTGTTCTTGGCTGAGCCGATAAACACGTTCATTTTCAGCTTCATCAATGCGCGTAGGCAGCTTAGTTACACCCTCAATATAGCTTGAGATATGGTGTCGACAATTGACGCCAGCCAAGCCCTGAATATCGCCATACCCTGTAGCTTCAATGAGATTCTGGTACTTCTCGCTTGAGCCATCTAACATATAGACTTTGCCTTGCCAGCCAGCATGGTCTGCAATTTTGTTCGTCTTGTGAGTGCGCGCTCCGAGATGCTGTGAAACATACACTAGATTATGTCCAAGCTCTCGCATAGTGTTCATCTGGGTTTCGAAAGTTACTTGATGAGCGCGTGTGAGGATATCTCGGCGTACCGTACCCTCAAGTGAATATCGTACCTCTCTGCCGTTTGCCCGAGTATAAGTTGCGCCAGTGATACCACGATCAGCCATCTCAACCAAGCCTCGGCGAACGCTCTCTTGGTAAGAATGAACTCCCGATGAAGTTTCAATAAACCCCTTCGTTAAGATGTCCATATAGGCTTTCTGTGCGCCCTCTAGAGCTTTTGTATTGATGATTTTGAGATCATCCTCCAAATTGCCTAGAATGCTCGTCAGCGTATTACGATTAGCTGTAGAGTTAAGCAGCGAATTCAAATCAGCATCCGCAAAAGACATAATGGCACGCATATTGAGTTCTTCCATAAGGTGTTTAATTTCTTTGGAAGAAAGTCCAACATACTTCGCCATAATCTTTACGTTGCTTTGGTAAAACGCGCCCATTTCTTGGAGCTTATCCAAGTACCACTCTATAGTCCCGCCGATAGTTTCGTAAGTATCAAAGCGTGAGGCAACATTCAGCAGTAAGTCGATTTCGATTTGACTGTACAAATCGAGAATTGGTCGTAGCAGGGCTTCTAGTTCTGCGTCTTCCATATTTCCTCCTATTCAGCATCTGGTTCCTCCTCGACAACTTCTTGGTTTCGATCTTCAATCTCTGAGACGTATTGCGTCGCCTGATCTTTTTCCATGCCATGTGCCCGCACGAAATACTCTACTTTATCGATGAGCCCGGCATTATACTCAATCAGCGCTTGTCGGGCGGCTGCAGCCTTATCTTCAATGACACTATCATCAAACGTGATTGAGATACTGTCGCTTTCAATATCCGCCAATTCACATACCGCCTTTACCATATCGTAAATTACATCACGAAGAATAATCTCGTGATTAACCTTGCTGCGGAATGTGTCAGAGTTTTCTGAAATAACTTCTGTGGCAGTTTTTGCAGCCTTAGAGCCATTGAAATTGTAGAAATCTTGCCCCAGCCCAACACCAGCTGAGAGATAATTTAGCTCGGTGTTGATGGCGGTAATATGCTCCTGAGCACGCAGACTAAAGTCAATATCCTTGACTGGCTGGTTATCCATGCCATTGATTGCCATAAAGGTAGCATCATCTGTGTCGAAAAACTGAACATTGTTACCATCTGTGTCCACAGCGCTTTTAACGGCTGTGCGATCAACAAGAATACGCTTCCTGCCCATTTGGAACTCGTTATAAAAGCAGTCGTATTTCAAGTCAACGGCTTTAAGGTTATCGACACGATTAGCGAATATCGAAATCCCCATTGGCGAATCTAGGTCGAGATTATTCACAATGTTCGGTCGGTAAATTTGGAAGTGTGGCGTATCGGTTTCATATTTCACAACCTCTTCAAGATCCGGATACAGAGTATCAAGTGATATCTTCTCACCTAAAGCGTTTACATCGGTACTGCGATATAGCTGGTGCTCTTTGGTATAGGTTTTACCGTCAAACTGATGAATTGTAAGTAGAGAGTTGTAGACCTTCTTCTCACCAACAAGACCAGTACTTCGGCTAATTGTTGCAACCTCGCTGATATACGAGTTACTGTGGCTCATTGGAATAATCAGGTCGGCATCAATAAAATCAAGCAACACGTTGTCGCCTTGCTTAATTTCAACAATCATGCCAGTGCCGAGTGCCATGGTTTTTTCGATAAAGCGAGGCAGATTGACACTAAGGTTGTTCTGCTTACTATCAAGAATTTCCCATAGTTTCACGGTTTGTTCTTGCTTCGAAAGTTCAATTCGTGTCTTCTCCGACCAAATCAACCGTGTCATATCCTCGCAGACTTTTTTAGCCATGTTGAGCGTCAGGCGCTCCACTTTGCGTCGTTTGCCGTTCGTTAAGGTCTGGTAGTAATAATGAAACTTGTCGACGTTTCCACGATACCACTGCGCCCAATTTGCGACGAAATTATACATGTCGGTCGATGTAGTGTTTCGTCCTTGCGCGGCAAGGGTTTTGTTAATGCTATCGTATAATTTCACGACGCTCTCCTTCCTTTGTTAAAGTTATTCTTTCAAGCCAAGCTTACGCATATTGTCTGCTACCCAGTACTGGAACGTGTCACAAGAGTGATCAGCATAATAGTACGAATAATCGCCAGAATGCGTATTGTGATAGGCTTCCCCACGAATCTCGTGTTCAGCTTTGTCTGGCTCTGGCTTTCCACGCTCGATTGAGCCTTCCTTATACATATAATTCTTGGCTTCTCGCAGAAATATCTGGTTGTTGGGGTTGTCTAAAACAAAAAACTTCCCCTTAGCGAGGAAGTCCTGCGTGTAATCGATGAGGGTTTGCTTATTCTTGCCTTTGTTGACTGGGTTCAACCTTTCACCATAATCTTTGAAAAACTGATTTCTAATCGCTCCCTCAGCACTATCAACCGTCAGCCGGTCAATGCTAGCATTCCACTTCTTCGCCATAGCGAGCTGAAACTGTCGCAATTCTTTTGATAGTTCACTTGGGGCTTTCTTGACTGGCTTTTCATGTGGTGAATAGTAGTAAGTGTCAAGCAATACCCAACGGTGATCACTCAGGTACCCAAAACAACCACAGGTTGTAGCCGACGTTTGGTGCCCACCGTCGATTGAGAAATCCAGATAATAAACCTTAAGATCTTTCTCTTTAATTTCTTGCTCAGTGATTTTGCCAATATGGTCGAAGTTATAAATCAATCCTTCCATACCAATTACTTCGCCGAGATAGATCCAATTGTAGCGCTTCTCGTCAAAGGTCTTTAAGCGTTCAGCTTCCTTGATGAACATATCGCCAAGCCATTCAAGTGGCACTGTACGATAATCACTGCTCGTCACTCGGTAGCCTTCGTTTTTCTTCTCCTCGACCCACTGATTTACCCAATCGAACTTGTTTTTCGGTGGGTTAAATGTGTATAGTGCACTAAACCAATCATCATTGCCGCGTGAAAATGTCGCAACTATATTGTCCAAATCCTCTGGGCTATCGAACTCAGTCAACTCTTCAAACCAGACTAGCTTAATCGGCGAGTTTTCGTCAATTAAACCCTTAATCTTCTCATAGTCGTCAGCACCAGCAAAATAAATTTTATTGCCATTATGGAGGGTGATTTCGAGTGGCGACAGATTCGCCTTAAAATCTCCGCCCTCAGCCAATCCAAAACGTCGTAAAGCGCGTTTTATTTCTTTATAAACTGAGTTACGTAGAGACTTCTGCGTTTTACGAATACAAATTGCTGAGCAGGGTTTTTCTTTGAGTAGATGGTAGCAGATTTTGAGGGCATTCTTACTAGTTTTGGTCGAGCCGCGTCCACCTTGATCGATTTGATGGAGCGCCTTGCTCTTAAAACTATTCCAGAAATGCGGAGCGATTAACTCTCTAATCTTAATCTTCGTTGTCCGGCAAGTCATCGATAATCTCCACTTTATTAACTGTCGCATCTGCCGTAGGTTGCTGTTTTGGATTGTATCCAAGCGTATCACGAATAAATTCAGCTGCTTTCACATTACCTTTCGACGCCTTTTTGAGCATTGCAACGAGAACTACCATTTGATTATTGATGGAACTTTCTGGTATGCCGAGCTTTACTAGGTCTTTGTGACTCTTAGAACTTTCTTGATCTAGACTCATCAGTAGCTCCAGCTGCTTACGCATATCGCGCTTCTTACGCCTTGCCTTCACGCTAGCAAGGCCACCGGCTCGCCCCCTTTCTTTCGCTTCTTCCTTGGTTAAAACGGGTTTTAGATTCCCGTTATTAGCCATTTCCTACATCGTCCTCCATAACTATTACTCCCGTCGTGTTATTTTTCTGCTTCGTTACTGTCAGTCTTTTCATCGTCTTGAGTGTCGGCTGGCGTTTCATCTGAAGGTGACTCTTTGGTGTCCTCTGCGTCAGGGTTTTTATCGTCGATCGATTCCTGCTCATTTATATTATCTGAGCTAGACACCACCTTATTAGATTCATTTTTGTCAGTCGAGTTGCCGTCGCCTTTACTTTTGCGACCACCTTTGTTCGCAGTCGATTTGCCGTCTACGCGCGTAATAAGGCTTGGTAAAGCGGTCAAAAGCTCTTTACCACGTTTCTCGTCAAAGTCATATTCCTGACCCTTACGATAAAACTTACGTGGATCATGGATATCGTTGATATTTGCTTTGAAAAGTAATCGCATAATGCTCTCCTTTTTATTTATTAACAACAAAAAACACCACTTGCGTGATGCTAAACTTTTCGTATTGTAGTCATTGTATTCTATTAAAGTGGTTATGTAAAGGGCGTGAAAATGCGCACATTGTGGCATTTTGGGCGCTTCTCCAATCATTTTACGAGGGGCGCCCAATTCCTTAATAGCCAAGTTCGTTGACTGTCTCGTTTGGGAATAATACTGTCTTGATGCCATTGATGATCTTGCTCTTATTACGTGAAACCGTAGCTACATCACATGAGTATATTTCGGCACACTCTTCGCGAGTTTTACCGTCAAAATATAGCCGCTTAATAAGATCGGGATACTTAGGGTTATCGAATTCCTTAATCAAGCGATTGACCTTCTGAATTACGGCTTGTGTTCTAGCATTTGACTGTGTAAGCCTACTAATACGCTCCTCTAAAATCACGGGGTCGTCTTCGCGAACGCCACCCATGATATGCTCGGTCGAAACACACGAGCCACTCTTTTTTGGTAAACCAAACTTTCTCAATTCCTCAATTTCTAGATCGTTTTCATGAATAGATTTTTGCAGATTCGGGTAGTTGTATAGTAAAAGCTCCGCACTGCTGTAGGCACTGCGCTGGTTTTCCCTGATTAAGCCACGATCACGCAATTCGTCGATCACAACTTTAACTACTTCTTCAGTTTTCATTCTTTGCCTCCTACTTATTGAATTTGTCTCCGAACTTATATGCTGCCCAAATTAAAGCTATAAGCAAAGCAAAAGCCCCTACAAATATCCCCATAATGAATGATGGTGCGTCCATCTTACCTCCTTAAATTAAAATTCAACTTCTTGTTTTTCTGGCTCGCCGAGATACTCGGTGATAATATCGAGCGCCGCATCAAGACCAACGGCGAACTCGGCGCGGTAACCACGCTGACGAAGTTTTTCTAACACACCCGCTTGTTCCTCGATGTACAAATCCCACCAGTCGCCTTTTTTGCGCCATTTGTAATCATCTTTTACATCTCCTCCCCGTTCACGTAACATTTGTTACCGCTATATATCCCACCTATCGAATCACAACGGGCTTTTTCGTCTGCTGCACGTTGTCGAGCTCTACAATTAGCTGTTTCTGCAAGTGCGCCTAAGACCAGACAACCCAATATAACAACGCCTACGATTATTGTTGCATGTAGTTCTTCATAATTCTTCATAATTCTTTTATTCTCCTTACAAATGATTTGCGAAATGAGATTGATGGCTTTGATGAAGTTGGTGGAATCACTACATACCTGTTTGGTAAATACCCAGTTGATACACCGTCAGAGAATATGAGCCGACCACGAACAATATCGCCATCTTTTAGCTGGACTTCTACCTCTTTACTGATAAGATTGTCCAGCTTTTCGCTTCTGTGCTTATTGCTCATTTTTTCTCTCTTTTAGCTCGAGTAGCCTATCTACTGCCTTATTAAAGTCTTCTCGCAACTGTTTGATTTCTTTGCAGTCCTCATGAATTTCGTGCCCCCAGCCATTAATAACCTTTCCGATGCGGCATATCTCTGATTCGTATCCGTCAATTAGCATTTCTCTTTCGGATCTCATTCTTCCTCCTCTACGTCGTATATATTTTTTATAGCTCTTGCGTTGGCTTTGCGTAGCCTCTCTTTGCGCATTGCCTCTTCCGCTCGCTCTAACCAGTTTTTAGCCATTTTCAACCGCCTTTGGCTTAAACTCTACATTTTCCTCCCAGAGAATCTCCCCTCTATGCTCACCTTCTAGGAACTGATACATAAAGCGTCCATTAATATTTATACCGATAGCCAACTCGAATGGGTCATTACTGCCTTTCTTTCGAATCTTACGCTTGCCTTGCTTGGCTTGAAGTTGACGTCGATATGTTTCTTCATCTATCATTATTTACTCCTCCACCCCCGTACTTAATAATCTTCCATTCATAACCAGCTCATATACAGTCTCACCAGTCGGCGTAATAGCATATGGTAAAAATACCTGCTCTGGTCTTACCATTTGCGTCTCAATAATCGCAAGCTGCGCTTCCACCCAGTCTTTCACAATGCGCCACGCAATACGACGCGCTTGGTCTAGATTACGGTAACCAGACGCTACGCCTCTTTGAGATTTCAAGACACCCAAGACTTTATCAGCTTCAACTGGCAACTTATAGCCAATCTCCCTGCCATCTACAAGCATCTTGAAACATACCGACGATATATTACCGTCATCATCATACTCTGACAACACGGCGCGTGCGCCAGCCTTAGCAAGCAGTTTCTGAACTTCAGCTGCAGTTTTATCAACTGGCACTTTAGTTGTATAGTTTAATAGTGGCATATCTATTTCTCCACCCCCAACACCGTTAGCCACTCAGCCTTATGCTCCTTAATAGATTCCTCGGCATCTTCACGACTTTCAAAATAGATTTCTCCTAGTCTTTGCGCCATAAACATCTTAATTGGCGTAAGCTTCGAATAGTAGTGGTGATATATTGCGGTCCACTTCACTTGGTCTCCCCTCTCCCAATCTGGCTTAAATCCTTTAGTATCACGGCGGAGGATTTGGTAAGCTTTTATCTTAGCCGTCCACTCATCTCCCTGCCTGCGACGATAAAATGACATACCTAAAGCCGCCCATTCTTTTATCTTTATCGAGTCGATCTCGCCTAGCAGGACAACACGTTCACAAGCAGTGTCGTATTTAATACACCATGCAGCCCCACCCTCCTCTGGCACATACTGTCCCGAAAGCTCTATCTTTGGATCTTCAGTGATTGGCTCTAGAAAGCCGTACTCTAGACACTCCGCAATGTAGTCTGGAGCCACATCATCTCCATTTCCTGTAATACAGTATTCATCACCAACTTTACGGTATCTTCCGCCGAGTACGCATTCTTTTAAGACTTTATACTTCATGATTTTTCTCTGCCTCCTAATAAATATTTATCGTCTTGAGCAATAGCGCAGTTTTTAGCCGAATGAGTTTCACCCTTATGTGGACCATCAATGAAAAGTACTGAGTGATATCCGTCATGGTTATCTTGCCAGTTTGCCTTATAGTAGCTAACTTCACCACGCAATCTCGTCCTCGCTTGGAAGTTGCTCATAAAGTAAAGCTCTTAGTTTCTAATAGCTCGATATACAACAATCGCGATTTGACGCAATCATATTTTTCTGGAATTTCGTATTTATATTGCTTATCATTGCTATCAAGCCGCCTAGTCTTATGGACAAATTCTTCATAGCTCATTGTCAAGTGATACTGATATTTGAAAAAGGCTGGATCTTCATTGACGGCCTTTATTATCGTACCAAGTGCCTGAACAGCTACTTTGCCGACGTCAGCTATAGCACCACCTATCGCTTTGTAAACTCCTGCTGAGACGCTAATTCTTTCAACAAAGCCACCATCTAGCAAGCCGCTCAAGAATTTCCCTTCGTCACCCCACTCCATAATTTCTCCCGTTTTATGCAGAATTCCTTTTTTATTCACAAAGTCTTTTAGTACTCTATACTTCATTTTTCTCCTTTATAAATTTACGCAATAGTTGTTCTAAACATAACCCCTTACCACGATCAGAAAGCTGTTCAAAGGCGTGATTTATAATCTTAAGTACACTACTGTCACTTTCTATGTTTATGGTCTTAATTGGTGTTGGCACTTTAATCCCTTTGGCGAGCTCAATGGCTTCCAGAGTTGATGTAAGTTCCTCTTCAGTTACTTGAGTCATATGTTTTCCTCCAACAAGTCGGCATTTTCAAAAATATTGCCTCGGATAGTCAACTCACTTGGGTCGTAAGATGATAGTGGCGTAGCCATTCCACCCGTGCAGAACACTACGTAACAGCCATGCTCGAATCCTACGGTTCCAAGGTAGTGATATTTCTTGTCGCATATTTTTGTGTTGATCTCAATAATATGCCCCTCGTAAATTGGTTTATCATCGCTGTCATCTACGCCTGTGTAGCGAAGAATTTTGTAACGTCCGAAGCACTGTTGGTGCAGTTCATGAATGCTCGTACCCCATAGATAAATCTGACAAAATGTATTAAACTCTTCTGCTGTGGCAAATCTACATTCATCTTTATCCCATGCTATAAGTCGATGAGATGAGGTCGGTAATTGGTTAGCGCGCATTGTCATCCCTTCCAAACCCTAATTCCAGGAGGCGTTCATATTCTACCGTCAATTCCGACATGGTTTGATTAAGAGAAGTCAATGATGGAGCGTTCATTCGCTCGATACTACCGCCTACACGCCTAAATCTTCCAAAGTGATAATCGACGAGTGCTCGATGCTCCTCATCTGTTATGTCGATTCTCTTCTTATTCATGAACTTGCATCTCCTGTCGTACTTCTTCTTTTAGCGTCTCATGAATACAAGCTTTAAGATCATGGCTCATCATCTTCTCACTGATCCACTCACCAGCTGGGCGCTCTAGGATACCTTTAGGAATAAGCCTGATATGCGCCGTGCCTTTTTCGTCTATTTTGGCTTCACGACACTTTAGCGCATGTTTGCTAGTTTTATAATCATAATCGTAATAATAAACTTTACTCATCTGCCACTCCAAGAAAGTCTTTAATTTGTTCAATATATTTTGGGCGTTGGCTAAACTCGTCTATGCTGAAAACTTTACTGGATTTCAGCAATAGGTTCTCAATTTTAATCTTTTTTGCGCCCGCAGGAACAGCTTTTGCATACCAGACGATTGCCTCAGGACGCACAAACTCTTTAGATTTCAGTTCCGTATTCCCAGGTAAGAGAAAGACTGCTTTGTATTTACTACTCATTATGCTGCCCCCATTGCTAGGCGCATGGCAGCGATGATTAAGACAGTAATGATTGCTGCAATGATTAAAATCCAGCCTAACATCACGATCCCTATTAGGCGTGCTGCTTTTTCGCTCTCTTTGTCGTATCGATCGGAGCCTGAAATCTTCTTTACTTCTTGCTTAAGCAGTTTGGAAGAAAAAATAGGCTTCGCTCCGAAGTCTTCAAACGGTAACCCGCTTTTTTGTGCAATAACCACAATTGGTTTACGACTGCGCACCTGTTCATCTGCTCTAATACGATACTCGTGAAAGTTCTTGCTGCGGCGAACCTTGCGTACTGTGCCATCGCTGACACCGTGGCGTTTTGTGATCTTGGCGATCGGCAATCCTCTATTCACGTCATCTTTAATTGCCTCAAAGCGTTCTTTGGTGACGCGATTGTGCATCCCCATCTTCAGTTTTACGTTACTCATTTTGTTACCTCTTTTGTTTAGTACCTAAAAAGAGCGCTTCAGGTCAACTGCGAACTTCTGAAGCGCCCTAGTGAGCCATCAAGCACGTGGGGGACTTGATAACTCGCTAGGCTGGGTGAGCGGAAACATAATACTGCCACCCAGTCATAAGATTTTGGTCATGTAGCACAAGGATGAGGATTGGACTCATATCTGTATCTAGATCTACAATCTGATATTGTTTTGCGGTGGTTAAACTACCTTGTGCATATCTGGAGCTGCGTGTCAGACTCGAACTGACATGGAATAGTTTTGCGAACTATTGCGTGATCCAAGTCCGCCAACGCAGCATTTTTGGTGCTGGAACTAGGATTCGAACCTAGGAAGTCCATAGGACGGCAGGTCTACAGCCTGCTGCGGTTGCCCTCTACGCTATTCCAGCATTTTGGTGTCGCCCCTTGGTGTCGAACCAAGCGCCTTCCGTTCTTCAGGCGGATGCTCTAACCGCTGAGCTAGAGCGACAATGATGCGACGAGCCGGAATTGCACCGGTATGATCTGGGGTTCAGCAATGCCTTTACATACCCGTGACAGATATTTATCAGGCAAAGTTCACTCTGAAACCGCCTCTCACAATCACTCTTCCATGGCCGAGAATCCTAGGCTGGCTCCCACGGTGATACTCATCGCATATTTTGGTAGAGGATGCTGGTACTGCCCCAGCGTCAACCGTGTATAAGACGGCCGCTCTGCTTTTAAGCTAATCCTCTATGTCCCGGAGTGACAGGCTCCGGTAGTCGCCATTTGCAACTGACTTCTTGTTCAGACGAGAATCGAACTCGTATGATAGGCTGATCAAACCTATTGCTCTACCATTGAGCTACTGAACCGTATTTGGCAGGCAGACCGACCAGAGGATTTTATGACGACTTACCTTTACCTGGTTTATGCCATTTTCTAATCTACCTACCATTGGCGCACTTGGTTTTTTACCCTAAACCAAGAAAAAGCTATCTTTAACCGGAGAGATAGTGACTCCGCTAGTGTGGTTGCACTAGGCAGGCAATTTTATTACGCAGGATTGCCAACACGGAACGGTCTTTATAGTGGGTCGCCGCCACTATGAGTTGGTGGCACGGTCTAAACGGCTAGTTGTACGCGATATATCACGAACTACTAGCGCCACCAGATTCTTAATTTTCCTCTTCTTCGTCTTGTGGCATTGGCTCATTTAGATCAAGCGGACCGTAGGTCTTAATCATTTATGTCCTCCCACTCATCGAAAAATTCGGCGAGCGTTCGATAATGCTTTTCGATCCCATGTATGCTATTTTCGGCGTACACATATATAGCGAATTCCTCATCATCTAGCGTCTCAATGCGATAAATCTTGCCGTCATGCTTATTCCTCAACTGCATTCTTATCCTCCTCGCTTTCAGCTCCGTCGGTTAGTTTAAGGATTTTGTCATCATCTCCGACAATTTCTTCCTCAACATAAATTCCGCCTAATCCGAAACTTGCTCGAATTGCATTTGCTTCGGCACATTTTGCGAGCATTACACGCGGCATTCTGCTCCACATTGCATTTGTGGAGCCGTCTTTTTTATGCTTTTCAAACTCTTCCATATAAGCTGTAAACTCACCGACTTTTTGGATTATGGTTGGGTCAGAAAAATAGCCAAATACCTCTACGGTTGCACTATCGAGCTTCGTTTTTGCATCATCGGTATATTCATAGATTGCCTTACCTGTATAGGCATATGTTGGCATCTTTGCTTGACGAGCTAGCCTACGAAGTCCGTGAATACTAGGAATTGGCACAAGTTTTTCGGTTCCACCAGCCCACTGGTATGTAGCATAAATCTCATTTTTAAGTGGGTTTAGCCCATACTGCCGAGCCTGTAGCAGAAAGAATGCTAAATCTTCTATTGGTCTTAGTTTTCCTATTTTATCGACCCCTAGTAGGTTTCTATGGATATTCCCGACAAGCCTAGTTTTATTTAGACCCTCACCCCAATCACCAACATAGCTTGCCATCTCCGAGTATTTTTTCTTTATCTCTGGTGTAATAGCCATACTATTCTCCTATTGGTGCAAAGCATTGCACCCTTACCGGTTTAACTTTTCCCGAACCAAGGTAGAGCATATCGCCTTTACCGAGTAATTTCTCGCCCCCAGCTTCGTCTAAGATGATTTCGGAGTTCTTTGCCGTTGACACCCTAAGACAAGCCTTAACCGGGCAGTTCGCCTTGATAATCGGCGATACGATGTCAGCGCTTGGACGTTGCGTAGCGATGATCACATTGATATTGGCTGCGCGTGCTTTTTGAAGTAATCGACAGAGGTTCTGTTCGAAATCTTTCTGCTCATCTTTACTAAGCCCCATGATGAGGTCAGCATACTCGTCAATGATTAAGACTTTGCGTCTGCCGTTCTTAACCCGTTGTTTATATCGCCGATCCATCAGGTATACTAGGTGTTTGATATGTTCTAAAGCCTCATCTCGTTCCGTAATAACTGTGCATCGGTCGCCGTCTAAGTCGGCAAAATCAATCATCTTGCAATCTACTACCGAGACATCACAACCTTTGAGACTTAGGATAATGTTTCTGATAAATACCGATTTACCCGACCCAGTTTGACCACCAATAAGCATATGTGGCATCTTCGCAATGTCGTCATAGACGACTTGATTTTGCGTGTCTACTCCGACTGGAATTACCGTGCCCTGCGTTTTCTCTTCGCAGACCGGGAAAGTTTGCTCCTTTGGTACCTCTATGCCAACCGTCTGCGTGCCGTAAATCGGAGCAATAATTCTTACTGCCTCCGAACCGAGGGCAAGGGCTAAGTCGTCACCGAGTTTCGCAATTTTGCTCATCGCCACACCACGGTTAGGTCGTAATTTGTAGGTTTCTACGGAGTGGCTGCTTATTACTCCATCGATTTTGCCACCGATACCAAATTCTGCTAATTTCGCCATAATACGTTCGGTTTCCGTACCCTCATCTTTGACAATGTTTTCTGCTACGACAGTATTTACTGGTGAAAACTTCTCACGCATTTCGGTTGCGTGAACCGTTCGAATTGTTGCGCCTTGGAGTTGTGCATAGATCTCGAATGACTGCCTTCCGTTCATCATATCCGATGGGTTGGGGAAGTATTTTGCATTCGGATCAGAGACATATTCGTAGACCTCTTTCACTACACGACCAACAACGTTGTTGGCTTCCAAAATCTGTTCCCTAGTTAGCACGTAACTTCGAACTTGTGGCGAGCCGTCACGATTGATTGTTTTCTTGATTTCTTGAAATACGACTCGCGAGACTGGCTTGCCGTATTTGAGCTCAGCGAGCAAAACGTAGAACCAGGCTTGAATAACGTATTTATAATTTTCCTCGTCTGGTGGTGAGTATGCCGTCACACTTTTCCAGTCGAGAATTTCTATTGTGCCGTCACCCAAATCTCGCACGAGATCGATTCGCCCGGTCATCGGCACTTTCTTACCAGATATTGAGACTTCGGCGTCCAGTTTGCCCTCAATGTCGATAATATTTTGGTAGTTTGGCAATTCGTTCAGTACAGAAGTTGTCAATGACTGATAGGTATCTAGTATTTTCTGGCGTGAGCCAGTTTTGCCATAATTGATCTCGTAATCTGCAACATTCTCAATCGCTTCTAGCCCAGCCTGTATTGCTGCTTCCGGAGTCTCACCCTTGAGCTTATGCTCAACCATAGTGTGAATCGCAGAACCGACAACCAACGCAGGCGATTTTGGATCATCATAGACTTTCGCAATATACCGTTTCTTAAATTGAATCGGATTGTTCAGAAAGCAAACTAGCGACGAGTACGACATTCTAAAATCATTCATATCCGCACCTCACTTCTAGTTGTTGCCAATATTGGTTATTGAGTATCTTCGCTCGAATTTCTTGTTGATTTTCTTCACGCATTTCTCGGATAGAATCCCAGTCCCTACTCATACCAGACCACCTCTAATAATCTCCCGCGAAATCCTTTATCGCTAACCATAAGGATTATAAAAACTACAAACCCCATAATCGCAAAACAGTCCATAAGGCTGACAAAACCAGCAAACATTAGGGCGACGCCAAACCCAATTAAATACTTACTTATTTCTTTCATTGCTGGAACTTTTGTTCTCGGCAATATAATTTCTACATCTTTTTTCATTTTTCCTCGCTTGTATTATTTATTAAATTCTTTGACCAAAATCATCACCTCGATGGTAGGCATAGGCGAGGGAAAATATTTTAACGGAGGTTAAAAAGGACCTCGCGACACAATACTATGCCCGCCATTGAGGCGACGATGATATAAATTCAGGAAGTAGCGAGGTACTTCCGTATGTCCTGATCTCAAAACTTCAATAACTAGACCGACTTCATAGAACCACCTCGTCTTCCTTTTTAATTTCAGACGATTATTCCAAATTGTTAAAATCCATACTAGGGATTAACGCTTTGGCTTTTTGACTCCATGGAGCCATTAAAAAACTATTCGGTAGCAATAAAAGCCCCAATAGAATCAAAAAACCACGATTTCTCGTGGTTAGGCTAAATATCAAATAATAAGTTTTGGTTGAATTCTCTTATTATACCATG
>CARBES010000011.1 GCA_948944455.1 uncultured Candidatus Saccharibacteria bacterium | reverse complement strand
CCCGTGTAGTGGCTGATATGACGGAAGAAGAGAAGTTGAAGAGGTTTACGATAGAGGAGTGTGCAAACTTAACGGGAGATGAGGAACTAAATGTCTGCCTCAACGAAAACGCAGGATACTCGTGGGATGAGGGTAAATATGTTCTTGCCTACCCAGGCATGGGTGACGATAAGCTCTGGGATGGCCGCACGGCTGCTCAAGGCGGTCTAGCTGGGTTTGCCGATAAGGAGTGGCTAGCTAGTAAAGGCATTAACTCCAAGATGCTCCTAGACGGACAGCTAGTTTTTGATGTAAGCGGACCAGAATGGACGGTTTCGGACGAAGCTAACTTCGCCGCTAATCATGGTGGCTATACGGTAGACTTAGCCAGTAAGACTTATGATGCGCATTATCTTGTCGGTAACTATTACCAATGGCTGGCAGCAACTGCGCAAACTGTGGCGGAAGGAGAAACAGTTACTACGGCCGGAGCTAAGGTAGAGGGTAGCATTTGCGCGAAGGGGTGGGAGTTGCCGCTGAGTGGGAGTTATGGTGAAGGCGCTGGAGCCTTGAATAATCCGACTTATAACTCAGCTAGTGGGAGTTTCTTTAATTTGGTTAAAACTTATGCGGGAGACGCTTTAGGCGTAAAAGCCCAGGATAATGGTGTCAATGGCGTCACTGGTTACAGCTCATTGACGAATAATATCAAACAGGTTACCGACACTAATGTAAAAGTAAGCGACGTGCTTGTTGGTAGCCCCATGCATTTTGTACGTGCTGGTGCGGCTTACGCTCAATATCTTCAAATTCGGGATGTTGGTGCAGATGTAGACCTTTGGTCTTCAGTCGTAATTTCAAGTGATATGACGCGTTCTATCGTTATCAATGCCTGGGACGTTGTGCCATCTCATTTTGCTAATCGCGCCAATGCCTATCCTATTCGTTGCCTCGTAAATACCGCCGGTTAACTCCATTCTTCATCTTCCCTATGATTACTCTATATGGCTAGACAACGGAGGGAGTGGCCCCAGTAACTAACGTGGGCCTCCGTATTGGAAGGAACCACTCTAGTAACATCAATCATGAGGTTATAGACATTATGAGTACTATTAGTCACTGTGCGTTCTGACCAGTATGCTACCCATATACCTGGTACGTGGAGGTTACCACCGTACCAGCTTAAGTCATTACTGGTGTGTCCGCTGCGGACGAAGAAAAGTGTATTTTACGCTCCTATTTTTTGAAAATTGGGAGTGGGTCTCGTCCGCAGCGGAAACACAAGCATCCTGAGTATAAATTACGGTGGGAAGAATAATAATGCTGGCCGCTATTCATTTTGGTTTGCTAAAACTAGCGAAACAGTAGGGGACGCTGGCTATTTTTCCTATGGTCTAGATATCAATGCGAGCAGCTCTCTTCCTAATATTCCACATACTCACACTTATGGCTATTCCCTCCGTTGTCTAGCCATAGAGTAATCTAGGGAGGATGAAGATGGTTAGTCTATTCCGTCATCTCGAAGCTAGTTTCGATGAGAGCTTTAAGTAGCTCCGTATCCACGCTACCATCGAGCAACGCCGTCAGCCAATGTTCCTTGTTCATATGATAAGCCGGAAGAATACCAGGTTCTCGTCGCAAGCTAGTGATGAGGTCAGGATCGTTTTTAAGATTGATAAAATCAATCTTTCCCAACTCGGCGATACCTAGTTTACTACGGTCCACATCCGCCACCAACGCAAACCATTTTTTATTCTCGAGGTGCTTAAAAGTTGCGTGGTTCAGAGTGTCAGCCCATGGGTGCTCTTCACGGCAAGGATAGTGTTCATGAATATATTTAATGGCTTCAGTACGGTCCATGAAAACATTATACATCAAAACAGGAGACGCACTTTCGCGCATCTCCTGTTTTTGCTAAAGCCTTTATTACATTTCGGCTATATCTTCAGCTGAAGGACCGCTAGCAAGATCCTCAGTCTCGGCCAATTCCTCACTAGCCCGTGCATCAGTAACTTCTAGAGGCACGACACCGGTACCAACTGGAATCTTACGACCAATGATAACGTTTTCCTTCAGACCGTTCAAATGGTCAACGCGACCGTTAATCGCTGCATTAATCAAAACCCTAGTAGTGTCTTGGAAGGATGCCGCAGACAAGAACGAGTCAGACCAAATCGAGACCTTCGTAATACCCAGCAATAGGCTGTCGTAGGTCGCTGGAGTCTTCCCTGCTTCCTCCAGACGCTGGTTCTCAGATATGATTGCCGCCTTCGAGACGATATCGCCCGAAACAAAGCTCGAATCACCAGCGTCGTCGATCATCACGCGACTGAACATCTGACGCACGATAATCTCAAGGTGTTTTGCTGAGATTTCGTGACCTTGTGCCGCATAAACCGCGAGAACGTCATTCATGATGTATCGAGCGGTCTCATCTGCACCCTTATGCTTCAGTAGGTCTTGCAAGTTCAAGGAACCGGTCGTAATGCGGTCGCCCGCCTCGAGACGCTGACCATCTTTAACGATAACTTCAGCGTCACCCGGAATTTCTATCTTTACAGCACCGCCCGCTTCAGCGACAACGATAATTGCGTCCTTCGTAAGCTGAGCATTGCCGTCGGCTGGAGCGATTAGCGGTTCTTTGCCGTGACCGCGGTCAGCCAGAACATCGCCAGCTTTGACGCTCGCGCCGTCTTTGATAAGTGGCGTGCGTCCGTCAAGCACCAATCGCATAGTATCGCCGCTATCTGGAGTAACCGTCACGATGTAACGATTTCCTTCTTCAGATACAAGTACCGAACCAGAGACCGGACTTACGTAAGCCTGACCCTTTGGCGAACGAGCTTCGAGAAGCTCTTCCACACGCGGAAGACCACGCGCGATAGCACCAGAACCTGCCACACCCGAACCGTGTTTCGTATCAAGCGTTAGCTGCGTACCTGGTTCACCTAGTGACTGAGCTGCGATTACACCAACCGGCTGATGTGCGGCTACGAGCTCGCGTGTCGACATATCGACACCGTAAGCCTTACGTGGCACGCCATTAACCGCCGTCGTCGTAAGAACACTTTGGATCTTAATGCTTTCGATTTTATCATCATCTTCAATCTGTTCAGCAATGTCATGTGTGATTAGCTCATCCGCGCCAACATAGCCCGGCACCGGTTCAGCCGCATAGCGACCAGCAATTCGTGCCGCGAAGCCGATACCAGTATGCTCAGTCTCATTGCGGAAGACCTCAAAACCTGGATCCGGAGCTTCTTCATCAATCGTAAAGACGTCCTGCGCCACATCGACCAACCTACGGGTTAGATATCCGGAGTCAGCCGTGCGAAGCGCCGTAGACACCTGACCTTGGCGCGCACCACGAGTCGCAATGAAGGACTCTAGGGTATTGAGACCTTTCTTATAGCTACTCTTAACCGGAAGCTCGATTTCGTTGTTGTTAATGTCCACCATGATACCAATCTCAGCAGAAGCAAGTTTGATGTTTGAGATACTACCACGAGCACCAGAGTTCACCATCACCGCAATGTCAGTATCCATCGAGGCAAGCTTGCTCTTTAGGAAATCGGAAATCTTTTTATCGATATCGCGCCAGTTTGCTACTGTTAAACTATAGCGTTCTTCTTCAGTAACAAGCCCCTCATCGAATTGCTCCTGGATAAGTGCAGTTTTAGCGTCACCCTCAGCAATAAAGTCATCGATTTCTGGATAAGTTGGGTAATCATCCTTCGCGGTCGAAACCGAAGCAATCGTCTCATATTCAAAGGCTAGATTTTTAACAGCATCAGCGGTTTTGACGGTCGTTTCTGGTCCGTAGAGATCGAAGATGTCGGCCATGACCTTCTTGAGCTGTTTACTAGTCTGCACCGAGTCGTCATATGGGTACTCTTTCGGCAAGATTTCGTTGAAAATCACGCGACCGAGAGTCGTATTGCGGATTTCGCCTTTTGCAAACACTCGGATTGGCGTCTGAAGTGCAATCAGACCTTGGTCATAAGCCATTTCTGCTTCATAGACCGAGCTAAACGGCTTCACTTTTTCGGTCTCAGTGCCTGGCTTATCATAAGTCAGGTAGTAGATACCGAGCACTACGTCCTGATAAATCGCGAGTACTGGAGCGCCATCGGCTGGCTTTAAGAGGTTCTTTCCGGCAGACATCAACTCCCCAGCTTCGGCCTGTGCCGCATCGGAAAGTGGTAGATGGACTGCCATCTGATCACCGTCGTAGTCGGCGTTAAAGCCAGATGCGACTAGCGGGTGTAGCTGAATTGCTTTACCTTCGATCAACTTTGGCTGGAAGGCCTGAACTGATAATCTGTGCAAGCTCGGTGCCCTATTTAGAAGCACATACTTACCCTTAATACATTCATCAAGACCATCCCACACCACCGCTTCGCCAGCCTCAATCATACGAGTAGCCGAACGAATATTTGCGGCATGTTCGTTAGCAATCAACCAAGAGATCACGAATGGTTTGAAGAGTTCAAGCGCCATCTGCTTCGGCAAACCACACTCGTTTAACTTCAATTCTGGACCGACCACAATTACCGAACGACCAGAGTAGTCAACACGTTTACCGAGAAGGTTTTGACGAAACCGACCCTGTTTACCTTTTAGCAGATCCGAGATACTCTTAAGCTTACGACGACCATTCTGCGCGCTAGCGCTACGGCTGCCATGAACAGCAGAGTTGTCGATCAAGGCGTCAACGGCCTCTTGCAGCATGCGCATTTCATTGTGACAAATCACGGCCGGTGCGTTCAACTCAATCAATTTCTTAAGACGGTTGTTTCTGTTGATCACGCGGCGATAGAGGTCATTCAAGTCGGTTGTCGCAAAACGGCCACCCGGCAAAGCGATCATTGGACGTAGATCTGGCGGGATTACTGGCACTACAGTAAGCACTAGGTCGACTGGCTTAATCCCGGCGGCTTCCATACCTTCAAGCACTTTGAGCCGTTTCATAATGCGTTTCTGCTTCTGCCCCTTAGCAGTCTCGACTTCCTCATGCAACTCATCGATCATGCTCTTAAGATCGATTTCGTCAAGCAGACGCTTGATTGCGGTCGCACCCATTTCGACCTCAACTAATTCGTCGTAATCGTCTGGCAAATTTCGATAGGCCTGCTCAGTAATTACCGCGCCTTTTTGTAGGCTCTCGAGCGCATTCTTGCGCAGGGCGTAGTCAGCCTCAAGTGCTTCGGACTCCTTTGCCTGCTCATCGGCCAAGGCCGTAACGTTCGCATTCTCTTCTTCGGCCAATTTCTCGTAGCGTAAGCGGATCGCTTCTCGAGCTGCTACAGTGTTCGCCTCAAGATCGGCAAGACGCTGTGCGATTTCTTCGTCTTTTGCGCTAATAATCAGATACGACGCAAAGTAAACAACCTTCTCGATATTTTTTACAGTCAAGTTTAGTAGCACGCTAAGAGCGCTCGGGGTGCCCCGCATAAACCAGATATGCGCCACTGGTGCCGCCAGGGTAATATGCCCCATACGCTCGCGACGAGCAATACTTTTGGTAACGAGATTACCTTCTTTATCGACCGCAGCTTCGCGTGAGCGAACACCTTTTAGCTTCGAGTCATGCGGATTAATATCCTTAACTGGACCAAAGATACGTTCGCAGAAAAGACCATCACGTTCAGGTTTTTGTGTACGATAATTGATGGTTTCTGGCTTTAAGACTTCGCCATAGCTCCAGCCCAGAATGTCTTCCTTACTAGCGACACTGAGCCGAATTGAGTCAAAGTCGTTGGCGCTGATAAAATTATCCATCCAGGCCATTTTACAACTCCTCTCCGAGGTCGTCTGAATCTGCATCATCCAGATCAACGTCCAGATCCGCATCATCTTCTGCCTCTGTTATTTCTATCCCCTCATCATCAAGCATTTCTTTAGCTTCTTCGTCGTCAAGATCAACTAGTGTGTCGAGTTCAGTTTCCTGAATACCATGCTGTGCATAGATCAAACGATCATCATGTTCGCGTTCGATCTGGCGCGAAGTATGCTCTATCACCTCGCCAGCATCCGTTGAGTTACCATGGTCAAGCAATTCTACTTTCAGACCAAGGCCTTGGAATTCTTTTACTAAGACGTTGAAGCCTTCTGGAAGCTTTGGCCCCTCGATTGGCTCACGCTTAATAATGCTTTCATAGGCTTTTGCGCGCCCATAAACATCATCCGATTTAATCGTAAGCATCTCTTGCAGAGCGGTTGCTGCACCATAAGCTTCGAGTGCCCAAACCTCCATTTCCCCGAAACGCTGACCACCGTTCTGCGCCTTACCACCAAGTGGCTGCTGGGTAACCGCGGTGTATGGACCGGTCGAGCGAGCGTGAATCTTGTCTTCCACCATGTGATGGAGTTTCAGCATGTGCATAACACCAACCGATGTACGTTCATTGAACGGTTCACCTGTCAGGCCATCATAGAGTTGCACACGGCCATCTCGGGAGAAGCCGGCTTTTTCGAGCTCATCCGAAATTACCTCATCTGGCACACCATTGAACGATGGGGTGGCCACTTTATAACCAAGCGCTCGCGCTGCCATACCGAGGTGAATTTCGAATAGCTGACCGAGATTCATACGACTTGGCACACCCATTGGACTCAAAAGTACGTCAATCGGAGTACCGTCCTCCATATACGGCATATCCTCAACAGGAAGAATACGTGAGACTACACCTTTATTACCGTGACGACCTGCGATTTTGTCACCGACGCTGATTTTACGCATTTCAGCAACATAAATCTTGATTTGCATAATAACGCCAACTTTTAGCTCATGACCATCTTCATGAGTATAGATGCGAACTCCGACCACCTTACCGGTCGATGAGCCGTTCATACGAACCGAAGTATCACGAACGTCCTTAGCCTTTTCGCCAAAAATAGCACGGAGTAGGCGTTCCTCAGAACTGAGCTCTTGCTCACCCTTCGGAGTAATCTTACCGACGAGAATGTCACCTGGCTGAACTTCCGAACCCACAACGACAATACCATCTTCGCCAAGGTGACGAAGGCTACGTTCTGGGACGTTTGGAATATCTCGCGTAACCTGTTCCGGACCAAGCTTAGTTTCACGAACTTCAACATCGAAATCTTTAATATTAATTGAGGTCAACTTATCATCCTCGACCAGGCGCGAAGAGATGACGATAGCATCATCCATGTTATAACCACGCCAAGGCATGAAGGCTACAAGCAAATCTTTACCGAGTGCCAGCTCACCGTCCTCGACAGATGCGCCTTCGATTAGAATATCGCCTTTCTTTACTTTTTGGCCACGTGCCACTTTTACACGTTGGTTGTAACAGCGGTCATCATTAGTCTTTTCGAAGTGCTCAAGTTTGTATTCTTTTTCGCCATTCTTATATTTGACAATTACGCTAACGCCATCCGCCTTAGTCACCTCACCGGCGTCTTCAGCTACCACGACCTGTGAGGTATTCATTGCTACGGCGTGCTCGATACCAGTACCTACAATTGGCGCGTCGTTATGCAGTAGGGGTACCGCTTGTTTCTGCATAGCGCAAGCCATGAGCGAGCGGTCAACACGGTTCTTTTCAACAAACGGAATCAAGCTTGCCGAAGAACCAAGAATCTCCTTGTGTGCGGCATCAATATGTGTAACTAAGTTTGAAGCAACCTGACTTGGGCGGCCGTGAACGCGAGCCGAAACCCATTCCTCAACAAACTCGCCCTTATCGTTCAATTTTACAGAAGCGTCGGCGATAATCATGCTGTCTTCGGTAGCCGCATCAACATAAACCACCTCATCCGTAACCTTGCCGTTTTCCACAACACGATATGGGGCTTCGATGAAGCCATATTCGTTAATTCGAGCGTAGGTTGCCAAGTTCAACACGAGACCGACGTTACCGCCTTCTGGGGTCTCGACGGTACAAATACGGCCGTAGTGAGTCGGGTGCGCGTCACGCACATCGAAACCAGCACGTTCACGAGTAAGACCACCAGGACCCATTGAGCTTAGGCGACGCTTATGAGCGAGCTCCGAGTAGCCGTTAACTTCGTCCATAAGCTGCGACAATTGCGAGCTCGAGAAGAATTCCTTCACAGCAGCGACAACTGGTCGGGAGTTCAAAAGTTGTGATGGAGTAACCTCCTTCGGGTCAGCCATTAGCATCCGATCAAGAATATTGCGCTGGAGACGAAGCATACCGAGGCGGAATTGGCGCTGGACCAATTCACCCACCAATTTCACGCGGCGATTAGCTAGAGAGTCAATATCATCAGCTGGCTCTTGCGTATTATTAAGACGAATAATCTCTGAAATAATCGCAATGAGGTCTTTCATCTGAAGCGTGCGGTGCGCGGCATCGTTCGGCGTATCGTAGCCAAGGCGTTGGTTGAGTTTATAGCGACCAACACGAGAACTATCGTAGCGGCGGTAATCAAAGAAAGCATGCTCGATCATTGATTTTGCATTCTCGACGGTAGCAAGATCGCCCGGGCGCAAACGGCGATAAACTTCCAACAAAGCTGCTGGTTGCGTAGTAGTAGTGTCCTTGTCGATCGTGGCATTAATGTAGCTGATTGCCCCATTGTCGACCTCAGCAAAGGTTTCGCGAAGCTTATCATTTTCAGCAATTCCAAGTGCGCGTAAGAAAGTTGTAACTGGGATTTTGCGACGTCGATCGATCTTTACATTGATACAGCCACTCGGCGTGGTCTCAAACTCAAGCCAAGCTCCGCGGCCTGGGATCACCTTCGCCCCGTAACAACGCTTGCCGTTAACTTCGTCGGCAGTAAAGAATACCCCAGCCGAACGCACGAGCTGCGACACAACAACACGCTCAGTACCATTAATAATGAAGGTTGCGCGATCAGTCATCCAAGGATAGTCACCGAAGTAAATATCCTGTTCTTTGATCTCGCCAGTTACCTTATTCGTGAGCTCCACCTGCACATGTAGAGGCGCAGCATAGGTCGAAAGGTTGTATTTCGCAGTTTTTTCGTCTTCGACCGGCTCTTTGAAATAGTAATCTTTGAACCGCATCGACAGTTTGTTGCCGTTGTAGTCATCGATTGGGTTTAACTCGTTAAATACTTCCCTGAGTCCCGATTTTACAAAATCGTCCCAGCTATCCTTCTGATGAGCAATCAGATCTGGAATCGGAAGCGCTTGGTCGCCCTCGGTGAAAAACACGCGGCTACCATCTTTAGTTGATGCTTTACTCACTTTTCCCTCTCTCTTAGTGTTAATAATCTCTCGCTAAGCGAGTCAAGCTTGTGGTGCCACGAAAGCCGGGGATTCCCGCTTTCATATAACCCCTCAAACCTGTAGCGCCGAAGATTACTGCTGTATTCTAGGGCAAAAAGTCGCCAATTCTTACCCACAACAAACACCGCACACTACTTCTTAGTAATTCATTATACATTTTTTGTCCAGAATTACAAGGGTAAAATTTATGATTTTTGTCATATTACCACCGTTTTTTGACTTTTCTCATAAATAATGCTAAACTTTGTAGACAGTGGGCGCAGCTTAAGAGTCAAACGCCAAAAATCTTATCATCAATAGTTAGGGGGAGTTATGATTGAACGCCAATGAACCTACCAGCAAGCCCAAGAGTCTCTCGAAGAAGAAAACTACGTTCTATGCCGTTGAAATCTGGAACCACCATTTCCGCGATTGTCGGGACCTCCTCACTGGTAACATAGCCGCTTCCGTCCCGCAGCTTTTTCAGAAAAAGGACCAGACGCTCAGCTTTGGTGGCTGGTTGGTAAAAATCTGCGATAGGCGCAAAGCTATTGTTATCACCTGTCGGCGCGATCTGCTTGACCAGGATTTGCTCTGTGCCAAGAGCCTGCCACTCAAGAGCGGTACGCTTTATCTATTGCTCGACTTTAACGGAAAAGCTTCGGTCTTTTTCAAAGAGGCCGACTACGATGAGCTACTGCGCAGAAAAGGCATCTTTAGCATCGAACGGCGGGAGGATCTCAATGTGGAATATTTTGGAGACTGGAAAGATTCCTGGATTACACTGCCAGACATGCGCCGAATACCCGACCAAGACCTATTCTGGTCTATGAGTAACGACGTCAGCGCCGGTTGTGTAATCAAGCCTTCCAACGGTGGCGAAGAGCTTATCGAGGTTAAGTCTCCACTTGATGAGCAGCTTGCAGTCTACGAAGGCAAAATTTCCTACCGGCCGACCGATGCTACCTGGGTAGTAACTTACGAGTTACATCGCCACAACGGTAGCGTTTCCAGCGGCGCCAAGCTCTATATTAAGCCCGATTGCGAGCTTGACGAAGTAGTCTCACAGTTAAGTAGTTACCTGAAGGCGATGAACTATTGCGCCTTCGACGATTGTCTCAGGATGATCACCTACATGGACTACGGCTCCGGCGTTTGAGACCAGACCCGCTCCTTATGGGGCGGGTATTTTTTCAACACCAAAAAACCACCTCCGTCTCTCAACCTTTGGGGTGGCTTTTTGAACATATAAGCTCTCAACTTTTTATGTTGGCCTCGCAGTTAGCCATATGTTCTTTCGAACTGTTTCTAGTATAGCTTAGTTCTTGCTAAAGCACAAGCCCTTTTCCTAGGGTTTTGACCCTAATTTCTATTGTAATTTTTACAACATTTTACCAGATTACCCCTGTTTTTTGTGTGGAAAAGTTTTATGTTTTTCTTACAACACATATTTTGTTATATTTACCTCTGTTATGTTGTACTTTTTACAACATAATATTACTTTCTAGTTAGAAAATCAGTAATAAGAATCTCGCGCTTATTCAAAATCTCTCTCCTGCTATCCTCGGGTTAAGAGAATTCACATTCGCCCAAATAGGACAGCGAAGTCTCTTCCTCACTCATCTATTTATACTTTCGTCCGCAGCGGAGAAGTAAGCATAGGATACGCAGATGGCCTAAATTCAATGGCAACAGTAGCAAATATTTGGTCCAACCTTACTCAGCTATATTTTCGAATTGGCTCAGACGACTTTAAGACCGTGCTTCCTAGTGCCGGGCACAATACATACATGGGCTTCCCCCTCCGTTGTCTAGCCATAGAGTAATCAATAGGAAGCGGAAGAAAGAATAAGGAAGAGGACTATGTGTAAGAGATGCTGGTCTAGCTATTTCTCTTTTAGAAATCGTGGCGCTACGACGCCTGAGGCTGGAATCTTTTCGATTCTTTAGATGAGAAAAGTTCCACCTTCGATTGAGAAAAGAGAAATAGCTAGGCTAAAAGCTACTTAATTAGCTGCTTCTTTTCTTATTTCTTACGCTTATCTATTGACATTTTTAATTATGTGTGCTATAATGAAGAAAATAGACTCTTTCATTTTCTATAGTTCTTTCCCAGTTTAGGTTATGTTCTAACAGGCTATGTCTGAAAATATTATATGCTCCACCAAAATACTTCAAGGAGATAATGCTATGAACACGAATCGAAATTCTCAGCCCGAAAATCGCTTTCCTATCCCTGATGCAATCAAAGCTATCTATGGTTATAAGGTTGACGGCACGGACACCAACACGGATACAGAAGATTCCTCTGAGGGCATCCCCAACTCATCTAGTCTTCTTACTGCATTAATCGTTGTCTATGCTATCATTTTAGTGCTTTGTCCGATCATTAGCCGCGTCTGCTCTGATCTTTACGCAATTAATCTCATAAATGCCAACCACGGCATGACACTTGAGGAATTCTGCGAAGGCACCCGTCACGAACCTTACGAATACTGGTCCGCCTTCGACGAAAACGGTCGCAAAGTAGGTGAGTACACAACTCACGATGTGGGCTGCGTTTCAATTCCAAACGAGCTCCATCGTTATGCCGAGCAACGTAACGCCACGGCCGATGCGCACTGTCATCCTGGGTACGACTGCCCCTTTTCCATACCCGATCTAAAGTACTTCTTGCTTAATTACTACAATTATAGTATCTCCAAGACGTACGTTGTAAGTCCGAACTACCTCTACTGCCTAGAAATCACCAGCGATATAGACGTAGTGGAAATCTACGGCGAATATCTAGATTTCATTAGCACATTCTTCGAGGCTTACCATGACGATCCGACTTATTTCACTTACCAAACGCTGGTTGATGGCTCTACTGGCTACGCCAGCACCGATGCTTTTATCCAGATCGTCGCCAACCAGTTCGGCTTCATCTTCACGAAGACTCCGCTCGATTGATTTTTTGTTCGCTGCCATAAAGCCGCAAGCCTAAACGCCCAAAGCGCCCCTCAGTTCCGAGGGGCGTTACTTTTGCTAGTACGTTAATTCAATCTACTAGATCTCAAGATCGTCGAGATCGGCCAGCTCAGCCCGAGTCTTCTCGGCAAGCTCATTCTCTGCTTCGCCACCATCCATTGGCGCTTCACCGTTAGCTTCATCTGCGACTAGCTCTTCAGTCGCCTCAGCGTCAGCGCGCGTTTCGCGACGGCTATGACTCTCACCACCATCTTCGTCAGTGTTGACAACCTTTAGGTTATAACGTGCGCCATTCTTTGTCCCGAGAACACGGAGCAAGGTGCGAATGCTTTGAGCGGTTGCGCCGCGTTTACCAATCACCCGTCCGACGTCTTCTGGATCAACGCTCAAGGACAAAAGTACGCCGCGCTCATCGATTTCGCGCTCAACGACCACTTTTTCCGGGTTATTTACAAGAGTTTTTACGATGTATTCTACAAATTGTTGGTCAATGGTTGCCATAGGGTCTCCAGTTTATTTTATATGTTTTTATTATACCACAAGCGATAAAAAATCAACATGATTTTTCTAACTCCCTGCAAGCAAAAGCGATTTCTTATTGACTTTTTAGAGCATGTGTGGTATAATGGAGGTACTATACTTGAAGGGGGTAAGATAATTCATGTACCTTAGCAGGAAGACAGTTTCATTAACGACGGTCTTTGTCGCCATGCTGCTGCTTGGCGTTTTTGCGCCAACAGCCTATGCTGCCGATTCGTGCACTACCGAGGAGCAGTCACTCTGGGATAAAATCCAAGCAGCTGGCTCGGAAGCGGTCGACTATATCGACGAACATAAGGACGGCTGGATCGAATCCGCAAAGGAGGGTGCCGAAAAAGCCAGCGAAAAAATTGGCGGACTCTATGATTCCGCCAAGGAGGCCGCGCCCGACCTGATCGATAAGGCCAAAGATAGCGTTAATAATGCGCACGACCAGTTTTCAGAGTGGAATGCTGGTCAGCAAGATCAATTCTGGGACTGGTTCGAAGACCAAACCGGTGTCAGTTCCAACCCAGCAACCGCTGCTCCAGACAACGACGATGACACGACTATCGTTGATGATAGCCTCGGCGACCCCGCCAATGGTTCGTCAGAAAATCGTCCGTCTACACCACTAGATCCACCCGTCCCCTCAGCCACACCCGAAACGCCAGCCACGGAAGCTCCTGGATACGCCTTTTCCGAGGATGGTCAGAGCGTCATTATCGATGGAAAAGAGTACACACATTTGAGCGACAGCGATAAAGCAGCATTAGCCAACGACCAAGCGCGTGCGTTCTTGGTCAAATGCGTCGGTTTGCCCATCTTAGCTCTCTGTGTCTTGACTTTGATTGTTGTTCACCTAGCGGATGCTTATCGACATCGCAAGCGTCGCCATTGAAGCCTTCCTATCAAAATCGCCCCAGTCGAATGACCGGGGCGAACTTTTTGGGTTGAGCCTCTGTTGACAAAATCCTTATGCAAATTACTCTGCAGCCGGAGCTTCTACCGCTTCTTCGGCGGCTGGCTCTTCTTTTGGCTGATTCTTGCGCAATTTGTCGGCGTGCTTCGCCTTGGCGTGCTTCTCAGTTGGAGCTTTGTACCAATCTGGAAGTTTGACGCCCTCAGCGGTCAAAACCCGGGCTACGCGGCTCGACGGCTGAGCACCGTTCTTTAGATAGAACTCGACTTTTTCTTTATCAAGGACCACTTTCTTGGTCTCTGGGTTATAGTTGCCAACCTCAGCCACAACACGACCCGAGAGAGGGTGGCGCTGGGATTCTTGGACGACTATCCGGTACACCGGGAGGTGCGCACGGCCATTACGTTGCATGCGAATCGCTAGCATTTTTACTCCTTATTAGTAATATTTCTTGATTATAGCAAACTTCCTCTCAAAAGTAAAGAGTGGCCAGAAAATAGGTGCTTTACGGCATTGGCTGATTTAATAGCTATACAAGAAGCCACAGGTATGTTATAATAGTAGAATCCCTTGCGGATAATTTTGCACCTTGAGAAAGGAGGGAAAGCAATGGAGAAATCCAGTTCCGGCAAAAGCCCTATCACTGAGCGGCCGCCTAAGCCATCCTTTGGTGAAAGTTGGCGGCAAAGTTGCCGTAGTTTTCAGGTCTGGGCACACTGCGACGATGGGCATTTTAACGAGGTGCTCTTAGCTTGCTGGGCGTTCGTCTTGAGCTTTATGATGCTGGCCTTAGCAGCCGTAAACGACCCTGACAGCCCTGAAGCTCTGCGCTACTTATGTCTCGGCGCGCTCGGTATGATCCTGACCGGCTCACTCGGTATCCACATGATGATCCGGTGGTATCGCTGGGAAACCAGTCACGATCAGCAATGAGCCAACCATGAGCTTAGTCATTTTCCATCTGTTTTACACCCCCAAAACTGCCGCTCCTTCGGGAACGGCAGTTTTAATAACTGGACTATCCGCTAACTCACGCCTTCTTCTCGGAGGCTGTTTTATTTGTCTTGAGATAAACTTTGACCGCTTCAGCCGCGGCGCGACCTTCGGCCTCCTGCTTAGAATGGCCGACGCCTTGTCCTTTTATCTGCTTACCAACATAGACGCCAACCGTAAAGGTTTTATCGTGATCTGGCCCTTCCTCGTTCAGTACTTTATAAACTGGCGTGGCACCGTCGTTATGTTGCGCCAGCTCTTGTAAGTAAGACTTCGGGTCACGCCAACTACCTTCCTCCAGAATCTTGTCAATCTTAACTAAAATATGCTTCGAGATAAAGTCTTTTGCCGCGTCATAGCCCTGATCGAGATAGATCGCTCCGATTACCGCCTCGAAACAGTCAGCTAGAATTACAGCATGCGCCCGCGAGGAACCATGCTTTTCGCCCTTAGAAAGCCGCACTAAAGGTCCATAGCCAAGTTCTTCACCGGATTCGCCGATACTCTCGGTTCGAACGAGTGCCGAGCGCCAAGCTGTCATGATCCCCTCTGGCTCGTCGTAATTACGATACAAAAAGTCGGAAGTGACCAATTCTAGCACAGCATCGCCGAGAAATTCAAGACGTTCATTATGATCTTTGGTGCTCTTTTTATGTTCATTGACATAACTGCGGTGTGTTAAGGCAGTCACCAGTAACTCAATATCTTTAAATTCAAAACCTAGCTTTTCACGAGCAAAATTTTGATACTCTTCAGTGTTCATTTTTCTCCTTATAGTCCCTGCCGGATCTTATTTTTGGCAACTAACATCAGTTTTTCGATGTCTTCATATTCAATTGCGTCCAGCGCCTCATTAAAGCGAAACCATTTGATTCCCTTCATCCACTGCTCTTTAGTAGGGGTCTCGCGATTGTCGGTTGCGCGCACAAGATAAATCTGCGTCGTCATAAGGACAAGTTTATCTACTCGACGATACTGAAAATGAATTTTCCCAAGCCACATCAGCACCTCGATATGAAAAAGACCTGCTTCTTCGCCAATTTCTCGAATGGCAGTTTGTTTGGCGTTTTCGCCCGGTTCAATATGCCCCTTCGGTATGGTCCAGCGCCCCTTGGAGTCCTGGATTAAGAGAATTTCGATATCTTTGCCATCTTTGCTCGGTCGAAAAACAATCCCACCAGCAGTCGGCTCGCGCACAACTTCTTGAATCGCAGGTTTCTTAAAGATACGTGCCGAAAGACGCGTTGCCGCAGAGACCCGCTCAGACTTCAACGGTAAGGCCTCGGGGACCTTAGGTGGCGCAGTCTGACGCACCGGAGGGCGTTCAGCTCTAGGCTTCGACCTCCGTTTTTGCTTCTTTTTGGACATTTTGCTCCTTCGTCTTTGGCGGTTCAGGGAGCGCCCCAGGTTCGGCCGACGACGGCTTTGCCGGATCGCCATAAATCTGGCGATAGGCTGTGCCGAGGACGCCGTTAACAAACTTCGAAGAGTTTTCCGATCCAAAAGCTTTGGCTAGTTCGACGGCTTCATTAACTGCAACTTTCGGCGGAACAGTCTCTGCCGAAGCTTGCAATTCATGAAGACCCATACGCAAAATATTTCGATCAACAGCAGCGATGGTATCGAGCGGCCATTCTGGCGCCATTGGTTGTAAAATCTCGTCCAATTCCGCAAAGCGACCAGAAACGTCGCGCGCTAAACCGTAGACGAACTCCGTATCACCGAGCGCCTTAGCGTAAGGCTCGATATCCTTCGCTACAATCAAGTCGATATCTGCCGTCTCATCACCAGCCTTAGTGCGAAACTCGTATTCATACAAGCTTTGCAAAACAATAATTCTTCCTAAGTGCCGGTTACTAGCCATATCCCTTCCCTTTTATTTAGACTTTTTAGTGATTTTTGTGGTAGTTGTTTTCTTCGTAGTCGTCGCAACTTTCTTCGCTGCTTTCTTAGCTTTGACAGTCTGACCGTCGTTAGCCTTGACGGTTTTTACTTTCAAATTCGGCGTTTTCTTAGCGGTTTCGAAAGCTTTAACTGGAGAAGTACGGTTGACAGCCCTGGCGAGTTTCAGACGCAAATGGCTGCGGCGGAGCCCAGTCTTGCGTGGGCTACTCTGTTTTTTAGGTTCAGGCATAATGCTCCTTAATTATATAAAAATTCTTATCTAATTTTAGCACAATATGTCGTCTATTACAAGAGTTATTTTCGTGACCGCTTCGAAATCGACTGGTGGCATAACCAAACTTTTCTCGGCCCGCGTCGCCATATCCCGTCATCACGGGTATGGCGCGCTTAACCTCACCCGCAGGCTCTGGATGACCTCGAAAAGTCCAATTATGCCACCGGCCCACTGCGGGGCAGCACACAAAAGATCTCTTGTCAAAGCAATTTCATAAGCTAGAAGAAGCCTTATCCCCCTACGAAAACACCCCCGTATGGGGGTGTTTTCTAAACTTAGATTGTTATTATTTGAGCGCGCGGCGGCTAGAAATGTAGTAGCCTGCGGCCGTAGCGATCGAACCGATACCCATAATGCTACCCATGATCGCTTCCGGACCAGTCGAAGGAAGCTTAGTTCCTGGTTCTGGTGTACTTGGAGTTGGATCTGGAGTGCTTGGGTGAATGATTGGATCATCAAATTTCTCAGCGCTATAAGTTACGGTATAGATGAGATCTTGATTACCAAGGGTGCCGCTTACAACCTCGTAGTCCGCGACGTAGCCGGTAATAGCTGGAGAAACCACGTTAAACTGGGTTCCTGGCTTAGCGGTCTGCACGTAATCTGGCGCAGCCTGGCTACCGTCTTTAGCATAGACATACTTAATCGTAACGGTGCGATCTTCTGCTTCCGGATCGGTCGGTGCCTGATCTTTCGTATAAACTACCTTAAACTCAAGGTTTTGCTTAGCTACAACACCGCTAATGATGTTCGAGCTAGCCGTATAGCCATAGAGAATTGGCGATTCAATACGGAAGTTATCACCTTCCTGGAACTTACCTTCGTAAGGTTCCGCCGCCTTGCTACCATCAGCGTAGAGATAGTTAACCTTCACGCTATATTCCTTACCCTGTGGGTTAACTGGATCTGGTGCAGATTTTTGAACCACTACTGCAGCGTAATCGTTCAAAGTCGTTTGACCGACGCCGCCTTTACCCCACATCACGAGAGTGTTGGAGCCATCAGCGAGATTATCGTCGACGACTTCTGCAGTAAAGCGGACATAAGCGTTCGAATTTGCCGTATAGTTACCGATATTAACACCGGTAGTAGTAATACCGTCACTCAAAGTCGAACCATTATACTTCACGTTATAGATCTTGGTAGTACCAGGGACATAACGCAAGTTGCTTGGCAATTGTGCGCGGATCATTACGTTGTTTTGGGTTGCAGCGCTAGTGTTGAGGTAGGTCAACTGAAAATCAACCTTGTCGCCAACCTTAGCGTTAATTTTCGTACTCCATGGCTCGCCATCTTTCGAGGCACGAACCTTCTGGGTTATTGTATAACCAGCATTCGGATTCGTAGTTGGCTTGTCGAAAACCGCCTTTACTCGAATCGTAATGTAACTAGCGTACTGGTAACAGCCAGGGATATTGCCATCAAGTTGACTATATCCGATAAGAGTACCGTTGTTCGAAGCAGCTTTAGTGACGATTTCGTCGCTAAGCTGGCGACCACCATTCTTACCAATGCCGTTATTCTCGATCAAAGCCGAGCCATAGACATATTCAAGGTGGAAGAGCTGGTCGCTATTAAAGTTGACATAATCCCAGTACTTGCTCGGCGTAGCATTATCAGAAGTGATAAAGCCATTTACCTGAACGCGAGTAGAGGAATCGGTTGGGATATTGAAAGCCACCTTCGTATTCTTGGCGACGGCATCCGTACCCCATGGGTTATTGTTATGTACGTAGAGACGAATCAGGTATTCTTTACCGTCCTGAACTGTAATATTATTACCGTTCCAAACGTTATATTTACCCGAGTCGATACCCGTATATTCGCGTGCACCGACGAAGTTTTTCTCATCGCCGATAGTGCTGTCGCTAATGGAGTTAAAGGTAATCTTGTTACCGAGAGCTCCGTGATTAATTTGGTCGATGGTGTAACTACGACGACCACCGGTATTATCACCCCATGCTGACACTAATGACGGAGTCGCGAACGCGCCCGCCACCATTGCTGCACTAGCAGCCAGCGTGAGGGTAGTCTTAATTGCTTTACGCATTAGTATTCTCCTTTTATTAACTTTTCCCACCAGATCAGCTTTTGGGGCTTCACTAGCTCGAGGCCTAGGCTTCTCTCTAGCCAATTATCTCGCCTCGTGACGCTGGAGTTTCTCCCTGTGGGTACTTTTCCAGGTCATAAGGTCATTTTAGCACATATATTCTATTTTGTCAATACTTTTTATGGTATTTTGTATATTATGGTCAAGAATAAACGTTTTATAGGGGTAGTGTTTTATAATAACTGAGGTAAAAACGGTTAAGTTCAACTAAAATTTAGCCTTATTTTGGACATTCAATACTAATTTTATGTCTTATCATGGTGTTATAATGATAGCAATGATAGAGTTTTATGACGGTATAATGCTTGCATAATTCAGGATTTTCTTGCTTTCCTGAAGTTCGTGGCTATAAAAACAGCGCCCTTCAAAGAAGGGCGCTTAGGGTAGTGAGCCTTAGATCTTGCAAGATAGGATCAACAGCTATACAGGATATATCTCTGTTTAATCGTCCTCGTAACCGATCGGGGTGCGAGCATATTCCTCAAAGGTGAGGTGCGGGTCGTCCTCAAGCTCCTCTTCCCACCATTTGGTCGTGCGGCGGATATAAAAAGCCGTGCGCGCCAGGAGAAAGAGACGCATTATTGCCAGTAAAAGCAGGACTAGTGTAAACATAAGCGGTACGATGGGCGGAAAGAGATCACGAGGATGCTTGAGCCGAATGGCCAGCCAGATTGCAAATGCGATCGTAGCGGGGTGAGCCAGAGCAGACAGGATGCCACAGAGGCAGCTCCGACGATAACGCCTAGTACGCTCATCAGCATCTAGGTCGCGAAGACGCTCCGGGAGTTCTCGACAAAGATAGCGCAAAGAACCGACAATAGCGCGCTCGCCCAGCACGATACTACAGAGGCAGGCCGCAGTCAGGGCAACCAGCCAAAGTTGAGACAGTTGCGCCTGTCGAAACTCATCGTTGCACATCAGACCGTAGAATAAAATCAGTAACATATCGCAGGTCGCCCAGATCCAATAGGGAACCCTGTTCCTTCTCAGGTCGTCTACCAGAGAGGTAGCGCCATCCATGTCAGGATCATCTTCGGGAGGGGTCAAGCCACGCCTGCTACTGCGCAGAGCGTTTTGAGTGGCAAGTTGGGTGGAAAGAAAGTTAGGAACATTCATGAATAACATCTCCTCTTCTGATAATTATGGATTTTCGGGTTATCGACAAGATCTATACTCGCAAGGTACTAATCTATATTTAGCGCATTACTACGCGAAAACAGGACTCATTGCTACCATTGTAGCATAGATTTGCAGTTTTGTCAATATATAATCATACGAGATAAGGAAAAACCGTGGTAATTTTATGTTCTAGGGTAATAGGCCTACTGTTCTCTCCTCGAGGCGCGTTCGCGACGCCTGTCGTTACAGGGTCGCGCCGCTCTTCCTCGGCCGAGCCTCCGGATCCTCTCGTAGAGAACAGTAGACTTGCTTTAGAAACAATCAGAAACATATTTTCATTATTCCCTTTTGTTTGATTTCTTCATCCTCCCTTGATTACTCTATGGCTAGACAACGGAGGGAGAAGCCGGAAAAGCGTGGATTGTTATAACTGTATACATTAGTGCCATTTACGTCTAAACTCACCGCTTGCAAGATATTATTATCGATTTGACCTCGATTAGTTCTAGACAATACATATTCACCAACGCTAATTGCGCCACTGCCATACCACGCCTTATCAGGAGTACTTTGCCCGCTGCAGACGAAGAAAAGTACAAATTTTGTGCTCCCATTTTTTTGAAAACTGGGAGCGGGTTTCGTCCGCAGCGGGGCAACGAATGATTCTGATCAAGAGTCTCTAGGCGGTGTAGGGTTAAATAGCGCTGTGGCAATTAGCCGTTCGTGGAGCAGCTTTGGTTATGGTGGGTATTCTGGGTCTCTTTGGATTAACTACGACAACGTTTCAGTTGTTTCTGGCGATTATAAAAGTTTTGGCCATCCCCTCCGTTGTCTAGCCATAGAGTAATCAAGGGAAGATTAAGAAGGGTAAAAATCACAAACTGGTTTGCGGGCGCGCCTTGTAGCAGTTGACATAATATGTATATAGTTGTAGAATGTAAGTATAGGCGGTGACTTTTGGTCGCCAAATTGCAATTTCAAAATACTAGTCTACGTACCTGACAACCACACGACAAAAAGGAAAGGTGACACATGAAAAACATACATAACTTTCTCTGGAAATCCCGCCTGAGCGCCTTACTGCTGGCAGTTTTGCTAGTGATGTCGCTCTGTGGCATGGCTTCAGCGGCCGAAATCGCAACGAAGGACGTCTCGCCGACCAAAACTACGGCCGAGAACTCCAGCGAGAACTGGGGTGAGACGGACTGGTTGGCGGCCACGTCCGACTACTTGGACGCTACGCCGGAGCTCGTTTACAGCGCCGCTTCCGACCGATACTATCTGGCCTTTCACCCCAACAAAGCCACCCAGATCGGTTGGCTGTTGCAAGAAATCGGCCAGGTCCGCAATTTCGATCTGAGGCTGGAGCTGCTGGAGTCGGAACTGGAACAGGCACCGAACGGCAAGCTCGAGGATTCCAACAATGTCTACTCACTGCGGGAGATTTTGACCAAGATGTTCCCCTGGAAGGAAGACGAGATCTACACCATCGAGCCGGCCGAGTTGGCGGCACACGCGCACTACTACCGCAAACAGCCGCACTACCAGGAATTCTTTGACGCACTTGAACCGCTGACGGCCGATCCGATCCTGAGCTCGCCCTATTTTATCATGGAGGAGTTCAGCACGGAAGAGATCGACGATATGTACGAGACGCTGTTTGAGTCCGCGAGGTACATCTGGCCGTCCGCCGTCAACAGTATTACAAGCCGTCAGTTCCTGATACCGATAACTACAGCTCCGGCGGTGAATTTTACCAGCCCTGAACTGCCAACTTCAGCAACTGGCGGCTGACCTACTCACTGGGGCATAATTGCCTAAAACCATTTTTGTAGACTAGTATTTGTTCCTTACATCGGAAAAGGGTCTCCAGACACCATAGGAGGCCCTTTTTGCTTTTGTCAGTGAATTAATTTTGGTTTTAGACCACAATATTCACCAGCTTAGCACCGCGGGGGACGATGACCTTGCGGTTTTCTTTACCGGCGATGAATTTCTGGACATTAGCGTCGGCGAGCGCAAGCTCTTTCAGCTTTTCCTCGTCGCCGAGGAAGTCAGTCGAGACCATCAGTTTTGCGCGGAGCTTGCCGTTCACCTGGACAACCACCTCGACCTCATCTTCGGTGAGGTATTTTTCATCCCAGCGTGGCCAGATATCGTCGCTTTCGAGGTGTTCGAGGATTTCGCTAGCGAGATGCGGCGCAAACGGCTTAAGCATCTTAGCAAGCGCAATAACATCTTCTTTCGTGGCACCAGCTTTGTAGAGCTCGTTGACATATTCCATCAAGGCGGCCACCGCAGTATTGAAGCTGTTACGATGAATATCTTCAGTAACTTTCTTGATCATTTTGTTACGGATGACTTCGTTGCCTGAATCCTTAAACTCGCCAAAGCCGAGCGTCCAGCAGCGATTTAAGAAACGATAAACCCCGCCAATTGCTTCAGTGTTCCAGGCCGCATCTTGGTCATAGGGACCGATGAACATTTCATAAGTGCGAAGCGTATCGGCGCCATAGCCGCTATCAATAACCTCAAGCGGGTCAATGACATTCCCTTTCGACTTAGACATCTTCTTACCGTCCGGAGCATTAATGTAACCGTTATAGAGTAACTTCTTAACTGGTTCGCGGAACGGCAGATAGCCCTGATCGGCGAAAAACTTGCACCAGAATCTCACATACAAGAGGTGCGCCACGGCGTGATCGCCACCAACGTAGACATCGGTCGGAGCCCAATATTTAATAGCTTCCTGGTCCCATGCGGCTTTTTTGTCGTGCGGGCTGACGTAACGCCAGAGGTACCAGCTCGAGCAAGCATAGCCGTCGAGCGTGTCGGTTTCGCGTGTACATTCAATTTCTTCGCCATTTTCATCTTTCAGAGTGACCTTAAGCCAATCCTCAGCTTTCGCAAGCGGAGAACGTCCCGAATCATCTGGCTGATAATCCTTGACTTCTGGGTGTATAACAGGGAGCTGGTCTTCTGGAATCGGATGGACGTTACCGTCCTTATCGTAAGCGACTGGGATCGGGCAGCCCCAATAACGCTGGCGCGAAATCAACCAATCGCGCATCTTGTAAGTTACCTTGCGTTGACCGACGCCAATCTGCTCAAGCCAGGCTACGATCTGCTCACGTGCATCTTCGCTACGAACACCGTTAAACTGGGCAGAGTTTACCATCACGCCTTCGCCTTGATAGAAGCGGCTGTGCTCAGGGCTGTCGTCGGGCGCTTCAATGATCTGAATCACTGGTAAATCAAACTTCTCAGCGAACTCAAAATCGCGCTCATCGCCGAACGGTACGGCCATAATCGCGCCAGTGCCGTAGCCCATGAGGACGTAATCCGCCACCCAGATAGGAATTTCCTTGCCGGTGGCCGGGTTTCTTGCATAACTTCCGGTGAAAACGCCGGTTTTTTCCTTGTTTTCCTGGCGCTCGATTTCGGATTTCTTAATCGCGTTCTTACAATATTCTTCGACTTTTTCGCGGGTGTTATCGTTCACTAGAGACTTTACCAGCGGATGTTCGGGAGCAAGAACGAGGAAGGTCGCGCCGAAGATAGTGTCGGGCCTTGTGGTAAAGACCTCAATAAAAGGAAGCTGAGTGGCTTTTTCTCGGCCCGCGTCGCCGACGCCTGCCGTCGCAGGGTCGTCGCGCTTAACCTCAGCCGAGTCTCCGGATGACCTCGAAATAGCCGACTCAGTTCCCCTCCCCGAGGTCTTTACCGCAAACTTAACTGTAGCACCTTCACTGCGACCGATCCAGTTTTTCTGCATAGTCTTAATCTTCTCGGGCCAATCAAGCTGATCAATATCTTCAAGTAATTCATCTGCGTAGTCGGTGATCTTAAAGAACCACTGTTTCATCTTTTTCTTTTCAACTTCGTGGCCACAGCGCCAACAATGACCATTTTCGACCTGTTCGTTCGCAAGCACCGTTTTGTCAACTGGGCACCACCATTGATATGACTCCTTTTGATAGGCGAGGCCAGCTTTATAAAGCTGGAGGAAGCACCACTGGGTCCACTTGTAATACTCTGGATCAGAAGTGTTAATTTCGCGGTCCCAGTCGATAGCATAGCCAAGTTTCTGAGCCTGCTTGCGGAAGTTAGCAATGTTCGTCGCGGTGGCCGATTGTGGCGAAATACCGGTCTTAATCGCGTAATTTTCAGCCGGAAGACCAAAAGTATCATAGCCAAAGGGACGCAAGACGTTTATTTCTTGCTGAGTATAGAATCGAGCAAGAACATCAACGATAGTAAAGTTACGAACGTGACCAACATGAAGACCAGCCCCAGAGGGGTACGGGAACATCTCGGCAAGATATTTCTTTGGCTTAGTTTCGTCAAGCGAGCCAGCTGCAAAAGCCTTAGTCTCAGCCCAGATTTTTTGCCATTTTTGTTCGATTTTCAGTGGGTCATATCTATCCATGGTGTTCATTATAACATAGGATAAATTTTTTCGCATATTCTGGCCTAATACCTCTTCGTCCGCAGCGGATGGGCTAGTAATTACAAAGCGTTGGTTGGAAACACTATTGGGAGGCCTGGGAGCAATGCCTATAACTGGTCGTCGCATTCTCTTAACTCTGGCAGCACCTGTAGTCTTAATTCTATCGCTCTGAACGTTAGTCCATCTACTACTGATGCGCGTTACTGGGGCTTCCCCCTCCGTTGTCTAGCCATAGAGTAATCAAGGGAGAAATGAGAAAGAGTGAGATTTTCCCATTGCTTTTCTATTGACTTATGACGTGAAGTATGATATTATTAGACTATTCAGTTGCTAATTCTAGCGAAGCCCTTTACGGAAATGTAAACAACTTACTAGTTTTGGCAACAATTAGAGGAGGACGATCTAAATGAGTTTTAGATTGAGCGACTTAGGACTTAGTGATGAGCTCATGTCGAAGCTGGAGGCACACTTTTTCGGCGAGCTTGTCAAGCTCGAGCAGAACAACGCAATGACCGCGATCCCGGGCGTAACCCAAGCTGAAGCCTACGTTTTACAATCAGCGGTGCGGAGTGTTGCACTGCGGAGAGAGTCCGGGGCAGACGAGGAGCTCAGGCTTAAGCAAATGGAGGAGCTACTTCGACTCGTGGGCGACCACTTCGGAGGAGTGAATCTCAAGCCCAGCTTCTACACCTTGACGCCAGAAAAAGAAGCTGTCATGCATGAAGTTCTACAGACGTACAGTGGCTACAATGACGTAGCTTCCGTTCTTGCACTAAACTCAACATTGAGGTACAGCTACAATACCCTTCCAAAAGCGACCCGTCGCGAGATGTTAGGCATATTGTCGGAGAGAAAGTCCGCCTTAGTCGATCGTTTGGTGCCGATCCATATTCGAGAAGCCTTCACAGACCCAAAGGAAGTGAGTATTATGACGCTGCCGCTGCCGGTCAAGATTTTCAATGCTCTGGCAAGGTCCGGCCTCGCGTACGCCACGGTCGCCGACGTGATACAGTTCACACCAAAAGAGCTGATGGAACGGCTGCGTGGCCACAACTTTGGCCATGGCTGCCTGGCAAAATTTGAGCGTATCCTTGAGCTTTGCGGATATTCCTTGGCAGAAGGTTGAACGGTTTACATTTTGGAGGGCCCCGACAGTAGTTGGGGCCCTTTGCCATGCCAAAAGTCGCTAGGTTGTAACCGGATTTTTATATTTTATCTATTGACAAAATGGACTATCTGTGCTACAATGAGAGAGTAAGCCTTTTGAGGTTAGCTTTTGGTTGCCCCAGATGAGCTTGCTAGTACATATACATGCAAGACTATATCAGACGGGAGTTCCTAATAAAAGCAACCCTAAAAGCCTAAAATCGAAGAAACTATACATCAGTAGTCTATCTGAAAAGGAGTTGGTTTAAAAATGAACCAGGAACAGTCCTATCCCTATTTTCGGGTGGTTAAGGTAAGCGATACTACCCGGCAGCTGTGGTTCCGTACCATAGAATGCAATCCCAGCATGGCCGCTATGACAGAAGTCAATGACGAGCTGTACGTCCAGTCTTCGGGGGCTTTTTCGCTCCGATTGGACGCAGGTGATTTAAGCTGCGGCTTAGTCGAGATTCGGCGCAGCGCCGTCTTCCCGGAGGATGTTGTAGACTTGAGTTTTGAAGAAGCTATCGATACAGTCAAGACTCTTCTCTGTAAGACCGCCAGCGGTCACGCTTCCTTCGACTTCGCCAAATGCCCTGCCTCATTCAGTTCCCCTAAGCGTCCCGCCCATAACACCTGATACTTGTCTTGCCCAGTAAGCCGTGTTCCGTGTGAACACGGCTATTTTTCATAGCAATAGCGTAGTAGCGGCGGATTTTTGAAAAGATTATGCTATACTAGAGGAAATGGAGGTAGTAAAAATAAATTCGGAGCGAGTAGCCCAAACTTTTGAGAGAGGGAGGGATGAGCCAAGCCAACCATCACGCGAACAGTATCAGCGATTAGGCAGTGATGCAATGAGACAAAAAGAACCCGGGCCAACAGCAAAGAAGTTGCTTGAGCAACGGCCACCGACAGCGTTGACGTTAGAGACTTTCGCCGGGGTTTATCCGAACACAAAACTACGCAGAGATCAAGCCTATGTCGACCGGCTAGACGAGATGTTTGATCGTGATCCGGATAGCGGAAAAGCCGCTAAGTCCTTCGAGAAACTATTTATCTACGGCGTGCAGACTGGTGCCTGGCTAGGTAATCTACCTGGCGCAGATGGGCACCCTCCCTTTATTACAAAGACCTTTGAATCGACTAAATACGACGACTACCGCCACCGAGTTGATTCATTTACGACGATTAAGTTTGCTGAGAAGATCCAAACAGAAACCGGCACACTCAAAGGCTTACCGCTCGCGTTTGATGTAACTATTAATTCAAACCGAGAGAAGATTATGGATAAGCTGACGCGCTGCTATAACGATGGTGCCGAGCTACCTTTTGGCTTCACTCATCTTGATTATTACACGAACGGGCGTACTGCTGGTGAGTGCGAGATCTTGCCACGCTATGTCATTGGTGTCGACAGCAGTGAGGCGCAGGAATTGAGCGAACAATTCACACGACGCATGGCGGATGGCAGACCATCGCCGATTAAACTACTCAGCGCGCAGAATCTATACACTCGATTTATGGTATTATCGGAGATTCGAGCCCAGAATATGCTGTTCCAGGCGATGTTGCCAGACGACGCCTACGATAGCCCAGATATCAAAATGAAAAAGGCTTGCGCCTATCTTGAGGCAACTGATAATCAACTCAATACAGCACTACTCATCTGTGCCAACGAAATGGTGCAGCGGAGATGCCTGCCGACGGAAGTCTTAGAGAAAATCGAGCGTGACGGTAAGGCTCAAAGTACCCGCAAAACGATCGAGGACTATATGTTGAAATCCCGCCACGAAAACTTCGTCGAGAGACAACGCGAATATGCTCGACGGAACGGTACGATTTTTGATCCTAACGCCGGCGAAGATGATACTTACGTTCAGATTGTCACCTGCGCACGCGAGCTCGAGCAGGCTACCTATGACGAAACAAGTTACCCTGAAGTCGCTGCACGTCGACGCGTGATGGCTCAAAACCAAAAATTAGAGCTTGACGACACAGAACCTGAACGTCGATCAGCTTAATCTTTGATTAACTATTGAATTTTCAGGCAGGTATGCCACAATGGAAAGTGATAGCTTGCGTTGAAAAGTGGAGAGATCCGTAGATGTAGGCTTTCGTACCTAATATGAGACTAGAGCTCAAATACATTGAAAGAAGGTGCATAGCTTGAACAAGATTTCCGAGACCCCGCTGGTACAGCTCTGCGATGTAGGGGAGGCGTCGGCAGTACTGGTTTTTAAGCCGGCCGAAGTCGATGTCGACAAGGTTTTTGACTGCGCGAGCGACAAGTTGATGAGAGAATCGTTCGGAACGGTTCGCTTAAAAGAGCTTGATCTGGAGCTTGGTTTACTACAGCTCTATACACAGCCAGCTCTCAACAATCCTGAAACGCTCGACCTAGAACAGGCGGCCAAGCTGGTCGCGAACGAACTGGCACGAACTTGTATCGCATCGCCGCATTTCGACGGAGCACTGTACAGCGAACCGGCCTAGGGGGTGCCGGGGTTATGTGAGTGAATAGTAGCCAACATAACTGATTCTGACCCTACTATATTTATGAAAGGAATGAGTCAGATACGAATATGCAAAGCAGCTTCATGAAAGCGTATGATGCCACACTCGTATCGCAGTTCGGCGAGCATATCCGAATGTCCGATTTTATTGGAATTCACGCTCCAGCGAAGATCATCGCCGATCAGGAATATACCATCAAACGCGCCGCTAAGCGCAAACAGAAGAGCAAATTAGCCGCTAGCTACCTTGAGGCAATCTTTATTGAAGGAGTGAATGTGGGTGGATGGCTCGGGGACGGGGATGCCTACCAAACACTAGCGTGGCCAACTGCGATCTATGATGATATTTCACATCGGGTCGACACCGTAGTGAACTTGGTTTTTCGCCAGCCCATACGCAGCCACGACGGTAAAGATACATTACAACAGGCCACGATCGGCTTTGATGTAACTGTGGGCGGAGAACCAAGCAAGGTGCTCGACAAGTTGACTCGACATTACAGTGACCAGGCGCGTTTACCTTTTGGATTTTCGCACCTTGATTACTATTTTGACGGTCAGCACCGCAGCATTAAGCCATTGCTAATCCGCTATGTGATCGGTGTCAACATTCACGAAGTATTAGAGATCTGGGGCGACACACAGTCTGACCCGTCCGCTAGTAATCATCTAAGTGCTTTTCGACCGAATTCGCCGGCCAGTTTACAGATGCGTTTTAAGATACTTTCGGAAATCCGTCGGCAAAATATGTTTTATTACGCTATGCTGCCAGAGGATCAGGACGATAGGGTCATACGCACCGCCGCATTGCAGCTTGACGCCGTAGACGAATGTCTAAATGCGTCATTACGAGACTGCACGAAGCAAATAGTCGCGCGCCGAGTAGTACCATCGGCAATATTCGCAATAAAACAGCGTGGCCGCAAAGTCTACTCAGAGCGAGACATCATCGAGGAGTATCTTATTACTGAAAACCAGCGCAGATACCGCAACAGGGATCCCTTCACCCAGATTATGAGCCAGACACGAAAGCTGCTAGACTCGCTTTATAACGAGAGCGAAGATAGTCGTGTTCGGCAAGCTCTAACCAGACGGCGTAAGATCATGGTCCAAAATCAAGCCTTACAGATATCACCAGCTAATCTGTAACCGAAGCGCTTTTCGGACGATAACTTTTATGCTATGATGGTAAAGTCTTGTTCTTTAAGACGGAAAAATAGAGAGGTGATATCAATGGACTTAACGAAGTTAGACAAGTCGCTCCTGGAGATTTCGGTCGCTCAGCCTGATGCGCATGGTCACATCTTACTTCGGGACATTTATGCCCGGCCGCCATTGAAGCTGTCAACCTACAGCCACTACCGCAACGACGAGATTCTGCTGGCGGCAGCTAGAGGCGACTATCCGGAAGACTTTCGGCAAGCGTTAACGCAGATGCTAAGCTCGACCAGATCGATGAGCGATACCTCCACCGCACCAACTGACACGGCAACGCCCTGGCGACTCTGGCAGGCGCTGATCAATCCGCAGCTAGTGACGCTCAACTTCTACCGCCATCAGGATGATTACTCAGAGGCGAAGGATGGCCTGAGACTGTTCCAGAACAACATTAGTCTCGAGATTGCCGGCGCAGCCGCGCTAGGTCTGGTGGTTCATCGCCCCGATCCGGACCTGATGGTAGATTTCGAGATCAGCAGCAGCGGAAAGGGCGGGACGCACAACTTGCGCCTAACCGTGTATGAAAACGGCGAGACGATCAGCACGGTCGCAATAAGCCTGCTTCCGAAGAAGTAGCTCTTTCTCTACCTAGTCGCATCCGTCGCGACTAACCAAGCCACCCGTACTTACGGGTGGCAATTTTTAATCATATTTTGTAAGCCCCAGAGCGCGATGCCTGTCGCTACTGAGACGTTAAAAGATTCCTTGCGTCCTTGCATAGGAATTTCCAAGAAATAATCCATTAGTTTACGTAAATCGGACGGGATTCCGTGAACTTCTTCACCTAAAACCAAAATGATTCGCTGAGATGATAACAGCTCTGGCCAAGGCCGACCAAGAATGAGCTGGCGCGGAAGTTCTTCAGGTGATAAATTATTCTCTAGCCCAACAATCGTAATCCCAGCCTCGCGCTGACTAGTAAGCCAAGTGCGTGGGTCGTCGACCAACTTGCGCGGAATCATGTTTTCAGCGCCGAGTGCAGATTTTTCAATCTGGCGATTAAGCTTCGAACGGAGATGTGGGAGCAGATTCGGATCATCATAGCGCGGAGTATAACCTGAAAAGGCAACACCAGCCACGCCGAGACCTTCGGCCGTGCGCAAAATCGCTCCTACGTTATAGACAGAGCGAATATTGTGAAGAAGAAGGGTGATTTGCATGGAAATATTATAACATAAATAAGGAAAAGATAATATATCCTCGGGTTAGTTATTTCTAGACTTTCCTCAACC
>CARBES010000010.1 GCA_948944455.1 uncultured Candidatus Saccharibacteria bacterium | reverse complement strand
GGTTATGGGGTTATTCCCTCCGTTGTCTAGCCATAGAGTAATCAATGGGAGGATGGTAGAAGGAGAGGCAGAGGTGTTATAATTATGACAAGCTAGGAAGGAGGAAGATGGCGGAAGAGGTGAAACTGCACGGGGTTTATCGGCACTATAAGGGTAATTTATATATCGTGGAGGGGTTTGGACGACATAGTGAGACGGGCGAGAAGTTGGTGTTATATCGGGCGCTCTATGGCAATAATGACTTGTGGTGCAGACCGTATGATATGTTTCTAGAAGAAGTGAATAAAAATGGGCAAAAATTGCGATTTGAGCGACAAATAATCGAGGAAGTAGAATAGTTTTACAATATTTCGGGGAAAGTATGGTATAATGTTTTGTATATGGAGGGTTACCCAAGTGGCTGAAGGGGACGGTTTGCTAAATCGTTAGTCTGGGGAGACCTGGAGCGGGAGTTCGAATCTCCCACCCTCCGCCAGTCTCTGGAGCATGTGCTTTTGCGCATGAGACGGAGACTTTTTTGATGGGTTATGGTAAAATATAGCTATGGCAACAACTTCGAAGAGTGCAAAAACGGATATTATTAGTTGGGAAGCGGAAGAATACATCGTGCGCGATAAGACGGCGTGGTGGTATGTTGGGCTGATCGCGATAGGGCTGATTTTGTCGGGAATTGCGGTGTGGCTACAATGGTGGACTTTTCTGGCGGTGGTGGTTTTGAGCGTGGTGGCGCTTCTGATTTATGCGATGCGGCCGCCACGAATGTTGCGTTATTCCCTGTCCAATAAAGGAGTGAGCGAAGGAGATAAACTTTATGAATATTCGGAGTTTAAATCTTTTGGGATTTTGAAGGAAGGTGAGCATTTTGCGATTATCTTGACTCCTAGGAAACGTTTTTCTCCACGGGTAACGGTATACTTTCCAGCAGCGCAAGGTGAGGAGATTGTGGACGCATTTGGTGGGCGCTTACCAATGGAAGAAGTGAAACTGGACGCATTAGATAAATTGATAAAATTCTTGCGAATCTAGTTTTTGTGTTATAATGGTGTATATACGCTATTATTAATATATAATGTAAATAATAAAGAAGGTGGGTAGGAATTATGAACCAGAACCGTAATAAAGATAATGATTTGCAGCGCGCAATCGATGAGATCACTCAAAAGGGTGGTGCGAATGGTGGCGCAAAGCCAGCTGCAGCTGCCCAGCCTCCGGTTGGTCAACCACCAGTAAACATGATGCCACCAGCGGGGATGCCAACTGGTGGTGCGATGAAGCTCCCACAGAGCCCAGCTCCACAGATGAGTATGCCTTCGATGTCGTCGGCGTTTGGTCGCCCGATGGGTTACGGTTCGGATATTTCGAAAGTTAAGGAAGCCGCGCTCAAAGAGCTCTTCCCGATTATGGACCGGGTGGAAGTTGAGCCAGAGAAACGCTTCCTCTTGTATCAGGAAATGCTTAGCACGATGCGCGATAAGGCTGTGATCGCTCCGGCTTACGAAGCGGCTCGCCAGATTCGTGATGATAAGGTACGTGCGGATTCGTTGCTATACCTTATCAATAGCATTGACGAAATGTCACTCTAACAGTTTAATTTTGCGCACTACGGCGTCTGAGCTTGCGTTGCTCAGGCGCCGTATTTGTAATACGGCTTCTTCCGCTACTCAGCTTTTCCTTGTATTGCCACAAAATTAAAGCTGTTAGAGTGAGTTGTAGTACGTCCCCTTTGCGAGCTTATTTCGGAGGAAGGGATTAAGGCAGCAGCTGTGACGTTACTCGGTGGGATGGGCGCAGCAAATGACCCAGGCCCATCCCGAGTAGCGTGAACATTGTAGTGTCGATTAATAAACCGTTTATGCATCTAGTACGAGATGTGAATACGGGCGAGATTTGGTTCACCGGAACGGTATATGAGCCGAATAAGTGGGCGGGCGAGAAGGCGAATTATCATTACTAGACGTTAATCAAAATAGCCGGCTTCTTCGAGAACTTGACGAATGTCGGGAGGAAAATCGTCAGGTGAAGGCTTATCGAGCGGGGTATAGTTTAAGATGATTTCGTAGTCGTTAGGGTTAAAACCGTTTTCTCTGAGGTAGGATTTTGCATCGTCAAGACCGGATTTTGTGTAGCTAGTGACTTGGAGGCAGAATGGTGATTTGCAAGCATCGAAGTGTCCGTAGTCGATGCGATAGCCAGTCGGTTCGAAGAATTCATTCTGGGTGTAATGTTCGTAGGGGAGAATGCTGGCGATGGGGTATTTAGCAAGAAATTCGCTAGATTCGGTAAGGCAGATGTGACTGATAACCTCTTGGAGAAGATTATCTTCTTCGGGGTTGCGACTGTAGAAATCAAGGCTACCGTCTTCGGGAGTTAAGTAGAGATAAAGCTGGCTAGTTTGGTGAGTAGTGAGGGCGAGGTCGAGCTCTTGTGGGGTGAAGCCTGGAGCTGAAACGGTAACTTTGTAATCGCCGGGATAGTATTTGACAGTTTGATTAGAGCCGAAGTTATGTTGATCAAGTTCGACATTAGCAAAGCTTGGAGCGACTAGAATTTCTAGCGAAGCGGTTTTCCGCGCGTCGATGATGGCTAGGATAATTACAGCAATTGCGATAGCTACGAAAGCGCACATACTAATAATAAATAGAGTTTTGGGGCGTGGTTTTTCTGAATTATGCATAGTTATCTTCCTCCAATATAACGAAAAATATAGTATCCATTGCGGGATTCCCAGTTGATGGGTACGACTTCTCCGGCTCGGCCTTCGTAGCCAGTGTTAGAATAACTAATTGAGGCTTCAGCTATGCCCTCGGTGCCGTCTTCGCGTTGAACATACATCATGATGTGGCCATTTTTTACAAAAATGTCACCAGGCAAGAGATTAGCAGTATTGCCGGTGTTAGGTACTTCCTGATAGAGCTCGGGGTGGTTACGAAAATAGTTGAGCTGCTCTCCAGTAGCGCCTTTCGGGACGTTCGGATCGACGCCGGAGTAGCGTATAACAGTAGCAACGAAGCGGTCGCAACTACAACCTTTAGTATACTCGTCCCAGGTGCCAACTTCTTTGGCAGCAGTGATAAAAGCTGTTGTCGGGGTACAATAGTGGGGTTTTGAAGGACCGCCGCGACTATCCCAAAGATTAGGCCAAGCGAGCTGGAGGGCAGTAGCGTTAAGATTGCCATTTCCGCTACCGAGTTCACAAGCGGAACTGCTAAGAATACCACCGCTATTGTCTGCACCATTTCCTTCTAGGCCTATGTAGTTAAAACTAAAAGGACTACTCAAAGTGCCGCTACCGGAGCGTTCGTATGGTAGCTGGTTGGTAGAGCCGATAATGCTAGCATTGGCAAGCATCTCTGGGTGGCTGGTGGCAAGTTGGCTAGAGATCGCCCAGCCTTGTTCTTCGGCTAGCTTAATAACACTATTGATAACGACGGAGTTTGAAGCAATGTAGCTTTGAGAGCTAGCATAGCCGGCAGCAGCGATAGCTTGGAGATAAGCGTAGGGGTTGGTGACGGCATTGCCGTAAGGACTGTTAGTATCAAAGACGCCGTTGTTGCGATAGACAGAAGTACGTGCAATGTTGTCAAAATAACCGACCCAGCCATTAGCGGCGTCGGAATAAGTCAAGGCTTTGTTATAAGGGTCGCTATCAAAGGCGCCGATACCATGGAAATTATTTTTGTCACGAGCTATAGCAGATTGGCCAGGTACACCATTCTGGCTGGATTCGATGATAGATTGAGCCATGGCGACTTCCCAAGGAATTCCGTAGGAGATACTAAGTTCTTCAACGAGGTCGTGCCAGCGAACCACCCATTCGACTTGGGCTTGGATGAGAGAACCAGAAGTTTCTCCATTATAGCTACTACCGACATAACCAGAACAGTCGTCATCTCCGCTAGGATCATAATAATATATACCATTCTTGTTGTAGAAATCAAGTTGAGCATCGGTAGGTTTAGCGGAAGCAGAAAATGGAGTCGCAAAACAGAGGACGAAAGACGAAAAGCACGAGAAAATAACTTTTACTAAAAGGCGCTGTTTAGACGGCCGAATGGGTAACGGGGGGGGGGCGTTAATTGAGAATTAGATTTAATCATTAATGATATGATACACTTTTGGGCAGTTATATGTCAAGATTTTCGGTTTACTATATAAAGATGCCCCTTGTGGGGCATCTTTATTTTGATAGAAATGGCAGGCTCTAGTACATCCCGCCCATGTCAGGAGCGGCCGGAGCGGCTTTCTCAGGAACGTCGACGATAAGGGCGCCCATAGTAATAGCGGTGGCAGCAATGCTGGTTGCGCTTTGGACGGCTTCTTTCGTGACCTTGGCTGGGTCGATTACACCAGCTTTCTTAAGATCAACAAGGCCTTTTTCCGGTTCCATGACGTTGATACCTTGGCCTGGCTTTGCCTTCTCGACTTCGGCGAGAAGAGCTTGTGAGTTGAGGCCAGCGTTTTCCATGATATGGACGAATGGAGCAGTGAGAGCCTTTTTGACAATCTTGGCACCATCATTGTTAGCCTTAAGACCTGCGGCGAGGTTTACGAGAGTGACACCACCGCCGGTAACAATACCTTCGGCGAGAGCAGCTTTCGTAGCGGCGACAGCGTCGTCGACACGATATTTCTTCTCGTCGATTTCGGTCTCGGAGGCGCCACCGACCTTAATGATGGCAACTTTGCCGAGGAGAGCAGCGGCGCGCTTCTCGAGCTCTTCGCGTTCGTAGTCAGACTTAGCAAGCTTAGCCTGGGACTGGATGAGCTCGATGCGAGCCTCGACAGCTTTCTTGTCACCAGAACCTTTGATAATGGTAGTTTCGTCTTTGGTAGCGATGACTTTGCCGCAGGTACCGAGGACCTCCATGCCGACTTCTTCGAGTTTCATGCCCTTGTCGGCAGAAACGACGGTTGCGTCGGTAAGGATAGCAATATCTTCCATGACTTCCTTGCGGCGGTCACCGAAAGCCGGGGCTTTGAGGACGAGGGTATTGAAGACGCCTTTGAGTTTGTTGAGTACGAGGACGGAGAGAGCTTCGCCTTCGACTTCCTCAGCGATAATGACGAGGTCTTTGCGGCCGGCCTGAGCACATTGCTCAAGAAGCGGGATAAGCTCCTGAGCGCTACCAATCTTTTTGTCGGTAATGAGGACGAGTGGCTTTTCGAAGACAGCTTCTTGACGGTTGGTGTCGGTGATGAAGAATGGCGAAGAGAAGCCTTTGTCGTAGGTAAAACCTTCGACGATTTCCTGTTCCATTTCGAGACCTTGGCCCTGCTCGACAGTGACGACGCCATCTTTACCGATTTTACTGATGACATTTGCAATGAGTTCGCCGATTTCTTTATCACCAGCGGAAATCGAAGCGACTTCGGCAACTTTCTTGTCGTCGCCAGCAATTTGCTCGGCGGATTTTTCGATACCTTTAATAATTTCGGCGCCAGCGGCTTCAATTCCCTTGCGGAGTTCCATCGGGTTAACACCAGCGGCGATGAGCTTGTTGGCCTCGCTCAAGATGTTGTAAGTAAGGACGGTAACAGTAGTAGTACCATCGCCAGCGACTTTGTTGAGCTTTTGGGCGGCAGTTTTGATAAGCTTGGCGCCAATCTGCTCGCCAAGGTTCTCTTCGGTCGAGCCGAGGTCGACAGCCTCAGCGACGGTAACGCCGTCGTGGGTGATAGTTGGGCCACCGTAAGATTTTTCGATGACTACATTCTGACCTTTCGGGCCGAAGGTGACTTTTACCGCATCGTATAGTTGTTTTGCGCCAGAGAGGATCTTTTCGCGAGCCTCGTCGGCATAAAATATTTTCTTTGCCATTTTAATTCCTTAAGTTTATTTTGTACAAGAGTACTAGCCTACATAATTGAGGGACGTGTCGCTCAGGCCCGTCTTTACGGGCTTCGCGCACTTCATGCATCGATTCCTTCGGAATCTCCCGATTCTGCCCATCCTCGGAAATGAGAACAAGTTCTCTTTTCTCTCGGATGTTTGAATCGGCGCTAGCAAGTTCCGCACACCCTCAATTATGCAGATTAGCACTCTTGCACAGTATGAATTTATTGATTGTAAAATACCAAACAACCTAGTTTAAGCTACAAGGTTGCGAGGACGTCTTCCTCTTTGACAATGATGTAATCTTTGTCGTCGATCTTGACGTCGGTAGTGGAATAGTTCTTGTAGACGATTTTGTCGCCAGGTTTGACGGTTTTTACGTCGGGGCCGACAGATTCAACAACGGCGTAAGCAGGAGCTTCCTTCGCTTCGCCAAGTAAAATACCAGATTTGGTGGTGGTCTGAGGTTCTTCTTTCAAAGCAACCACACGGTCTTGTAGAGGTTTTAGTTGCATAATTCTCCTTTCACTACCCCTATAATAGCACAGAAAATTGGCACTTGCAATAGTAGAGTGCTAAAAATTTATGGTTAATGTAAAATTACTAGAAAGGAGGGGTAGTGAGAAACGGGCTTGACGAAACGCCAGTAACGTATTATTGACATGTTTGCAATTATGTACTATGATGAGGACGTAGGAACATTCCTAGGTAGTTTAAAATTTGGTTTACTATATTTGTGATTTGGCTATTTGGTAGCATAGAGGGCAGAAAAATTCTGCCTTGCATGCTGCCAAGCAGCAAAAACCTATTTGCGTGCGGTTTGGATGAAACTGACGCAAAAATTTGAAAGAGAGGTTTGATAATCATGAATGAAGAGAAAAAACGTAACAACGCTGAGCAGACGAAGGTTGCCATTCCAATAGAGGTGGCTACTATGTCAACCGAGTATACTGAGTCTGACTGTATCGATGCGCTGCCGGAGGACTACCGTTGTATCATAGTGGACACTTTTGACCCCTTGGATCGGCTGGGAGCGAAAACTTTGCTGAGTTTTTTAGCGGGGTGGCGTCGGCAAGAGCGTGAGCTTTCCAGAGAAATTCATACCCTGGCGGAATACCTGGACGTGATTGACGGTAAAACTGTGGCGGATCTGCGCGAAATGGCGAAGGGATATAAATCTCCTGAGTTGAAGCGTGCGCGTGTTGACATTGGTGAGCCTCCGGAGCACCGGTTCGTAGACGCTAAGGTGAATACGTACTCTGGTCCGATGCCGTATACGGAAGATGCGGTGGCGAAGGAGTTGGCTTATGGTGATACGACCTTTAATCTGTGCGGCTGGTGCCAATATGCGCAGCAGGGGCGTGATTTCCCGACCTGTTCGCCGGAGAATTGGTGCGAGCTGAGCCGTAATGGTTATCACAAGAGCACCGTACGGGAGTTTGATGCACCGTGCCAGTTTTTGGAGAAAGGCGACGGCTTCATTAAAGAGACGGCTGAGAAACTAAAAGCTGAGAAGACGACACTGCTTAGTCGGCGAGAGGATGTGCGTAAGCGTATTAAGGTCTTGCTAGAAGCATTAAAAACGGCGGATCAGGAATTTCCGCTGTTGGCTTCGCTGCGTCCGGAAAATCATTTTCGGGTTGGCGAGTGAGTAGTATTCTTTGCCCACAGTTGGATTGGTCGGAAACCGTGTGTGCGGTCTGAACAACGGGGTAAGTTTATTATTGGTCAAGTAGTCAAGAAAGACGGAGCTCTTTTGACGTTGCATTTTGGGGAGCCGGTATTGGCGGAGACACAAAATGAAAATGTTGGGTGGGACGAAGGTTGTTCTATAGAGGTGTCTACCATGTTGGAAAGTGTGATGTCGGAGATGGAATACAATTATTTTCAGACACATAAAGAGAAATGTTTCTCTTGGTTGCATTATAGTGCAATACAAGATCCTTATCAGGCTAACCTAGTTATGCTGATGGTGAAGGCTATGTTGTTGTAATTAGTTTGACGTTTTGATTTAGCGCTGTCACCTGCGCTGTCCTATGGCCCGAGTTGGCATGTTTTGAGCTTTTCTGTATCTCGATTTGATATCTCTATTTTAGAGTAAACCAAACCCTCCACTGTTATAGTGGAGGGTTTTTATTTGATTAAGTTTTTCCGATACATCTGGAGTATCCGAAGCTGTCGTTTGGCGGTGTATGTGGATTTGAACGAAGTGCAACTTGAACGGGGCGGAACTGCTTTGGACATTTGATTGAGATTCGGTAAAGCAGATGCCAGGCGCGAAAATGCTGGCGTAGTGGTATAATAGAGCCATGAGTTTGAAGAGTGTGGTGGAGAAAATCCCGTTTTATAATCAGTTGGTATTGCCAGTGCACTGGGTGCAGGCGGCGGCGGCGAGTGCGAAGTATGATTTTCCGGCGAAAAAGCTGCGCGTGATTGCGGTGACAGGGACGAATGGGAAGACGACGACCTGCTTCATGATCTGGAAGATGTTGAATGAGGCGGGGCGGAAAACAGGGCTGCTCACGACAGTGGGGTGGAGCGAAGATGGTGAGCATATGCACCAGCAGTTCGAGCATATGACGACGGAACGAGTGGAAATTCTGAACAAGCGGATGCGCGCAGTAACGGATGCGGGGTCGGAGTTCCTTGTGTTAGAGACGACGTCGCATGCAATGTCGCAGTTCCGGACGCTGGGGGTGCCGGTGGAGATCGCGGTGTTTACGAATTTGACGCACGAGCATTTGGATTATCACAAGACTTTTGAGAATTATCGAAAGGCGAAACTAAAACTGTTTAAGAAGGCGAAGTATGGGGTGATTAATGCTGACGATGAGAATGCGCGGTATTTTGAGGATATTTATGCGTCTGGTGATATGACGACATACGGTATAAGGCAGGGAGAGTTGAGAGCGACAGAAGTGAAGCTTAGTGCGGCTGGTGTGGAATATTCGTGTGGTGATATAAATATTAAGACACAGATTCCGGGGAAATTTAATGTTTATAATTCCCTTGCGGCGGTGGCAGTGGGTAAGAAGGTTGGTCTGACGAAGCAGCAAATTGAGCGAGGGATTTATGCTTTGACGGAGGTCGAAGGGCGAATGACGCGAATCCGAGAAGGGCAAGATTACGAGGTGATCGTGGATTATGCACATCAGCCGGACGCTCTCGAAAAGGTGTTCGAGAGTGTAGGAAAAGCGGCAGCTGGGCGGAAGATAATTGCGTTGCACGGTGGCGCTGGGCAACGAGACCCTTCGACGAGAGAGCCAAGAGGAGAAATCTTGGGCAAGAATAGTGATGTCGTGATTATTACCGAAGATGACTCGCGCGACGAGGATCCGAAAGAGATTGCGGGGATGTTTGTAGTGGGGGCAGAGAAGGCTGGGAAAGTAATGGACAAGGATCTTTTTGTTGAGTTGGATCGGAGGAAAGCGATTGAAAAAGCGATTCGGATGGCGCGGCGAGGAGATTTGGTGTTGATTCTCGGCAAGGGGCACGAGAAGACGATTCTTAGGGCGGATGGGCCGCATGATTTCGAGGATATCAAGGTAGCGAAAGAGGTGATCAGAAAGAGTTTGAAGAAAAGGATATAGGCATCTCATTATCTCTATTATTTATACTCAAACCGAGGCGCATGCAGTTGAGTTGTGTTCAAGTACATGAGAAACCGTTTTCCTTGAGAGGACGGTTTTTCTAGCTTCTCTTGAGTATGGATAATAGAGATAATAATTTACTATCGTTTGATTTCAAACTCTCTCTGTTAAAGCCTTCTTCATCCTCCCTTGATTACTCTATGGCTAGACAACGGAGGGAGAAGCCCCAGAAACGGCCGTCTTGATAGTTAGGAGCTGTAGTATAACCATCAAATGTCAGCATCAAACGTGGTCTTAAGCTCCATATAAATCCATTTACTCCTACAATGTTCGTGGCACCGTGATTTCGCATATCAGAATCACCGCTGCGGACGAAGAAAAGTGTATTTTGTGCTCCTACTTTTTGAAAACTAGGAGCGGGTTTCGTTCGCAGCGGACACGTTATTCATCACAATGCTAATGTCATTTATCTTCCCGGAGCATTAGCCGATTATTGGGGAGCAACTGCAGATACTAATACCGTCTACGGTCTTTATTATCGCGAAACTTCCAATTATCTTAATCCATCAAACAATAACCTCAGGTTTTGGCCCTTTCCCCTCCGTTGTCTAGCCATAGAGTAATCAAGGGAGGATGAAGAAGGTTAGAAGCCGAATTTTTCTTGTTTTTGGCCGAGGGCGGTGTCGTAATAGAGATTGAGGCGAGGTTCGGAGAGTTCAAGCGCGAGCGACCAAATGGTTTCATCGCTGTAAACATAATGCGAGCGACGGAGGATGCGCCAGATGTCGGTGAACTGGAATCCAGGGAGTTGTATTTCGACAAGATGTTTGGCTTCCTCGTAGCGGAGGAAGGTATTGGCGGTGGGGTTATCGCGAGTAACGCGGTCAAGCGGTTTAAGCGAGGGAGCGAGGCAATGATTCGTCTGGACGATGAGTTTTGGCGCGCCAGGCTGGCTAGAGCTGGGGCGAGCAGTTCCCCATTCGTCAGGACGGAGAATGGCGAACTTCTTAGCAGCATGTTCAACCACGGCGAGATCTCCCTTGCTGTCGGCGATGAGAAAGTTTTTTGGAATAGCACAAGGGATTCGTTTGAAGGCATTGAGAGCTTGGCGGGTGGTGCGGCAATGTTCGGCAATATAGCGAATGAAATGAGAAGGTGAAAGACCGTAGCCCCATTTGTCGATGTGGGCATAAGTAAGCCCGACATAAAGGCCGTGCTCATTGACGGCGTCTTCGGCGTAGAGTTTACGAGTATTTTTACCGAGGTGGCGACCATAGACTCCTTCGTCAGAAAAAAGAAAATGGCGATAGCCGTTGGTAAAATTGAGGTCGTATTGCTCAAAGAATTCGCGGGCGGCCGGTTTCCAATCGTAATTACGACCAACAAAAGTTCTGCCTTTTTCGTGAACAGCAAAAATAGTGCAGCCGTGGGTGCGTTGGTCGATGCGGCGCTTTTGGTTATCGACGAAGGAAGCTATGTCTTCGTAGAGGAGGAGGTTTGGGTCGAGGCCGATCACTTTGGCGGCGGAGGTGATTTCTAGAATAAGCTCGGGATAGAATTTTTGGTAGATGGCAAGCTGGCGACGGAGAGTGGCGGGATTGTAACGGGTATAGAAGTTGTGATGAGCGGCGCGGAGATATTGACCATGAATGAGGCCAAAGTCTTGATGAGAGCCGGAAAATTTAATCATAAGTATATTATAGCATGAGTATTGAGGCGGGATGAGATTGAGGAGTTTAGGCACGAAAAAGCCCCTCCGGGGAGGGGCGGGATGAGGAGACGACTATTCAGATTTTTTGGATCCAGACTTTTTCTCGACCTTGGCTTCTTTGGTTTCTGATTTGGTTTCTGGCTTGTCCTCGGTTTTAGCTTCGGCTGACTTGGCGGTAGAAGTTTCAGGTGAGGTGACGTTAGTGGCGGAGGCGGCTGGAGCGGTTGGTTGAGTAGGTTGTGTGGCAGTTTGACTGGTGGTTGGGTTCTGGACGTAAACTTGCGGGACGGCGATAGGGTAGCCTTTGGCGGCGAGGCCGGCGTCACCTTGCGAGAGAATGATGATGCCTTCAATGAGACCCCAGATACAGTTGCCGAGAAGGACGAGATAGCCGAGCATTGCAACTAGACCAAAAAGAATACCGATGAGAGGGATCGAAGCGGTAATGGCGGCAAGAAGAGCGCCAATAATAGTTATGATAAAGCCACCACCGAAAAGCGCAACATGCAAAATGCCTTTCTTGTTATCGCCAAGATACCAATCGTGAGCACCAAAACTGCCGAGGAAAATACCAAGAATGCCAGCGACTGTGGAGGATTTAGGAACGACATAGCTTGGCTGGGTTGGTTGGGCTGGGTTTGGGGTAGTTGAGGCGTTGGTTTGATCATTTTGCATAAAAGAAGCTCCTTTTTTGATGAGATAACTAATTTTATTATACTTTTCAAGGGAGAAAAAAGCAAGATATTTGGGGAGGCTGGCGATTTTATGGTAATTATGATATGATAAAGATAGGATGAAGATTTTGGCGATTGAGAGTTCGTGCGACGAAACGGCGGCAGCGGTAATTGAGAATGGCACGAAGATTCTAAGTAACGTAGTGGTGTCGCAGGTGGATATTTTTGCGGCGTATGGTGGGGTGATTCCAGAAGTGGCGGCGAGGTCACATCTAGAAGCGATTTTGCCAGTGGTGCATAAAGCGTTGGATGATGCTGGTTTGACGAAGGACGAGATTGACTCGATCGCGGTGACACACACGCCAGGATTGATGGGGTCATTACTAATCGGGACGCTAACGGCAAGGATGTTGGCGATACTTTGGGGAAAGCCATTGTACGCTACGCATCACCTGAAATCACATATTTATGCGAATTGGTTGGGCGATGGTTTGGTTCCGGAGTTTCCGTTGTTGGCGTTGGTGGTATCGGGTGGACATACACAGATTATCTATATGAGCGAGCATAATCAGTTTGAGATTATTGGGACGACACGAGATGATGCGGTAGGAGAATGTTTTGACAAAGTAGCAAAGATTTTGGGTCTTCCCTATCCGGGTGGACCGTCGATTGCGAAATGTGCGGAAAAAGGAGATATTAGAAAATATAAATTACCACATCCCAAGGTTGACGGTTTGGACTTTTCGTTTTCTGGTTTGAAGACGGCAGTGCTGAGGGCGGTGCAAAATGAACTCGGCTTGCCGATTACGACACCATCGTATGAGCTAAAAGAAAACTTATCAGAGCAGCAGAAGGCGGATTTTGCGGCGTCGTTCCAAGAAACGGCTTGTGAGATTTTGTTAGAGAAAGTAGCTAGGGCGTTAGAAGAGCGTCCGGAGGTGAAATCGATAGTATTAGCGGGCGGAGTGAGTGCAAATCAGGTTTTGAAAGAGAAGGCGCAAGACGGGCGGTTTGGCGGGGTGAAGGTGTTTATCCCAGAGCTGAAATGGACCGGGGATAATGCGGCAATGGTGGGGGCGGCGGCGTATTTTGAAGTAGTGTCAGGTGTTAAAGAGACTGACCCGTATAGTCTTTCGATTGCGCCTAGAACTGATATTGCGTAGTAGTATTGTTCTTATTTCTACTTTGCCCTTGATTCGAGACACTTGCAGCTAAGGTATGCTCAAGTATATGAGGAGCTGCTCTCTTCGAGAGGGCGGATTTTTCAGTCTCTCACAAAGGTAAAGTAGAAATAAGCATACTATCACCACGCTGGTTTGGGTTTCATCCTCCCTTGATTACTCTATGGCTAGACAACGGAGGGAGAAGCCCCAGTAGCGGTCATAGTAGGTATTTTTGGATACCAAATCGTCTACTGTAAGGTAATTAACTCTATTAGTAGTAGCTCCGGCGAAGCTGCCATAATAAAAACTGCTTACACCAGCCGCATAAAATGCATCACGCCAACTAATTTCAATACTTGGATGTCCGCTGCGGACGCAACCCAACTAATTCCTTAAGAATTAGTTCGATAGCATATTACCCCTATTGGATATATCGTATCTTGGTTTAATTAAGCTTAAAATCACAAAGATAACAGAGATAAATCTAAGCTGAACTTGTACACCGCGTACAAGTTCGTCCGCAGCGGGATGGTCTTTGCTTCAAATGAGATTCTAGGCGGTATTGCTGATTGCGGATGGGTTTACGGCTCGTTTATTAGGGATAATGCTACCGTGTATGTTCCTAGATATGATGCAAATAACGTATCTTTAACAAATGTTGGACTCCGTTATCGTGCTTTCTCCCTTCGTTGTCTAGCCATAGAGTAATCAAGGGAGAAATAAGAAGGTCAATGGGGTGTTGTAAAAGTAACCTAAGAAAACTATTGACGGCGATGAGGGTTTTAAGATAGAATGTGCCTATGCTCTTTCGCTGGAAATATCCAGTAGATTGGGCGAGTCGTTTGTTGGATAAGCCCTCTGAGACGGCTAGACCGCTCCGAAGGCCACTGGTCTCTCCTCGAGAAGAAACAGTGGACTCGGACAGAGGTGGACTTGACTGGTATGGCCTTTATGGCTGGTCAAAGTTTATTAAGCAAACGGCGACAGTTCTTTAATTTTGTGAAGAGGAGGTGATAGTTCTTGTCGGATAACAAGTGCTGGCGTAGCGGTCGGTTGCCACAAAGGAATTTGTGGTTGCTGGATTGTTGCGTCAGGATTTGGTGCCGGTAGGCACATCCAACCGGTAGTCCAACGGTGGTAGTTGGCTACGAATAGTAAGCTACAGAAATGTCTAGTGCAGTCTGGCCAAAGGGTGGCTGGACGGCACAGGCCGACTGTTTCAAGGAGGTAAGTGCCTATGGAGCATAGCCCTCGCAATTTGAAACGGCTGGTGGTGTTGATGTCGGCAATGCTGATGGTCTTTGCGGTCGCGATGGCATTTGGCGCAGGTGCGCTTGGTGCAGGGTTCGTGCTCGCTGGGGCCGCGTTTGCTCCGTATGTCTGGGCAAGATCGCTCGGCGTTCGGTCGAGCCGCAACACCTATCGGTTCAAGCACACGACGCCTAATTTCTGGGACACAGGCCAGAATTTGGGCGACTGCAGCGTTTCTTTCAAGAGCAGCGGTGCTCCGCCCAGTGGGCGGACGCGGAAAAATCGTTTCGCCAGGTCTATGGCATATCACGGGGATCGTATTTGTATAAAGTTCGAGCGTGCCACTTCGGCAAGGGGTTCTCCCGCGAGTAACCTGTTGCCGTTCGTGACCATTTCGTCCGGTTCTGGCCCCAATATGTTCAGTTCTGCCCCGTCTATGGCCAATACGAGAGATTCCCCGATGTTTGCCAGCACGATTCCGTGCGACAGGAAGCTGATCGACTTTGGCCTGACACACTACCGCGCGAGAGATCGGGATTTTGTCGCCAGTTTGGCGGCGGCCTGATCTGAGCTGACATCCGGTAGGGTACGGGCTGCCGCTAGCTTCTGACAAACGGGCGACAGGCGTCGGGACCGGCTATGATACCACGGATGTCTGTCCGTTGTTGGAGGCTTAGACTGGTGCTGCAAGGCTAGCCGCAGTGATCGCCAGTTAGATCGAAACGAAGAACAACGAATTTTCGCAAAAAACACGATGACGCAAAAGCGTCGAGGCCCCTGGAAACAGGGGCCTTATTCTATGGTATAATGAAGGTTATGAAGAGACATTTTTTGCAGTCGTCGGCTTGGGGTAAGTTTGAGAAAATGGAGGGGCGTGAAGTTTTTGAAAAAGAAGGCGAAGGATTTGCCTATTTGGCGGTAAAACATCAGACGCCGTTAGGAAGTTATTTGTACTGTCCTTATGGGCCAGCCTTGGATAAGGAAGTGGAGCCTGGCGTGGCTCTGAAATCGGCGCTTGATTCCCTAACGGAGCTGGCACGGGAGCAAAAGGTGTTTTTTGTACGAGTGGAACCGACGGCGACTTTGCCGGCGGAAGAATTGCAAAAAATGGGGCTAAAAAAGTCGCACGATTTAGACCCGGCTCACACGTGGATACTAGATTTGACTAATAGTCAAGAAAGCATACTAACAGGAATAGAAAAGCGAAAATTGCGACATTGGCGAACGCATAAGAATAAGGGGATAACTTTACGTAAGACACAGGATCCGGAACAGATTACGATTTTGACGAATTTCTTAGGTAAACTAGGGGAGCGAGATCACTTTAATCCACAAAATGAAGATCATCTAAAGAAGCAGTTAGAAGCCGGGTTTGCGACGTTGTATGTGGCAGAGTTGGAAGGCGAACCGATTGCGGCAGCGTTGATTTATGATTATGACGGGGTGAGGTACTATGCACATGCGGCAACGGATGAAGAACACCGAAAATTGATGGCAGGAACAATTATTTTAATTCAGATGATTGTAGATGCACAAAATGAAGGCGAGAAAGTGTTCGATTTTTGGGGGATTACGACGTCGGAGGATCCGAAGCATCCGTGGTATGGGTTCACGCAGTATAAGAAATCATTTGGTGGGGAGCAGGTGGACTATGCGGGGACGTGGGATTTGCCGATTAGTAGGGTGAAGTATGGGCTGTATGGAGTCATGCGAAAAGTAAACAGATTGCTGAGGCAAGCTTAAGTCTTTCCCAGCTATTTATCAAGACCATCCAGCATGGATAATATTCAAGCACATAAGAAACGTCTATTCTCACGAGTGGGCGTTTCTTTTATGGTCTTCGACCATAAATCCGGGCGCATTCTCGGAACTAAAAATGTTTCACATTTTTGTTTCTCTCGAATGCTACGGGTTTAGTCTTTCGTAATAACTAGGCACAGCCTTAAGCTTGCCGCCACTTCTGTTTATTTTTCTTCATCCTCTCTTGATTACTCTATGGCTAGACAACGGAGGGGAAAGCCAACGTAGCGAGGATTTGTACGAGCGTAGACAAGTGTTTTCTCAAGAGTAACATAATAAGACTCATTAATTGTAGAGCTATTAGACCAAAGCGGACCATGTAAGCCCACTAGATTGAGGTATGCGCCAGCAATATAAGTTGTCCCGCTGCGGACGAAGAAAAGCGCTCCCAGCGATAGCCGGGAGCGATTATGTAGGATAAAGGGCGAGCTAACGCAGACGGTCAAAAGCGAGGTGGCATACGAATACAAGAAGCGAGATGTATAGCGTGAAGAAGTAATAGAAGATGATTGCGCCGACAAAACCAGCGCAGAACCCAGCCATGCCGCAGCCGACCCAATTAAGGACCTGTTCGACGGCGGTAGGGTTGGAGTTGAGGACGGGCTCGTGGAGCAAAATAGTAAAAAAGAGGCCAAACATGAGGGTAGCAAAGGTCAGGTAGAGTTTACTGGGTTTATTAGGTTTCTTCATGGGATGCATTCTCCTTTTGTGTAAGATTCTGGTAGACGGAGGGTTTAGACGTTTAGCTCCTACTTCTGTAAAATGACTAGCGTAAGCTATTTTTATTATAGCATATTTTGATAGAAGTACAATGCTAAAATTGACAGAATGGCTTAGAGATGCTAAGGTATAAAGAGAAAGCTGAGTTGTTTCCCTGGCGAGTGTGGGGCCAGTGCACATCAGCGAAAAGGAAAACTTAGCACATTAATATCGAGGAGGATACTTCATGAAGAGACAGAGTCCCCTGTTCCGGCGCGTGCTAGGACAAATGACCTTACGGCAGAAAGCTTTAACTGTGGTGATGGTAGCCTTGATGACGGTGTTGATCAGCCTGGCGGTCTTCCTGGTCTGGTGCGGAATGACTGGTCGACTGAACCACGTTAGCGATGTGAACTATTGCGCGGTCTTAGTGGCCGATGATGATCTGGTCAACGAAGCTTTGCTTCTGGACCCGGGCGAGCCAGGCAGCGTGGAAGCTGAGGCTTTCTTCTGGCGAGAAGGACCGATTGCGATTGGCGATGTCGAGACGTCTGAGCCAATAGAGGTGAATCAGGAGTGGTTTGATTGCGTCTACCGGTTCAAATGCTCGATTACGGTGGAGGATTTGCGACGGTTGCAAATGCTTTCTAGCGCTCCTTTAGCGCTAGATTCGATCTATTGGAAGACGATAGGCGTAACAGGGGTAGGAAACTTTTATATCCACTTGTCACGCGAGCTGGTGGACGCCGTGATCGAACGGACTACGAATAGCGATGTAGAAGTTTGTGCGTTTTATGCGATTGGTATGGCGGACAAAATGCAGATGGAAGCAATGGTTAAAGGAGCAAGACTCTTGGTTTCCCGCTGGGAGAGGGCCGGATATAGTGTGGACACCGTGGTCCTGGGTTTGTTTGCGAGCACATTAGTGTTAGCCTGGATTACGCTATGGCTCTGGACAAGGCTCGTTTATACTAAGGCGCGCGACCACTATTTGTCGATCAGACCGATTGTCACTTCAAGCAATATCCGCCTCTAAAATGGAAGAATCCCGCCCTGTAATAGGGGCGGGATTTTGCTAAATTTCGTCCATTTAATTCCCTGCCGTGGTAGAGAAGCTTTTAATTAGAACATATTTTGGTGTGAAATCTTTTTTGCATAGTTCCCTGTTTCATGTGTCTTTAGCGCCAGTTATTGGGGTAAATACAACAAAAAATTCCCGTCTGGGAATAAAGCTTAAACTAAAACACACGTGAAATTGCTTGACGTTTTTATATTAACATATGCAATATAAGCGTCAATTCACGCTAAACCCACCAAATTACGTTCGAAAGGCCAAAATAATGTTTTTAGCTAATAACTCTCCGAACCACGGCGCCCACTCGAAGGGATGTCGTTACTTTTATTTTAGCATGGGCGGAAATGGTGGTCAATAGACTTTTTGAAGAAAGTTGTCGCCAAATTTTACAGGGGTAGAATAGGGAATTTTGGTCGGATTTTGAAAATAAATTTCAAGCACAAGAGGAATAGAACAAGGTGTAGAAAACAAGCATGAGAGGAATAGTAAAAAGCGGGTAGTAGGGGATTTTGGGTGAGAAAAGTGTGAGGGAATAACAGAGGCGAGGAAGCAAGGCGGGTAAAAAGGAGGGGAGGGAAGGAAGCTTAGAAATGCGGAGAAATAAGAAAAGGTGTTTTTTCGATTCTTATCCCCCAGCTCTTTAGCATAAGACCGAGGCACAAGCATATTTACTATAACGCAAGCACATCAACAGTATCACTCCCTGAGAAGATGGTTCTTCTAGCCTCTCCTTATGCAGAGAGCTGGGGATAAGAATAATAAGTACTAAGGCTTTGGTTTTTCTTTTCTCTATCCCTTCAGCTCCTTAACTAATTAGACAACAGTAGACAGCGGACGGAAAAGCCGTAGGCGCGATAGTGACTATAGGACAGACCAACAGCTGATGGATTAAAATTAAGGTCACGAGCGTGAGTAATGAAAGCGATACTAGATGCCCAATAGTAACCAAGAGTACCAACAATTCGAGTTTGCTGATACTTATTCCAAGGATCGACATACCCGGCGCGGAGGAAAATGACGTAGGGTCAACTATCTAGCATAAAGAGGGAAGTTTAATCTTTTTCATCTTCTCCTTGATTACTCATATGGCTAGACAACGGAGAATGTGCCGTGTAGGACTAGCTATCTAAGCATGAGCTCGAGGCACATGTATGACGCTGCAATGCAAGCACATTGATATAGCATTCCTTGAGCCTATATTTCTTTCAGCCTCTTTCTTATGCCTAGATAGCTAGTCCCGGGCAAAGTTCAATTTGAGTGTTATTGACGAAGAAAAGCTGTACAATCGCTAGACAAAAGCTAGACAAAAGCCGTACATTGTATGGACAATGTACGGCAGGGGATGATGTGAAGTTTTGGAGGGGATTATTGGATGACGGTGAGTTCGGCTTTGAGGCGATCAATGAGGGCTGTTTTTTCAGCGATACCATCGCGAGTTTGTTTGACAAGATGAGCCGGAGCCTTGTCGACGTAATTTGGGTTCATCATGCGAGCATTAAGGGCGTCAAGTTCGCGGCCAACGGCGAGAATGCGCTCCTCGAGCTCATCACGGTATTTGGTGACGACTTCTTGAGGAACGTCAAGGTAGAGTTCGTGTCCAACTAACGCAAGGCGGAGTCCACGTGGCTGACCTTCACAACTAAGAACAGAGCCGACGTTGGCAAGTTTCATGACTAGGAGTTGATTGTCGTCGACCAGGGAATCGTTGTCGAAGAGGAGACTCCATTTTTGGCCTTTGGACGGTGCAGGTAGACATTGCAAGGTGGCGCGAATTTCGGAAACGACAGTGATAAGATTTTCGAATTGTTCAGCAGAAATCGGGTCGAACTTGAGACGAGGTGGCCAAGATTGGACAATAAGCTCGCCTTCAGTCCAACTAAGACTCTGCCAGATCGCCTCAGTGAGGAAAGGTGCGAACGGATGGAGCATCTTGAGAATTGTTTCGAGAGTAACTTTGAGTAGGGAAATATTCTTATAAATCTTCTGACTCTCGATAAACCAGTCGGCGTATTTGTCCCAAATGACAGAATAGAGAGTTTCAACGGCTTCAGAGAAGCGATAATTGGCGAAATCGTCTTCGATCTGTTCCTTGGCGGCGGTAAGCTCGCGGCAAATCCAGTCTTCGCCGAGGTTATCAGTCGAGTAGGGAAGTTCACCACCGGTTTGAACAGCAGCTTCGTTGACGATAGTGGAGTCGAGCTCGTTCGCGGCGATTTCGAGAGCCGTGAGACTGTCGGTATGGGATTCGTCGACCATACTCTGAATGAAGCGAGCAACATTCCAGAGTTTGTTACAGAGGTTACGACCGGAGATGACTGAATTCTCCGAGAAGGCTTGGTTCATGCCGGCAGAACGACCACGGAGAATACCGAGGCGGAAGGCGTCGGAACCATATTTAGTGACGAGCTCGATCGGGTTAATGACGTTACCTTTGGATTTAGACATTTTCTGACCGTGAGCGTCAAGTACTAGACCATGAAGATAAACCTCGCGGAAAGGAACTTCACCTGTTACATAAATGCCCATCATGATCATGCGAGCAACCCAAGCAAAGAGAATATCGGCGCCGGTTTCCATAACGTTAAGTGGGTAATAAGGATTTTCCTTGCCTTCGAGCCAGTTCGTGCAAACGATCGGCCAGTGGGAACTAGAGAACCAGGTATCGAAAGTATCTTCGTCGCGATAATAGTGGACGCCACCAATTTCGATTTTTTCGAGGTTGGTACGAGGATCAAAAATCCATTCTGGAGCTTCGTCGGTTTCGGTCTGATGGAACATCGGAATGGCGATACCCCAAGGGATTTGACGGGAGATGTTCCAGTCCTTGAGATTCTGAAGGTAATTGATAAGGACTTTTTTCTTGTTTGTGGGGTGGAACTTGATTTCGTTGTTTTCGAGGTGCTTGATAGCTTCGGCAGCAAGACGCTTCACGTCAATGAACCATTGCGATTTTAGCATTGGCTCGATGACGGTATCGCATTTATAGCAATGAGCAACGGAGTGGGTGATTTTCTTCTCGCCACGAAGAAGACCCTGATCTTCGAGATCTTTTAGGACTTGTTTACGACAGTCGGTAGTAGAGAGCCCAGCATAGGTCGGACCGGCGGTTTCGAGCATAAGTCCGTTTTCACTGATGACTTGGATGCGAGCGAGATTGTGGCGCTCGCCAACTTCAAAGTCGTCGAAATCGTGAGCAGGGGTAATTTTGACGGCGCCAGTGCCGTAGGCAGGGTCGGCATGCTCATCAGCGATAATCGGGATAGTACGGTTAGTTAGAGGGAGCTGAAGTTCGCGACCGACATAGTCGGTATAACGTTCGTCTTCGGGGTTGACTGCAACGGCAACGTCACCAAAGATGGTTTCGGGACGAGTAGTACTAACGATGATCTCGGTAAGGCTGTCTGAGACGTCGGCACCGACAATTGGATAGGCAATTTCCCAAAGGTGACCGTCTTCGTCTTTGTGTTCAACTTCGATATCAGCAAAAGCGGTTTGATGATGGGGGCAGAAATTAACAAGTTTCTCGCCACGGTAAATCATGCCATCATCCCACATCTTTTTGAAGGTAGAGTAAACACGAGAGACGACGTTTTCGTCGAGAGTGAAAGTGAGGTCGGGCCAAGCGCAACTCGCGCCGAGCGCACGGACTTGGAGTTCCATATTGCCACGTTGTTGCTCGACAAAATTCCAGACGCGGGCATAGAGCTCGTCGCGACCAAATTCGAAGCGAGTATGACCTTCTTTTTCGAGGGCGCGTTCATAGACAACCCAAGTTTCGAATCCAGCGTGGTCGGCACCAGGGATATACCAAGTCGATTTGCCGCGAAGGCGATAATAACGGGTCAAAGAGTCTTCGAGAGCGATAGTAAGGCCATGGCCGATGTGCAGATTACCGTTAGCGTTAGGCGGTGGCATGACGATGGAATAACAATTATCGGTGTCGGTCTCATCAGAATCGACGACGACTTTTTTTGGTTGAAAAGCGCCAGTTTGCTCCCATAAAGCATAGATATTTGGCTCGAACTCTCCCGGTTCGTAACTCTTTGTAAAACTCATATTTCCATTATATCATATCAGAGCAGTAGCCTCATATCTTCTCTCATCCCGGTGAGCCTCTCTGGACCGAATCCCCCTGCGGGGGCCGTTGTCCAGACCCGGCGCAGCCGGAAAACGACTGCGAAAAGAAATGAGACTACTGCTCTGATATGATGTAGTAATACTTTCTTACATCTTCTCCTTGATTACTTTATGGCTAGACAACGGAGGGGAAAGCCAAAGTATCGAAGATGATTATGTGCCAAAACAATACCAGTGTTTACAACAAAGCCATAGGCTGTATTCCTGCTTGTAGGCACTGCAACTTCAGTCCACAAATAGCCAGAGCTAGCCACGTTAATTGAAACTCCGCCATAATCAAGTTCTGTTGCCCAATCTGCTTTCTCTAAATTGCTTGCGTGTCCGCTGCGGACGAAGAAAAGCGCGTCGTCCGCAGCGGGCTATCTCGTCCACCTGAAGGCATTTCTATGGATGCGGGATTCGGTACTCAGCTATATTCTGCAAATGATGGTCGTCGCACACTTGTTTATGATATTGTTACCATTGGCCATTATGATGACCGCTACTGGGGTTTCCCCCTCCGTTGTCTAGCCATATAGAGTAATATCAAGGGAGGATGAAGAAGACTGCAGGTATTGACAAAACGCTTATGGTGTGCTAGGATAGAGATAGAGTGTAATTTATAAAATTCGTTCGGGGTTACCTCATGACCTTGGGCGAGGATAGCCAAAAACAAAAACTAAAAAATAAAAAGGAAAAGTATGGAACAATTTCCAATGAACACTCCAGAAGCTACGCAAGACGTGACTCCACAAGTTGAGCAAGGTACGGCCGAGGCGGGGGCGGCAGAGGCTTTGTCAGCTTCGGTGGCAGCAGGTTTGGGCGAAGCGGCTCTAAATGCGGCTACGCCAGAGACTTCAACAGCGGAAGTAACGCCAGTGCTGGGAGCGGAAGTTTTGGCGACAGGGGATCCAGCCAAGGAAGTAGCTCCGATGCCAGAAGTGCAGGCAGTAAATATGACCCAAGCTTCTGAGGTGAGTGCACCAGCTGGGCAGCCGGCGGGTAGTGGCGAGGTTAGCGCAACCATTGAGGCGACGGTAGCAGCTCCGGGCGTAGAAGCTGTGAGCTCACCAGAAATCGGTAAGGTTTCGGATAGTGAGATGGTGGATTATATCCTCGGACGTTTGCGCGAAGACTTGACATTGCCCGACATAAAAGATCATCCAGAGAAGGCCAAAGACATCCAGACCTCGATTCAGATTTTTGATCTAGCAGCATTCGTGATGAATGATAATAAGAACAGAAATAAAGAGTCGGTTTCGGCTGAGACGATTTTAGGGGGTATCGCAAGCGAAAACCGCTATATGGCTGAAAAGAGCCAGAATGATGCTGAAAAGGCCGAACATGCACAAAGAGCGAAACTGGCTGACGAATGGGCTAATTCGTATGCAAGTAGAAAAGCAAAGTTAGAAGCTGAGCGTACGGGTGAGGGAAAAGCTAATGTAGCCGTTGAAGAAGCGGTAACGCCATTGGAGAGTCAGAGCCAAGCAGCTCCGGGCGTAGTTAGTGAAGCAGCTCCAGTAGCGACGGCAGTTCCAGTAGGTGAGCAGACTACGGGCGCCGAACAGGCACCAATAGCGTCGCCAGCAAATGCTGGCGGAACGACACAACCCAATGCGGTGCCGTTGTCGACTGAAGGTATAGTTTAACTATAATGTTAAGCTAAACCGATAGTCGATTGTCCCTGCGGTGGGAGGTATGTTTTCGGACATACCTCCTCTTAGTTGAGCTGGAGTTTTGCTTGCATGGCGCGCATCTCGTCTTCGGTTGGTTTAAGATGGCGTTCGCCAGCCCAGTTTTCGTTGATAGGGAGAAGATGAACATGGGCATGAGGGACGTCAATACCGACGACTTTAATCATAGTGCGCTCGCCGAGGACGTCTTCGAGATGGCGAGCGAGTTTTTTCACGGTAGCCATAACGGCGGTATAATCTTCGTCGCTGAGGTCATAGACTTTGTCGACTTCGACTTTCGGGACGACGAGGGTGTGACCGGGGGCTTCGGGCGCGATGTCAAGGAAGGCGAAGGTGCGGTCGTCTTCGTAGATTTTGTAGCAAGGGATCTCGCCTTGGATGATTTTGGCAAAAACGCTGCTCATGTGATATCTCCCGATTATTTATTATATTATAATATATTTTTGAAAAGATGTATGCATTGAATATCATGGTAAGGATGTTATAATATAGAGGATATTTGCGGGGCGGGCAAGAAAGCTCTTTAGAAGTTTGCGAAAGTTCGAGAAATATGAAGATTAGAGAGCCATCTTGTACGACCTTGCTAGAGTGAAAGGGGAGTTCTGTATGAAGAGCTTTGTGGGCTTAGGCGGTAGACGACAGGAAGGTGTTGATGGGTTGGTGAGCACAATGCTTAGCGGCGAGTGGGCCAAAAGTGAGTTTGGCCAGAAGTTAGCGGCAGCATTGACAGAGAAAATCGGTGACCTGACGACGAGGTACGGCTATTTGGTGGAAGGGGGATGGAAGCTGATCGTACTGGATCGTGCTCGGTCGGCGTTGGCCTTAAATGGGTCGGGACCGGAAAGGCTACACTTTGAGTCTGGAGGGAAGTACGCCGATGATGGCTATGCTGAGGCCGAGATCGAGACGCTGAAATTCTTTGGGTCGGATGTGGCAACTTATCCAGTGCAGGATTTGGGAGCACGGGTTAGTTTGACGTTGGGCGCGCGCGGGCTGGAATGGAGTAAAGATATGCAGAGAGTAATCTTTGACTGTGTTGATGCTACTGTGTTGCCAAGAAATGCTCACGAGTGGCTGAAAGATGTTTGTGGTTTGGCGCCGCGCTATGGAGGGCTTCGGGTGCTTTATGATGAACCCGGAGTGTCGGAGAGGCGCGGGGAACTGCTGATTGGGTTCTCTGGGGCGGGTTCAAACCATAACTTGTTGTTTTCGGTGGGCGCCCTAGCGGCGGCGCAAGAAGTTCTTGCGGAGCTGTGGCCACACGTACGGATTCCATGTAATTTGGAAGAGCTGAAGATGCTGCCAACAGTGCGACTTTGGCTGGATGTCTGGGGGATCGAAGAGATAGGTAAGTTTGAGTAGAACAGAAGCAAGAGTCCCGGCCGGAAGTCGAAAGATGGATGGCCGGGGATTTTTTTTGCAGATATGAGGTAGGTATGCTATAATTGGAAGCGGAAGCGTGGCCGAGTGGTTGAAGGCGCACGACTCGAAATCGTGTGGGCAGAAATGTCTCGGAGGTTCGAATCCTCTCGCTTCCGCCAGAAAATGAAAATGGCCCCTCGGGGCTTATTTTTTATTCTTCATCCTCCCTTGATATTACTCTATGGCTAGACAACGGAGGGAGATACCGTACCTAGTATCATGGGAACGATTTGGTGAGGTGTTTTCGTTCATAGTGTCAAGATAATATATGTATGGCGAAATGCGAGGAGTGCTAGACCAGTATAACCCACGCATGGCGACCATTGCTATTGAATGTTCACTATACCCGCTGCGGACGAAGAAAAACATGCCGTCCATAGTAGACGGATGAGTAATTATGAAAATATAAAATGATTTTATGCTACAATTAAGGTAGATATAGTTAATAAACCTTTAGAGAGGAGTAGTCATTATGGTGAAAAAAATAATAATTTTGATCGCATCGTTGCTGGGCGTGATTTCGACGTTCTTGCCGTGGGCAACTGTAAGCGTAAGCGTACTTGGACAGTCGGCTTCGGAGTCGGTGAACGGAACTGAGGGTGATGGTTGGATCACTTTGATGCTATTTGTGGCGATTATTGTGATTACGGTAGTGAGTAGCTTGAAAGACTACAAGAAAGAGTTGCCGATGTGGGCTAAAATTGCAACAACGGCGGTGGCTGTAATTTGTGCAGTAATCGCGATTATAGATTGTGGCGATGTAGCAAACTCGGTTTCTGGCGTGAACTCGGCAGTAAGTTTGTTCGGAGCAACTGCGGACACAAGCATTGGTATCGGTTTGATTTTGATTATTATCATGGCGATTTTGAATGCGGTAGTTGTATGGTTACCATTAGAGAAATGGATTAAGCTTCCAGCCGGCAAGACTGCAGCTCCAGCGGCTCAGCCACAAACGACTGGGACCAAAGCTGACGAAAGCCAGAAATAACTAGTTGTAGTATAACCGACCACCAGACTGAGGTCTGGTGGTTTTGGGTTCGTCGGAGATGCTATAATAAAGCTAAGGTTTACTATGACGAAGAATCACGAAATATCAGGTAGTACAGGAGAGGCTCAGACAGAGAACTCATGGAGCGAGCTGGAGGAGCTCGGTAAGAAGGGCTTTGTTGCAGAGAGTGGTAAGGTGGGCGGAACTGGCGAGACTACTATAGAGAAGCAAGATAGACGAGTAGAGGAGATTTCGCGAGCGGCGGCAAAGGTGAAAGAGGTTTACAGGAAACAGAAAGAGGATAGGGCTGATGAGCCGGAGGCGCTGGAGCCAGGGAGCGAGGTGATGCCGATAGCAGAACAGAGCTTTGCGATGGATGTGCCAGTATTGGAACGCCGAGAGAAGAAGCGTAGGCGGAAGTCGGTGCTGGAAAGATATGATGAGGGTGAGCGGCATAGAGTCGAGAGGATAAGATCAGACATAGAATCCAGTCCGTTTAGCTTGTGGGACTATCAAGGGCGAGAGACTAAGGAAGAACCGTCGACCTTCACGAAGGTGAGGAGGCTGATTGCGGATAAGTTAGGGATAAAGTCAAAGCGGGATGAGGAACGGCGTGAGCGGGAAGCAATGCACGTGGCTCTGAAGGAATATCATGAGGAAGAAGCGGCCGCTAAACGGGCGCACGAGGAAGATCTTGCGCGGATTGAGGCGGAGCGCGCGCAGCGCGAAGCAGAGTACAAAGCAGAGAAAGAGCGTCGGGAACGAGAGTATATTGCTCAAGGCATGAAGCAGGCGCGAGAGGCGTTCGACCTTCACAAACGGGATAAGTTCCAGAAACAGCGGATTCAAGAGATAGTGGAGCGTGATCTAAATACATGTCTATTGAAGGTGGATGATCTAGAAGTAGAAAGCTTGTCAGAGAACCCAGAGGTACAAAAGCGGACAGTGATGTACGAAGGGGTGGAGATTCCGGTCTATGACCTGAAAGGGTTGCCGTTTGCGATGCTGTCGACAACGATCGATTACAGGAGTGCGAATAAGCCAGGAGAGATTGGTACAGAGACCTATAAGGCTGTGATGGAGGATCCGGCGATCTGGACGAGGCGACGCGACGAAGCAGAAAAGGAAAGTGGTTTCGGAACGAGAGACGACAATGCACTTGGAGATACGATTTCGGCGTCGTACTATAATTCGGAAAGGAATATAAATAGTCATGTAACAGGAGAGTTGATCTATGGGTTCGAGAAGGTCGAAGCAGACTCGGTGATCGCGGCGGTTAATGGGGATGCTGGGTCGAGCAATATGGTGGGGACGGCCGAGACACTTCTAGCAGATGTCGATGCGATTAAACATCTGGAAGGTGCGGGCGGGACATACATATATAATGAGGTCCTAATGCGGCGATATTCAGAGAATGGAGTGCCGAAGCGGCCGGATTATATTATCACGGAAAACGGGAGGATTACAGAAGCGGCGCTACGCCATGCGAAGTTCTACAATGTGCCGATAGTTAATATTGAGAAAACAGTGTATTTAGAAAAGGCTCGAAAGAGGGGTGAAGCGATAATAGATTCGATTAGCGAGAATGATAGCTACCTAGAGATAGATAAGAAGATAGATGAGCTTTTGACTATGTCGAGTTATAAGACAAGGATTCGGATGCTTGAGGGGATTGGTCGAGCCTATGATATACCGCGGTTTACGGTAGGTGCGACGCCGTTGGACGAGAAATATCTCGAGGTTTCTAAACTAGAGCAACAAAAACGGCTAGAGTTCATAAGGGAGACACTTGAGAAAGCAACTAAAGAGGTCAGGATGGCGACGGAGAAGGGAGAAAGGGCGCCACGGAAGCCGTCAGGGTTTAGCTATTTTTCTGCGGGTGTTCAGGAGATTGGCGATAGCGGATTTTATAGTGCGCCGGGGAATTGCAACTGGGTTAATGTTGACTTCAAACTGGATGGTAGTTCACGTTTTGCGAAGACGCGGGTGTATGACGGAGAAAATATTTATAAAGTAGACGAGGCGTTGGCGAGAGGAATAAAGAAACAAGAGGATATAGACAATGCGGACAGTAGCTTCTATAGGAGACTTGAACCGATAGTGCAAGAATACCTTGATGCACTACATGAGAATGAAGCGGTAATGGTGAATGGTTAAGACTGGCCGTAAGGATTTGAGCGGTAGTAAATTATATACGCGAGGGGATAACTTGCGGGAGGTTGCGGAAGGATTGCTGAGTTCTTGACTAATGTAGGTCTGGATATTCTGTAAATCTTTGTTTGCGGAAGGGGTATATTTTATACGATACTTCATAGGATTGTTAAACGGTAAGATTGAGTGTTTTGGCGACTTCTTCTAGGCCAAGAGCATTCTTTTCTTCTTCGTCGTTGGCGAGGCGAGACTCGACGAGGGTAATGAGTTCTTCCTCAGTGCGAATATTGAGGCATTCTGGTAGAGTCGAGCTGTCGGCGGTGGCAATGGCATTATTGATGACGTCGTCAATATCGTCAGTGTCAACAGTGGTGTCGAAGGGGATTCGGCGTTCGTGAATGACGCGACGCAAGGTCATATTAATGAGATCGGACATAGAAATGCCGATTTTGTTTAAAATATATTCGGATTTGGTTTTAATTTCCGGGTCAACCTTGACATGAATACTAGCTTGCGTTGTGGCCATAAAATTCTCCTTTGAACTAATTATAGCACAAAAAAGTTACTAAAATGTACACATTGTGTACATAAAGTTAGGATTGGTTGCGGGGTTCGAGAGCGGCGATGAACTGTTCGATAATGGGGATTTTGCTGAGATAGTTATTCCACATTGAAGTGTAGCCTTTGCGAGTATCGGTGGGATCACCGTAACCGTCGGATTGCTGGCTAAATTCGTAGAGAGGAGTTTGAATATCGGTGGCGCTGAGCCATTCTTTGCGGCAGCCGGTGTCGGTGAGCGGGGAAACGGCTTCTATATAAGCCACCCAAGAGCGGCCACGATAATCTCGGCCGAATAGCCAGTTGTACTGACCATCATGTGAAGGGAAACCGTAAAGAGACATCTCGCCGATGAGTTCGGAATAAGTTTTGAAGGCAGTGAGTGGTTTAGTAAAGTCAGGGGCTTTATCGGCGTTAACCGAGATGAGTTGCGGGGCGCCTTTGCGCGGATTACCAATGCGGGCATCGGGGTTGAGTGGAGTATGAGAAACTTCTTTATAGAAATCGCCACGGAGTTGGCCAGTATTTAGAGCGTCACGGTACGATTGCATGGAGAGATAAGATTTGGCAGTGCCAGAAAAGAGAAAATCAGGATTTGTCATAGTGATGCGTTCGGCAGGATGAGCCATAGCAATTTGACAGAGGACGGATTGGAGACCAACGGGAAGAGTGGTGGCAGATTCGGAATAACTTTTGCCAAACCACTCAAGGCTGTTGCTGGACTGGTCATGGACATAGTCGGGCATGTAGTGCCAGAGGCCTTCGGAGCGATCTTGATAGTAGCTACGAACCTTGACGCCTTGTTCGGCTGGAATGTAGGCGATAACGGCAGGGCGGCCGCTACTGAGCTGAAAGATCTTAGAAAGACAAATAATCTTGCCGTCCAGGGTAGTTTCGTAGGCAGGGTCGAGACCAGCGTTTAGGAGATTGACTGAGCTAAGGCGGTATTCTTCACCGGCTTGGTACCAAGGGTCGCCATCGATAACGACGCGACTAAGAAGCTGCTCGCGGCGTTCGGGCGTGATTGTGGAGATTGTGAGTGAGGTAGGCTTGGTAGGGGTAACGGAAGATGATTTAGGCTGGTCGGCGTCCACAGCGGTATTTTGAGTAGAGGACTTTTCGGGGGAAGTTTGTGGATCGGTGGCGAGTTTGCGTAAAGCTTCAAATTGCTGATAATATTCAAGACGCTTGCCGTAAATAATGCGCTCAAGAGAATCCATGGCGATACGGTAAGATTCAATTTGGTTTTCAGAAGCTTGGGGTTTAATGCCAGCGAGAAATTCTTTGCGAAAAGCTTTGAAACCGATTGGAGTGCGGTAGTCGGGCTGGTGACGGCGAGGTGGGTCAATGAATTGCTGGAGTGAGGTTTCGGTGACGTTTTGCCAGTTGGTGGCGTTGTAACCGGTAGCGACAGCAAGAATTTGGGTTTCGCGAGGCTGAGCGGAGATTTTTGCGAAGACGCCAGCGGGACCTGTGGTGGGATCTTGGAGCGGGGAACGGATGCGACGAAGGAAGGCGGCTTCTTGATCGAGCGAGATCTCGTTATTTTTGAGGCGAGCGAGGAAGAGTTGGCGTTGGTCTGGAGTGACGTTAGGAGTGCCGGAAGCGTCGGCGCTAGGGTTCATGAAATAAGAAATAATGGCATTTTGCTGGGAGAGGGCAGTTGGGTCGGAAGGGATATATGGATTAATAACAGGGGCGGGGCCCTGGGGATTAGGGTGTTTATTTTTACCAAAAAGCCTCTCAAACATAAGCTTATTATAGCATAAATAAGGAAAAGAATCGTTATAATCATGTCTAAGCCAACTAGTTTTAGGGTTAGCTTTCAATCGAAGGTGGAACTTTTCTCATCTCCCAAAAGCGGAGCTAATGCTCCTTATCCTGCGGGCGTCAGTTCGGAAGAATATGTAAGCATATTCTTCTCTCACTTCCTACGCATGGTAGGCCCGCACGTCTAATACACCTCTCTACCAACCTCCATTACCTTATTCTTCAACCAGGGTGAGTATTCTTATGTTCTTCCTAAGAAGCTTTACTATCATGCTTTTCGGGAAACGCTCACGCTCGCCCATCGTCATGGGGAGCTAGTTCGCTTCATCCGACTCCCGTCGTTGTCGGACATTCCCGACAAAGCAGATAGCTAAAGCTTCTTAGGGAGATTCTATTTAGCTTTTCCTTATTTCTCGTTGGTTTGTAATATTGCTAGCAATACATTCTTCTGCATAGCTTCTAGCACATTGTTCGCCAAAACCGTGTCCGTTACTCCAAAACTGATGAGTGTGGCAGGCATACAATCTTAATTCTCCCCTTGATTACTCTATGGCTAGACAACGGAGGGGGAGACCATAGGAACGGTAACTATCTCGAGAAGAGAAGGCTATAGTGTAAAAGCCTAAGAAGTAACTAGACATTCGGTCGTTTACGACCGCAGATGCTTGATTAGACCAATAATGACCCCAGTCAGAATAGTCAAAACCGCCCGATTCAAGAGGATAGTTATTAGCAGGTCTGCCGCTGCGGACGA
>CARBES010000009.1 GCA_948944455.1 uncultured Candidatus Saccharibacteria bacterium | reverse complement strand
CTTAAAATCGAATGGAGAAATCCATATGGGTTCAAGTCCCATTTCGGGCACCACCGTTTTTTGAAGGAATTATTTACATGAAAAACTCGAAGATCACTCATAAAATTACCCAAGGTATGTACATCTTGACGGTGCCGGGTGGCGGTTGCGTGGTCGATGCGGTTTCGCGCGTCGGTGGCAGTGGCGACCAGGCGCTGGTCGCGGTCGCCGTCGCGAAGACCAACCACTCACATAAGTTACTTAGCGAAAATGACAAATTCGCTCTCTCGGTGCTCGGCGAAAATGCGGACCCGGAGCTCATCCAGACTTTTGGCTTCAACTCTTCAAAGGACATTGACAAATGCGCCAAATGCCAGACCGAAGAAGTCGCTGGCGTGCCAGTGGTGAAGGATTCACTCGGCTACATGGTGTTCGAAAAATTTGACGCGATCGACAACGACACCCACACGATCTATATCGGGAAGCTTGTCGAAGCGGACGTCTTTGATGATAAAGTTACTCCAATGACTTATACTTATTACCAAGAGCACAAAGATGAGCTTACGAAGACTACTACGACGCAGGGCAAAACCGCTTGGGTTTGTACGGTCTGTGGCTACGTTTACTATGGCGACGAAGTGCCAGATGACTTTATCTGCCCACTCTGCGGCCTCGGCAAGACATATTTCAAGAAAAAGGAAGATTAAGTCCTCAAAAGATAAACAAAGCCGTCCGGTCCTAGGCGGCTTTGTTGGCTATAGCTCACAAGAAAACAGAAACCTCAAAAACCGAGAATCTCTAAGCCCATTCAGCAAACTATCTAAACTCATCAAAAAACCTCTGACAGATCAGAGGCTATTTTTTATTGCACATTCAACCACCCAGTGCTTAATTTTTACGAGCTACGGGCGACCCTCAACGTCAGATCTCGTCCGAACTCTTATAACTATTTTATCACGCCCATGTTTATCGTCAAGCTTGTTTTTTCGCAAAAATTAGTCCTAATTGAAATGATTTTTCCACAAATCTGCCCCTGTAAAACCCCAAAAACCGAACACCCACCTATTGACAAAAAGCATAATCTGTGCTACAATTAAGGTGTGCGCATGGTAGCGTATTTTTTGCCATGCTCATGATTCTTTTAGAACTAGCAAAGTTTATTTCGTAAAATAGTCATCTTATCATTTTTCAGACATGACCTCATGACCAAGACATATGAAGACGAAAGGAGCGCATATTATGAATCTTTTCTCCAAGAAGAAAAAGGGTGATGAACCGTGGAACAGCGTCGAAAAGACCAGTGCTCGGGTACGCGACTCCGACCGGTGGCTTAAACTGCAACTTTGCTAGTCCTGCCCCGGTTCCTTGTGGGCTGGAGCAATTTTTATAGTATAATATAGTCATGAATCGGGTGCCATTAGCGGAGCGCATGCGTCCTCAGACCCTTGACGAGGTCGTCGGTCAAGACGCAATTATCGGTGATGGCAAAATCTTGACCGAAATCGTCCGCAAAGCCGAACCGGTAAATTTGATCTTCTGGGGCCCGCCCGGTACTGGTAAAACTACGCTTGCTCGGATTCTGGCTCGTGAATATCGGGCGGATTTCGTTGAACTTTCTGCGGTTACTGCTAAGAAGGCGGATATTGAGCAAGTTGTCGAGCGCGCTCGGGTGAACTGGAATCTTAAGACCCGTACGGTACTCTTCGTGGACGAAATTCACCGTTTCAACAAGGCACAGCAGGATGCTTTTCTTCCGCACGTCGAGTCGGGCTTGATTATTTTGATCGGCGCCACTACCGAGAACCCTAGTTTTGAGGTGATTTCGCCGTTAATCTCGCGTTCGCGAGTAGCGATTGTCTCGGCGCTCAAAAAATCCGATATCGTCGAGGTTCTCAAGCGCGCAATCAAAGCCGAAGGGGCTGAGAAGCGCGTTTTGGACGAGGCGATTGATTATATTGCTGAACTCTCGGCTGGTGATGCCCGTTCGGCCTTGGGTGACCTCGAGCTCTCTCTTAGTCTTGCGAAAAAAGTCGATAAGAAGGTGGTTGAGACCGCCGTCGGCAAGAAGATGCCGCTCTACGACAAGTCTGGCGATTATCATTACGATAATATTTCGGCTTTTATCAAATCCATGCGTGGTTCCGACATTGACGCCACGCTTTATTACCTCGCGCGCATGGTTCAGAGCGGGGAAGATCCGAAATTTATTGCCCGGCGAATGGTGATTTTTGCTTCGGAGGATATTGGTTTAGCCGCTAGTGCTGCTCTAAATCTTGCCGTGAGCTGCTTCCAAGCGATTGAGCGGGTCGGCATGCCGGAAGGTGGGATTATATTGAGTCACGTAGCGGTCGTCTTGGCGAAAGCGCCAAAAAACCGTGACACTTACAACGGCTGGGCTCGGGCGCAGGCTTTGGCCGAGAAGAGCATGGGCGCGCCGGTGCCGACTTGGCTTCGCAATGCTCCGACTAAGCTAATGAAAGATCTTGGCTTCGGCGAAGGCCAGAAATGGGAAGCTGGCTTCCATCTCGATAAATCTTATCTTCCCGACGAGGTGAAAGGCCAGAAAATCTTCGGTCAGCCCTCGAATTATAACCACAACGAGAAATAGCCTGCATCTATTGACAAAAACAACTATCTGTGCTACAATAGAAAGATAAGGCTTAGCTCTCGGGCTTACGCCTAGATTCTGTGTGACTAATGTCACACATTAACAAGGAGGTGTTAGATATGTACTGGCAATCTTTGGGAGAGATTACAGCAGCTGCTTATGACACAATCGCCAATAAGGTTTACGCGCTCGTAGGTGACAGCACTTGGCGTAAGATTTTGGCAGTAGTGGTTGTATTAGCGGCGTATGTGTTTCTCTCTTGTGTTTTCGAATATGTCGCCTACGATCTTGCTAGGAGCGGCGTAATTGTAATTGTGCGCGTCTTGTATTGGGCGTTCATCGTATTTATACTTGATCCAGCAATTGTATTTGTGCCCATGGCTATGCTTAATATAAATGGTGGATATTACGCTGCCATTCCAGCATTTACCACTGCGCTTGCGTTGCGCTACTATATGCACTGCCTTAACTGGCGGGATTGGCATAATCAGGACAGAAAGGATGATTAAAAAATGTTTAACTTCCTGATCTTAGACTCTGGCCTCGTGATCTCTAATATTTCCAAAAACTTAGCCCCGGTCTTGAACCGGGGTACTTTTTACATATTGTCTGCACTCATGCTATAATAAAACTATAAACAAGGAGTTTTTATGGCAGATTTCAACAAAATTTTGAACCCTGGTGATTATGAAAATGGCGAAATTAACGTCGTCGTTGAGATTCCGACCGGCTCGAATCACAAGATTGAATGGGACCGCGAGAATGCTTGTTTTATGCTTGATCGCATCGAACCAATCGCTTTCGCAAAACCGACCAACTATGGTTTCATCCCCCAGACTCTTGATGAGGATGGCGATGAACTTGATGTGCTCTTGATTACCGATCAGCCACTAACTACCGGTATTTATACCAAAGCTCGCGTGCTCGGTGTCATGAAATTTGTCGATGATGGCGAAGTTGATGATAAGATTATCGCCGTAGTTGCCGACGACCGCAATAATGGCGACGTTTATCAGACGCTCGAAGATTTGCCAAAGCGCCTTATCGAACAAATTAATTTCCACTTCAACCACTATAAAGATCTAAAGAAGCCAGGTACGACCGAAGTTAAAGAGTTTGCTGGTCTCGACGAAGCTAAGAAAGTTATTGCTGACTCGATTAAACGCTGGAACGAACGATAATATTATATTGATTAGTAAAAGTGGTGGCTACCGTCGGTGGTCGCCACTTGCGTTTTTATCTGCGGCTAAGTCCAAAAAGAGTTGAAGAAGTATTTTAAGCCAAAATTAACATCTTTCCGTTATAATGCATAGTATGAGAATACTTTATGTCGAAGACGAAGCATATCTGGCCTCAGCGGTAATTCATCTGCTAAAGAAGGCTGATATTGCGGTGGACTGGGTGGCAAGTGGGGAAGAAGGTCTAAAATTAGCCACCAAACCGGGGTATGATTGCCTGGTACTGGATATTATGTTGCCGAGTGTTTCTGGTTGGGATATTTTGAAGGAGGTGCGTAGTCAAGGCTTAACTACGCCAATTTTGATGCTTTCGGCCTTGGCAGAAGTAGACGACAAAGTGCGGGCGCTGGAGGCTGGCGCCGACGATTATCTAGCTAAGCCTTTCAAAACCGCCGAACTTATTGCCAGATTAAAAGCGCTAACGCGGCGTCCTCCGCTTCAAACTGATGAAACTCTACGCTATGCTGACCTCGAATATGATCTGAGTAACCGTCTTCTAAACGGCACTCCGCTCACGGCGAAAGAGGCTGAACTTTTTGAGCTCTTAATCCGTCATCCAGAACAGATCCAGCCAAAAGCACAGTTGCTCGCGCGGGCTTGGGGTAACGAAGCAGCCTCGTCCGATAATTACGTTGAAGTTTATATGAGTTATCTGCGTAAGAAGCTCGAGCAGCTTGGCTCGAGTGCCACAATTAAGACTATTCGTAATCTAGGCTATAAACTGACTAGCGAAAAAGATGTTTCGTAACCTCCGTAACCGCTTTATTGTAATCACTATGATAGTCACGGCGATTGTGTTAGTGGTGGCTTTTTCAGCGATTTATGCCGTAGCGCGTGGAACGGCCGAGCGGCGCCCTTATATGATTGAGGCGGTTTTCAGTCTCGGTGATGATCAGACCGTGTTCCAAACCGTTCGTCGTCAAGTGCAGGCCGAGCGACGTGAGGCTTCGGCTTCGTTATTGCTGTCTTTACTAGTTGTCGGTATTTCGATTGAGTTTGTCGTGGCGATTCTCTCCTACTTTTTAGCCGAGGCGGCGATCGCTCCGGTTAAAGAGGCCTATGATGCACAAAAAACCTTTATTGCCAACGCTAGTCATGAAATCAAAACCCCACTAGCGGCGATTTCAGCTAATCTCGAAGCGGCTGAGATTGTGGACAATCCTTGGATTGACAATGTCTCGCATGAGGTGAAAGCTTTAACAACCCTAAATCAAGAGTTACTAGCACTTAGCCGGGCCGATCAGGTTTTTAGCACCTTGCAGCCATCTTCCGGCGAACCCGTTGAACTCTTGTCGACAATCAATGAGGTGATTGCGCCTTTTGCTTCACGCATCAAACAAAATGGTATTGATTGCCAGTTGCGCACCCGGCTCAAAAATCCCAAAGCTGATCTCGCTCGGGCAGATTTTATACAAATTTTGACGATTCTCTTTGATAATGCCGTTAAGTATTGCGATAAGGCTATTGAACTAAATGTTAAATCGCACTCAATTTCCGTCAAAAACGACGGCGCGACGATTCCCAGTGAAGACTTGCCTCATATCTTCGAACGATTCTATCAGAGCGACAAAAGCTCCGAAGGGGTCGGTCTCGGCCTCGCTATTGCGCAGTCGCTCGCCGAGAAAAACCATTGGAAACTGAGTGCAAGTTCTAGCGAGAAAACCGGCACGATTTTTACGTTAGAATTCTAAGATTTTTCTTCAGTCAGAGTTTTATCTCTATTCCATGAAAGCGCCGCTTTGGCGACTCCAAAGGTGATGGTAAACTCCGTCCGCTTTTTTGAGCAAATCGTGATGTTTGCCTTGCTCGACAATTTTACCATTCTCGAGCACGACGATGCGATCGAGGCTAGCTACCGTCGAAAGTCGGTGCGCGATGACAATACTGGTGCGCCCAGCCATTAATCTCGTTAAGGCATCCTGAATTAGTGCTTCAGATTCTGAGTCTAGGGCCGAAGTCGCTTCATCCAGCACGAGAATCGGCGCATCTTTTAAGATCGCTCGCGCAATTGCAATACGTTGGCGTTGTCCGCCCGAGAGTTTGATCCCGCGTTCACCAACCAATGTCTCGTACCCGTCGGGCAGTTCCATAATGAACTCGTCGGCATTCGCTAGCTCAGCCGCACGTTTGATTTCTTCCGGTGTGGCGTCAGGCTTGCCGTAAGCGATATTATCGGCAATCGATCGATGAAAAAGGGAAGTTTCTTGCGGTACGTAAGCAATATTCTCACGTAAGCTCTGCTGTGTGATGTCCTTGATATTCTGCCCAGAAATCGTCACCTCACCTCGCGAAACATCTGCAAAGCGTAGCAACAGTTTCGTCAGCGTAGTTTTTCCTGAACCTGACACTCCGACTAAGCCTACTCGCTCGCCTGGCTGAATTTTAAGGTTAAAATCTTCGAAAATCGGCGTCTTTGCGTCAGCGTGTTGGAAAGAAATGTTCTGGAAATCTACGCCCGTTTCTTGCATCACGAGCGGCTGCGCGTTCGGCGCATCAACTACATCATCTACCGTGTCGAGAATTAGCGTCATCTCGTGCGCATCGCCAAAGACCCGGTTCATGTTCTTGAATATACTCGTAATCCCCCAGAGCTCACCTAAGATACCATTAGCATAACTTACTATTAGAACCATCGTAGATACAGAAATCCCCAGCCACTCTGGTCCGTAAACTAAGAACGCCAGTAATAATCCCATCAAACTAATTTCAACCACACTAAAGACGAAGTTTCGGCCAATCGTGGCGTGCATTAGTTTGTTGGAAGATTTCATTGCCCCACGCGAAAAAGTCTTAAAACGATCTTCTTCGTAGGTTTCACGCGCGTAAGATTTTACTGAAATGATATTTGAAATCGAATCAGCCAGCTGCCCAGTCTGTTTATTCTGCGCCTCCGCTTCTTCGTCGTTGAGGTGGCCAATTCCTTTGTAGGTTACCCCAGCAATGATAGTATAAATGACCGTCAAAATGACAATTCCGATTGCAAACCATGGCGATAGCGGCCACAATACAACCAGGGTCATTACCACACGCGAAATTAAAGGCACGACGTTCCAAATAATAGTATCCAATAACCGTTCATAAGCTCCTACGAATTTGTTAGTCTGTGAGACTAGTGAACCAGAAAAACGGTCACTATGGAACTGCATGGATTGAGCGCTAATAACATCGAAGCATTGGTTGGATAGATCATACATCGCTTTTAACTCTGATTCCCAACATAAATATAATCTCAATTGGTCTAATACAAAATTGGAGAAAGCATATAGGCCTAGGTATACTAAGGCCTCTGTCAGCAACCCTGGTATAATACTAGCTAAGTCGCTGGTGCTTGATACCTTGCCAATTAAATCTGAGAAAACCAACGGCCCCAAGATTGCATTAACAAATACCACCAAAATAGTGACGACTATTACTGAAATTGACCACCACTTATATTTCTTCACTTCTTGCCAAAAATAATGCAACGTGCGCCACGTCGTCTTCGGCTCTTCCTTATGATTAGTTTGTTTAACGCTTTCAGACATACCAAATCATTATAGCATATAAGGACTTGAGTATGCTATAATGGTAATAATTAAGAGGTAATACACGATATGATCTAACACACTTTGGCGAATATAGTACAGTAAAACGAAAGGTATTTTGATGAACGATCCGATTTTTGCAATTATTGAAAAAGAAAAACAGCGCCAAAGTGAAGGTCTAGAACTAATCCCGAGCGAAAACTACGTCTCCGAGAATGTCTTGAAGGCGATGGGCTCTATCTTGACTAATAAATATAGTGAGGGATATCCGAAGCTGCGCTACTATGGCGGTAATGAGAATATTGACCAAGCCGAGACCCTTGCGATTGAGCGCGCTAAGCAGCTTTTCCACGCCGACCATGCCAATGTCCAGCCGCATTCTGGCGCCAATGCTAACGAGGCGGTTTATTTCGCTTGGTGCAAGCCTGGCGACACGATCTTGGCAATGTCTTTGCCGGCCGGCGGCCATCTTACTCATGGCTCCCCAGTTACGCGTAGCGCGAAGATCTATAACTTCGTTGGCTATGGTGTGACCGAAGATGGCGACATTGACTACGACGAGCTTGAGAAACTGGCCCTTGAACATCAGCCGCAAATTATTCTTGTTGGCTATTCTGCCTTTATGAAGATCCCGGATTTTGATCGCGTGGCGAAGGTGGCGGCGAAAGTAGCTGAACAAAGCGGTCATGAGGTGCTTTTGATGGCGGACATGGCGCACGTCGCTGGTCTTATCGCTGGTGGCGTCCACCCGAATCCACTCGAGCATGGTTTCCACGTTATGACTTCTACTACTCATAAGACTTTGCGTGGACCGCGCGGTGGTTTGATCGTCAGTATGGGTAAGGTCGGCAATCCGCTCAAAAAGACCGAGCGCAAACTCGAGAATATCCCAACCCTAATCGACCGTGCCGTTTTCCCAGGCACCCAAGGCGGCCCGCTCGAGCACGTTATCGCCGCGAAAGCCGTCGCTTTTGAAGAAGATCTCCAGCCGGAGTTTAAGGAGTATGCTGCAAATATTGTTAAGAACGCTAAGGCTCTCGCTGAAGCACTGAAGGCTGAAGGCTTCAAGCTCCAAGGTGACGGCACTGATAATCATCTCATTCTTGTCGATGTGAAGAGTAGCTTTGGCATCAACGGCAAGCTCTATGAATACGCGCTTGACAAAATCGGCCTCACTCTGAACGCAAATGCTCTTCCGACCGATAAGGGTGCTGCCTTCCGTCCGTCTGGCGTCCGTCTCGGTACTCCGGCTATGACCACGCGCGGCCTCGGCCCCGACGAGATGGAGCAGATCGCTAAATGGATGAAGCAGGTTGCCGAGATTTGCGCCAAAGCCGGCGACAATAAAGGTCTCGCGAATTACGACGGGGAACTAGATAAGCTCCATAAAGAGGTGAAAGATTTCGCCCTCCGCTTCCCAGTGCCAGGAATTAACTAGTGGGGAGTTAGCGATACGATACCATGCCCCAGAGTATAGACCTCTGGGGTTTCGGTTTGTCAAAAGTCGGGAAAACCGATTGCGCTATTGACAAAACATAGAATCTGTGATACAATGAAAGGATAAGCCGTGTAACGGCTCTGTCTGTAGTGAAAACGGATAGGAATAGTACCTTGATAGTTAGTTATCCTATGTTTCTAGGTAGCGTTTAGGCGCAAAATGGTTGTATTTCGCACTAAAAGCTGCCTAGAAAGCAGTAAAGGCTAGCGTGACGGGGAAAGCCTCGTCAATTTTCGGAGAAAACTCCGGCGCTAGTCGCGGTGAGAACCGCATCCGAAAGGAAGGGTAAAAATGTACAGAAAAAGCGACTTGTCCACTACGGAGATCCAGCGCGCCATTGCTAAAGATTTTCCGGGCCTGTATGCCCACGTCGAGCTCAATCAGCCTTGTGAGGGCCGGTGGATTAAAACCAGCAATGCCCATCGCATCTCTATGAACGGTCTGTATACATCGTTTTGGACTCCGACCGTTCTGCTGGCAGAAGATGGAGATTGCCTTGACCCGATTTTGGGCGTCCGGTCCGAGTCGATGGAGCATATGCTCGGTCTCGACAGTGAGGGAGGTAAGGCTCAGGTGCTATCCGACAAGCTGCGCTATCAGTGTGACAGACCCCACTTTCTGTTTGGTGAGCTCATCGCCGAAATTGGCGACGAGGCGGATATGGCGTCGTTCGGCGTGTTGGACCACCCAGACGAAGTTAGCCTCATCAACCATGTCATGGTAATCTACAAGATTTACAATCAGGATGAACCGAATACTAGAAGGCCTTGGCAGCTGCACGAAGTAATGGAGGATAGTGCTGTTAAATGGTGGAGCGCGACCACGGATACCCTGGGTGGTGTCTATTGGAAACTGCTGATCTTTCCGATTGGCTTCCGCTTTGCGATAAACGGGGAATTCTTCTGGATTGAGAATGGTCGCAAGTTCCGTTCTTACGACGGTTTTGTGTACGCGCGCCGTGAAATGATGCATGAACTCTGTAAGAAACTTCTGCAAGCGCGCGAAACTGGCACTAAAGCTTCTGTCGCAATCGAGTCAACCAAGACTGAAAACGAGCAGACTTTCGCTTGCCCTGACGATCCGGTGTTGATCCGTGACTTCTGTGAGCGAGTAAACGAGCGTATCGCCGTTTTGCGCAACTATGAGGGGATGCAGAACCTCGAGTCCTACGTTGTTGCCCGTTTCGAACTTCGGTCGTACCTGAAGCTACCCTCTACTGGCGATAAACGGTATACCGTCACTCAGGTCGAGCGTCGTATATCACAGTTTGAGCGATTAGTGAAGCTGAGAAGCATCTATGAGCCCTGCTTTAAGATGTTGCGAGATGAGATCGAAGATGTTTGCGGATATCTGAGCACCAGCAATGTACGTTTTGCTGAAATCGAAATTCCAGCCCGGCATTCGCTCCCTGGCGATAAAATCATGGAAGTCCACCAGTTCGCCTATACTCCGCAAGGTGTGATTGACGCTTATGCTTGGTTGTCTGACGAAAAAACCGCCTTCAACAATGGCATCACCTTCATTCAGGAACACTTCCAGTTGGAGTTGAGCGACGGTACGCTTCGGCCCGTCAAGGACGAAGTTGATGAATAACTTAGCCGCTGCCTAACGTTTTTCGGCGGCCCATGACGGATAGCTAGCTACCACTTCGGAGCCGGATGATATCCGGCTCCGTCTTCTTATAGTGTGTTTTTCTCTTGCTGGAGCCTTCCCAATTCTAAAAATGTGTGCTAAAATAGGAGCGTTGGGGTAGTAGCTCATCTGGTAGAGCGCAGCATTCGCATTGCTGAGGTGGTCGGTTCGAGTCCGATCTACTCCACCAGATTATCTCCTCGATGTCTGTCTGTGTGGTTCTGTAGCTCAGTTGGTAGAGCAGAGGCCTGAAGAGCCTTGTGTCGACGGTTCAAGTCCGCCCGGAACCACCATTTTGATTTAGTTTAATTGAAATACTTGGGAACATACGGTGGAATTACCTGATCGACAAAACGCTCCTAGCAAAAAGAGGCGTGTTTTTGGGGTTATAGTCTGTGTCATAGCGCTTCTTGGCCTAGGTGCGTGGATAGTATGGATAATATGGATGTTCGGGGCTGCGGAATTGGTTGCCGAGTGTGATGATGGTCTCACCGTCTGGCGGAGAGACCCAGGGGGCAGCCTCAAGTTATGTATATGAAATCCGCGACGGTACTACCATAATCGAATCGGGATTGAGAATGAAGCAACTAAAGGAGTCTCTTGACGGGCGTCATTGTGTCTTTCTGGGTGGCGGTTAGTTCTTCATCCTCCCTTATATATTACTCTATATAGCTAGACAACGGAGGGAATAGGCAAAGCTGCGCCAGTCTTGTCTATATCCGGTATTCTCATTAAAGATAATGTCCAGCGATACTATTCCTGTTCCGGCAACACTTGACCAATGACGTGATTCTATACCGATGCTAACTAATCTTGAACCTTGCCATGTAGCAGTGTTGCTTGGTCCTCCGCTGCGGACGAAGAAAAGAGGATATGTAAAATCCGTACAGCTGTACGGATTTTGTCTGAGTCCACCACTGTTAGCTATTTCATAAATCGAAACAGTTGTTTCGATTTATGATTAAATAGTTGAAGCATAAAAAACGACCTACGTGTCGTTTTTTATCTTGCTCTACCCCTGATAAAATTCGATAAAAAGCGACCTAGTGGTCGTATTTTGGTTTTTGGCTTCTTCGTCCGCAGCGGGTATATAAACACAAGTCTTGGCGAGGGTCGCCGTGTGGCAACTAATTTTGATGCTTGGAGCTCACTGGCAAGCGTAGAGGCTAATAAAGCTTACGAACTCTATTTTGATACCAAAGTCCACCATAGTCATGAACACATGTCTTATGGTGCCTCCCTCCGTTGTCTAGCCATAGAGTAATCAAGGGAGGATGAAAAACCCAAATCGATAATATACATCGAGTCGTAATTGCCTTTTTCGGCTAGATATGCTATAATTATAGTAACTTGGGGGAGTCGAACATTGAAAGGGTGAAGAAGATGAGATATATGTTGCTTTTTGTGCTTTTAGCGATTAACTTTGCAATTTCCTGGGCCAACGCATCGTATGTCGGACGCTACTGGTCCGAATCGAAGGAGATCGGCGGTAGCTTTCGGCGGGAAATTATCTGTGGCTATGTTATGGCTATAGCAGGTTTTACTATGGTCTATGGTTATATCCTGCTCATGGTAGCACCGTTTTTCCTGCAGCTATTGGAAGTTGATCCGGATGTTATCATGCGTGTCGAGCTTTTGGCCTCGGATTTGCTCTATTTGCTGGTCGGAGTGCCAATCGTCCTGAGCGGCGTGCGCATCTGGCTAACGTCGTTGCGTCGAGCTTGGGAAGAGAGGTCTTTCGCCTATCTTGCGACGGCCGGCTGGAACAGTTACGCCCAGATTCACAACATGATGAGCTTTGCTCGCCAAGCGCCCAGCGCTTTTGGGCGAGTAGTCGAGGCGTTGTTTGGCGGGAGCAAGTCTCGGTCGAGCAGCAAGAAAAAAGGCGATGCCCTGATAGCGTATCTTGCTATTATCGTCGTTGTGGCGGCGCTACTGGGCGGATATTTCACGGCCGACGCCATCATGAAACGCGCTGACGCCGAGTATGACGCTTTCGCTTATGCGGAGCAACGCCGCCGGCAGCAACGCGGGTACTACTGAAATGAAAACATTTTTCACTCACCCCAAGTAACCCAGCCGCTCCTCACGGGGCGGCTTTCTTTTACCTGAAAAAGTGTGCTACAATATAAACATGACAAGTGGAGCGAAGATTGGACATCAGCTAGATCGTTGGCTGGATGAATGGAAAATGGCTTTTTCTGGTATTATTTTGGCAACTCGCGACCCGAAATTTCTCCTCACTTTCGCGCTGACTTTTGTGATTTTTGGAACTTTGATGAATTTGCTCTCGGGGAGTACGGCGGCTTTTAGCCTCTTTTGGGCGACGGATTTTGGTGGGAAATTAGCGGTCATCCGCGATGGGTTCTTGGGAATTTTCGGCGTAGGGCGAAATTTCTGGGATTGGCTTCTGCTCTTTGTTGTGACGATATTACAGAGCATTTTGATTGGCCTAGTAGTACTAGTTTGGCATAAGCGTCGCCAGAATAGAAAAGCCGACGCGAAGGCTAAAGCCGCCACAAAAAATTCCGATAATCTCCAAAACGCTGGCCTTGCGGCCGGCCTAGCGGTATTAGGTTCCGGCTGCCCGACTTGCGGGACGACTTTGCTTGCCCCGGTACTCGGCGCAGTCTTTAGCTCGAGTAGCTATGCTCTTGCTAGTACGATTTCTGGGCTACTTACGGCGGCGGCAATTCTGCTAGCGCTTTTTACCTTAAAACGCATCGGAAAAGATGCTTTCGTAATGATTACGAGCGAAGAATTTTGTCGTCGACACGCTGTCAAGGAACAGCCCGTCTCTAGTGATTCCGGCGTAAAAGTTAATCAAAAGGAGAAGAATGATGTCTGAAGCTACGGAAAACATCAAAAGTAAAACTAGCAATGTTGGTCGGATTATCCGCACAATTGCGATTATTGCTATAATCGTGCTGTTTTTTGTAATTATTATCGCCAATTCATCGACGCGTCGGGCTCCAGGCGACGAGGCTTGGAGTGAGGCGACCACGATTGGCGATCGCGACGCAAAGAATTATTATATTATGTATACCGACTTGATGTGCCCATATTGCGACGTCTTCTCGCGGGTTGTAATGGAAAACTGGGATGAGTTTCAGCAGTATCTTGCCGATAATAACATTTTCTTTGAAATCCGCTTGACTGACTATCTTTATGAAGCTAGCGGCAGCCAATATTCGCGCGATGCGGCTGAGGCGGCTTATTGTGCTGCGCAAGAGAATAAATTTTGGGATTTCTACCATGGCGCGATTGCGGGGCTCTGGAAGGATTACCATTCGAAGGGTATCGGTAATAGTAAGACTGCCGCCCCGATTAAAAACATGCCAGAAAATTACTGGTTAGAGATTGGTCACGAGGCTGGACTTAGCGACCAGTTCGATCAATGCGTAGCGAACCATAGCTCAGCCGAAGAATTAGATCGCAATACTAAACGCGCGCTTCAGGTTGCCCAAGGTATGCCGTATTTCCAGTTTAACGATTTTACAATGGCTGGGTTCGATAGTAGTTGGGGATGGGATTACGTCTTACGTTATCTTGATGCGGGCCTCGGTAAGACTGAGTAAGTAATAGTTATTCGGGAGCTGGCATAGTATATAAATAATTATCCTGTTGCCAGCTCTGCCTGCTCGCTAGAACACTAGCTCTTCGCTTTCACCGGTAGCGAGGTCTTTGATCATATACTTTCCGGAACGGACCTCGTTTTCGCCGACTACAATCGCATAATTTGCGACACGACTAGCGTATTTCATCTTGTCGCCCAATCCTTTGCCAGCGTATTCAAGATCAACACTTTTGCCAGCAGTGCGCAACTTCTCTGCTAGTTTGTTTGCGGCTGGAATTTCCGACTCACCGAAGGGAATGACGCAAATATCAACCGGCTTCAGCTCACTCGTATGAACCATACCGTAATTTTGCAACAGATAGAAGAGTCTCGTCAAGCCAATCGATCCGCCTACGCCCGGCATCGCTTGTGTAGTATAATTGCCGGCTAGATTCTCATAGCGACCACCACCACAGATCGAGCCAATTTCGCGGTGATCCGGTACGACTGTTTCAAATACTGTGCCAGTGTAGTAATCTAAACCGCGCACGATTAGCATGTCGGCGGTAATTACGTTGCCGAGATCCTGACCTTCTAACAGCTCAAGTACAACAGCTAACTCGTTTACGCCCGTTACAAATGTTTCGTTACTATTTTCGAGCGCAAGCAGCTTCTCGACGACATCTTTACGACTTCCGTGAATCTCCATAAATGTTGTGATTTTTACAACATTCTCGCTGCCAATACCGAGATCAGTGAACGCCTTTTGCGTAGCCTCAGTCGGCACTTTCTCGGCATGATCGATAATGCTGAAAATGTCTGTCGCATGCTGTTCAAGGTTCATCGAAGCCAGTAAGCCAGAGAGCAATTTACGGTTACTAATTCTCACCAAAAAACCATCTCCTGGTAGGGGTAGTATCTTTAGGGCGTCGATCAACGTGCTAATTACGTCCGCATCGTAGCTAAACGGTAGCTTACCCCAGCCAATTACGTCGACATCGCACTGATAGAATTCGCGAAAACGCCCTTTTTGTGCTCGCTCCCCGCGGAAATTTCGACCAACTTGAGTGACCTTAAAAGGAAAAGCCAGATCGTTGGTGTGTTCGACGGTATAGCGTGCCAATGGTACAGTGTGGTCGAAGCGCAGCGCCTGATCAGCGTCATCAGCGGTTTCGGCGGTTTTGACAACTTTGTAAATCTGCTTCTCAGTATCGCCGCCAGCTTTCGCTAAGAGGATTTCCGTCCGGTCAATCGTTGGTGTTTCGATATGTTGATAGCCGTGACGATGAAATGCCTCCTCAATACCCGCCTTGAGACGGTCAAATTCAGTTTGTAGGCCCGGCAGCAATTCTTGCATACCACTAATTGGGGAGGTATTGAACTTTTTCATACTCTAATTATAACACAGAATCTGGTCGATATTGCATTTTACGGTTGTTTATGCTATAATGGTAGTATGGGAAAGCTTTGGGATTTCTTGATGCGACGCAAGTCTTTGTGTCTAGCAGTACTGGCGGTTTTTGGCGCCAGCTTCATCCTGAGCCAACAGTTTTTAGCTGAACAACTGGTTTTGACGCAGATGCCCACCGAACCGGATGTAAACATCCCGCAATCTCCGGTCGATATTCCGTCGGCCCCCGAAATTACGGATTTGCCGACGATTGACGACTTGGGCTCAGTTTCCGAAGTTAAACCTTCGGACGATCCTAGTGGCGACTTGCTTGACGACTCACCTGATGGATCGCCTGATGATTTGCCTTTTGAATTTAACGAACCGACCCATACTGAAAACTATTTTACTATAGTCACTGGCCCGCGTGATGTCGCGATGCTTAATTTAGTCGAGGTGCCGCGTACTGGTGGAGAAGCGCCAGCTTTCGGAATTGCTACAGGAGATGATGGTTATGGTGTTGGTTCAAATTTACCTAGCGACATGGCTTCGGATACTGACCATGTAAGTTCTGCAATTTCGGCTGCGACTCTGGTTGGAATTCAGTCTGGTTCGAAACGGTTTGGCTTTTGGTCGGGTTTCTCTGTCACCTTTTTGGTCTTGCTCACCGTAATTAGCCTAGTTTATTTATCTGTACGTTTTTCGCGCTAGCTAACTACTTATATTGTGTTTCGGGGGGGGGTATAATAGAAAAAACTGCGGAAAGTAATTCGCTCGCTTACTATCGCCTGGACCCGGTTCTCGGGTCCTTTCCGGCCTTAAGCTAGGTATTTTAATACCAACCTAGCGGTTGGTCTCAAAATACCTGGAGGCACCGACCGGAATTGAACCGGTGTACGCGGTTTTGCAGACCGCTGCGTAACCACTCCGCCACAGTGCCATGCCACTATTCTATCACGAAATCTCAGGATCGACCAGCCTAACCTGCGTTTAGCTCTCAAACATCTTTCGGATTGCGTCGCGGAACATTGCTCGGATTTCGGGATAACGATCAGGGTGTTGCTTTAGAAATTTCGACACCATTACGCCGCTGTTTACCTCCATTACCATAAAATCGCCCGCCTCAGTTTCGATAATATCGACGCTTCCGAATCTTAGTCCGATCGCCTCGCTCGTTTGTTTGGCTAAAGTAGTAACTTTTGGTAATTTCTCGGCTGGAATGTCTTCAGATTTGCTACCTTGTTGGAGGTTGAACTTCCAGCTTATCTCATCGGGCAAAGTCTTCATATAGCTAAGCCTTACTTCGTTATCTAACGTTACTGCACGATATTCGTGTCGAATTTTATAAAATGGGCACATACTACCAGAACAACTTTGACCCAGAGCCCTCATTAACGCTAGCGCTAGCTCTTCCTCTGCCCGTACCCTGACAATCCTCCTGCCACCAGTGCCATTATTAGGCTTAATTACGATATCACCACCGTGTGCTAACCAGTAATTACGAACATAATCCATGGTATTGCAGCCTTGCGCGAAACTTCTATCAGTATCTGGACGATAAACGATAGTGTGCTCAATAATAGGAACTTCAGCATCCTTAAGAACCGAGAACAAAGCGTATTTATCATCAATTATTTCACCTAGAGCATGTGGATTCAAATCGAATTTGTAACCTGTGATAAAATGCACATGGCCGTTTTTCTCCAAATGTTTTACCCAGTTCCGCGAAAGGAATCGCAACTTTACGCCCTCATCCTGACAAGCCTGGTACAGCATCCGCTTATAGGTAATCGGGGCTTCCTCGAGCACCTCTGTCGGCTTCACTATAAACTCAGAGTTAGTCATTTCTATCCTATCTCTACTCCGGATGATTTCTAATCAAAACAAAATAACGCCTCTCACTCAGAGCGCGTTATTCTCAAGACTCAACATGGTGCGGGCGAAGAGACTCTAACTCTCGACCTCTTCCTTGGCAAGGAAGCGCTCTAAACAACTGAGCTACGCCCGCATAGTGGGCTCGGCCCTTGCTGATGTCTAAAGCCATTATAGCACGCCGCCAACTGTTCGTCAAAGGTTTTTCTGAAAATTAAGATACTCAGCTTTCTTGCCAGTGCAAGGAAACGCCATAATCTAGATCTCCTACCACCTCCACATCAAACGCATACAACTCATCGTTGATATACGGCATATCAGGCAGTGGGTTGACGAGGTAAATCTTTTTGCCAAGGCAATGCGCAAAACCCATCTCGAGAAAGGTATTCGCACCAATGTAATTCCTGACCCCGTTTTTATTGTAATTGCAGACTAGAATAGCATCGGCTCGGCTAATCTCGTCAAAATGTGCCTTCACAGCGTCAAATTCACGTTTTAACTTCGCCTTGTCATAACTCTCGTCGATGGCGGTTTCTTCGTCTAAACGCTTCGCGCCAATCGGAAGAATCCCGACCTTGCCCTCTTCAGCAAGCTTCTGCGCCCAGGCCTTCATTTCTGGTGCAAATTTGATACTACCACAGAGGCAAATTGTCTTCTCCGAGATATTTTTTACCATAATCTTTGCCTACTTTAGTTTCACAATGGCATCAAAATAATATTGGCCATCGGTCTTTTTGAACTGATACTGGTAACGGTTAAGACGAGCTTGGTTGCGGTTCAAATCGTCTTTTGTTACATTCGTAACGGCCGCCCGGAACGGATTATCGAAGGTATAGAAGCTCTCCTCGCTCGGATCGTAAATTGTTGCGGTCGTCAAAAAATATAACGCATTGCCTTCCTCGTAAATTTCGTCAATCTGTTCAAGAATCTGGCGACCCCCCTGTGTGCTACAGCTTGTGTCGGCGGCCACATAGCGGCCTTCGGAGCGCTCGTAGCTAAAATCTAAGCAACTATTGCGGAAGTTCCCCCGAGCATAGTTGTCTAGGGAACCAAAGACTTCAATAAAAGCGTATTTTAGCGCATCTTCAGAAACGCTAATCTCATTGTTGCCGAGTGTCGGCGCAACCCTATTGTAAGCCATTGCCAACAAATAAGCCGGCTTAATGTCGCCGGCTCTGTAATCGCCGCTGTATAGATAATGGGCGTCTAGCCCGTCGGGATCGAGATTGAGTTGTAGCCCATCAAAAAGGTAACCATAATTCTCTTTGTACCAGGCTGTATCTTTTACGATCTCAGAAACATTGTTACCAGAGTCTTTGATTTCTTGGCAACTATTATCGCGTTCACACTTTTTTGGCAGAAAATCAAAATACTCAGCATCATAAAGACAAAAACCCATATAACCGACTAAAGCTAGCAAAATCAAAATAATCAAATCATGAATAAACGCATTCCAGCGGCGCTTGCGGCGCTCCTTCTGTGCTTGGCGCACCATTACTTCGCTAATCTCGTGTTGGATTGTAACTTGTAACTCGGTGATGATTTCCGAACGAGCATTCTCAATCTGTTCGCGTACTGACTCTTGAAATTCGGCCGTAGTTTGAGCCTTGTCCTTCTTCGCTCGAATCGCGCTCGGCATAGTTGGCGTTGGGGCTGGTTCAATTATAGCCTCGGCTTCAACGGTTGGCTGGGACTCTACTATCTTCTCTGCGGCCTTCTTGCGCCCGCGTTTAGTTGTTTTTGCCTCACCCGTTTTCGCATCTTCTGCCATAAACTACCTCTCTTTTGCCTCATTATAGCATGAAAATTCGAAAGTCAATAGCGGTTTTCTTGCGGCTTCCATTTTGGTTGAGAAGTTTAAGGATCTTGCTTTTTTATATAAAACGTTTATACTTAAAACAAGCATTCTAAACTTGTGAAGGAATTTTTATGCCCAAAACTAACACCAATACTAAAACCGCTAAGACCGCCAAAACTCCTAAAAAAGCACGCACTACGCAAAAACTCGTTAGCCGACCGGCCGAAGCGTACATTGCGCGTGAGGTCGTTATTCCAGACGAATATCGCCCGATCGGGATGTGGGGCTATTTCGGCTACACGTTTTTGTTTAACATTCCGATAATAGGCTGGATTATTTGTCTTTGTCTTTCCTTTAGTGCTAGTAATCGTAACTTGCGCAACTTTTCGCGTTCACAATTTTGCTGGATTATCCTTTATATTGTGGCTCTCTGCTTGATGGCGAGCTTTGGCTTTCTTGCTTCGTTGTTGCAGACGATTACTAATGCCTGATCCCATAGACAAACCGCTTCGCGTCGTATATAATAAGAGTATATAAATAAAGGAGAATTTCATGAATGTTGCTCTAATCGTTCTTCTGGTAGTGGTCGCTTTAATTGTGATCGTCGTCGCTGCTATTTGGGGAACATATAATAGTCTCGTCAAGCTTGACGAGCGCGTAAATGAGGCTTGGTCGGACATTACCGTTCAGCTAAAATATCGCGCTGATTTAATTCCGAATCTTGTCGAGACGGTAAAAGGTTATGCTACTCACGAAAAGTCTGCTTTTGAGAATGTCACGAAAGCCCGTGCGGCAGTGATGGGCGCAAAGGACGTTAAGAGTACAGCCGAAGCAGAGCGCACGCTTGAAGGTGCCTTGTCGAAGATTTTTGCAATTGCCGAAGCCTATCCAGAACTTAAGGCTAACACAAATTTCCAGCAGCTTCAGCTCCAGCTTCAAGATGTTGAAGACAAGATCCAGGCCGCTCGCCGCTTCTATAATGCTGGTGCGAAAGAACTTAATACGAAAATCAAAATTTTCCCATCAAATGTCATTAATAATATGGTTGGCCATTTCAAAACTCGTGAATACTTCGAAGTCCCAGAGACCGAAAAAGCCAAGATCGAGCAGGCTCCCGAAGTTAAATTCAACTAATGTACAAGCAAATTGCCGCCAACAAACGCAACACCGTTTTTATCATGATCTTTTTTGTCATGTTGATTACGGCGATTGGCTGGGCTGCGGCGTACTTCATGGGCGACTGGTGGGTCGCCTTTTGGGTATTTGTAGTAGCGCTAATTTACGCGGTTATCCAATATTTTGCCGCAGCTTCGCTCGCCGTAGCTATGACTGGTGCAAAGCAAATTAAGAAAAAGGATAATCCTCGACTCTACAATACCGTTGAAAATATCTCAATTGCGACTGGCTTACCAATGCCGAAAGTCTATATCATTGATGATCCGGCGCCGAATGCTTTTGCTACTGGCCGCGATCCTCAGCATGCCGTAGTCGCAGCAACGACCGGTTTGCTGGATATTATGGATAACAAAGAGTTAAATGCGGTAATGGCGCACGAAATGTCGCACGTGAAGAACTATGATGTTCGTGTTTCGATGATTACTTTTGGTCTGGTCTGTATCGTGGGTTACATCTCCGATCTAGGCGTTCGCATGATGCTTTATACCAGCCGTGGCAACGACGAGGATAATAGTCCGATTGGACTGATTGTAGTCCTCTTAGTATCGCTTTTGGCGCCATTGGCGGCCTCATTGGCGCAAATGGCGGTTTCACGCGAACGTGAGTACCTTGCAGATGCTTCAGCGGCACACATTACTCGTTATCCAGAAGGAATGATTTCTGCCCTAAAGAAGCTTGACACTCACGCTCGTCCCATGAAGCACCAAAACCCGGCCACGGAAGCGCTCTTCATTAATAATCCTTTGCGCAAAGGTGCTGTCAATAACCTTTTCAGCACCCATCCGCCGATCGAAAAACGGATTGAGAGACTTGAGCATGGCAAGAATTCCTTCTAAAAATGCTACTAAGGCTGGCAAAACGGCCAAAGTAAAACAAACAACTATGGCTAAACAGCAGCAGGCAGGCCCAGCCAAAAAAACTTCACGCCGCGTGCCGAAGTTTTTGCGCAAAGCGAAACGGGGTCTTCAAAAAGTGCGCGTACGGGTGCAGGACTATCGCGCCAAGCATCCACCGCGCCACAAGAGCTTCAAACGCTCCTACCGCGAAGATTATTTACGTAAGACCGAAACGCCAGGCCTACTTAGTCATGCGATGACGACATTCCAAATCATTTTTCGCAACTGGAAGACTTTCGTGCCGTTTATTCTATTAATGACGGTGCTTTACGTTGGTTGTGTTGGCTTGTTAAGCGAAGATCTCTACCAGCAATTCAAAGACACAATCGACGAAACTAGTGGGGAATTAGCCAATGGTCAGATTGGTAACTTTGCCAAGGCGGGCTTACTTCTAATCTCGACTGTGACGACGGGAGGTCTCGATACCGGTATGGGCGAAGTGCAGACGGTATTTATGGTCATCCTGTTCCTAGTTATGTGGTTAGTAACGATTTTCCTTTTGCGTCATTTCTTTAGTGGAAGCCGGCCACGTTTGCGTGATGCTCTCTATAATGCATTGAGCCCATTAATTTCGACTTTATTGATTTTTGTTGTGGCTTTTCTACAAGCGATCCCGATTATGTTAGTGTTAATTACTTATGCTGCGGCAGTGGCAACCAATTTCTTGGCTACACCGTTTTATGCGCTACTGTATTTTATTTTTGTGATGCTTATGCTATTATTGTCAGGCTATATGCTTTCGGGGACTTTAATGGCGCTAGTCGCAGTAACTGCACCAGGAATGTATCCAATGGAAGCACTAACCTCGACAGCCGAACTGATTTCAGGTCGACGCATCCGCTTAATTTTACGGGTGCTCTATCTGCTCTTTGTGATAGCCCTAGTTTATATTATTACAATGTTGCCAGTTATTCTGATTGATCTTTGGCTTAAAGAAACTTGGGAATTGGCGGTCGGCTGGCCAATTGTGTCGTTCTGTCTAGTAATTGTAACTTGCTTCGTTTTTATCTACGCAACAACTTATCTCTATCGTTATTATCGTTGGTTGCTAGATTACAAAGAAAAGTAACATCTTCTAGACAAAAAACCGACATAGTGTTATAATGTTAAATGCCTTAGTGGTTAATTTTTGTTTTTTAGATCTTTATCATCGTTAGAAAAGGTGGTGTAGTGATGCTGAAGAGCCATTTTCAACTCAAGGTGAAGGACCAGTATCAGATTTCCAATTATCCGTGCCCGTTTTCGGTCTTCTGGGAGGATGATGGGATTGAGCCGATTCCACACGCTGAACTCTGGGCGGCAGTGCCGCTGGAGTTGGTGTCGATTAGTACGCTCGACCCGAAGCTTTTTGAACCGCTGGGCGATGACGAAACTGAGAGCGCTATCGCCGAAGCAATCGACTGCGGCGACCCGACCCTGCTTCCTGACCCAGAAGATTCTGAGGATTGGGCAGTACGTCAGCAAATCATCGAAATCTTGGAGGGAAAGGTGCCGGAATGGAAGTTCCTCGGGCTGCACGTCGACCCAATCGGGATTAGTCTGGTGATTATTCATCGTGATCCGCTGCCGGACGGCCAGCCTCTCCTCCGAGATTATCTGCTACCGACGATTCGGAGTCACACTCTCACAGTACGCACGGCGGATGGTCGTCTCTGCACCTATCTCCAGAAAGCTGATCCCGAAGTTGACGATACGCAGATTTGCCTCGTCAAGGGTAACATCACGGGGGACTGCGAACTCTGTTTCATCTCTGAATTGCCCGGAAGTCCGGGCACTGTCCTCGTGGACATCACGAAATACCACTAACCAAGGCATCCCCGCCCGACTCTGGACGGGGATTTTCTTATAGTTAGTTAGAATGCTACATCGCACAAAAACCAAAGTCTAGTGCAGCAAATCTGAATTTTTACTTTTCTGAGCCGACAATGCTATTCCTACGAAGTATGATATAATAGAAGCAATTCTTGTGGAGGTAAAATGAATAAAAGTGAGGCCGAAGCGCGTATTTTGAAGTTGCGTGAGCTGATTAATGATTATCGCTATCATTATCATGTTTTGGACGAGTCAATCATGTCGGAGGCGGCGGCCGATTCGCTTAAGCACGAGCTAGCAGAGCTAGAAAAACAATTTCCAGAGCTGATTACGCCGGATTCGCCGACGCAGCGAGTAGCGGGTAAGGCCTTAGATAAGTTTACCAAGGTGACGCACGAACAGCGGATGATTTCGCTGGCGGATGTGTTTTCGGAAGACGAGATTCGAGAATGGGTGACGGCGAACGAAAAACTGTCCGGTCCGATTCAGGAATATTTTACTGATATTAAGATGGACGGGCTGGCCTGCGCGTTACATTATCAAGATGGGTTACTAATGCAAGCCGTGACGCGTGGTGACGGTTTGGTTGGAGAAGACGTGACAATGAACGTGCGCACAATTGAGAATGTACCGTTGCGGATTTCTGAGCCAGGGCACGTCGAAGTGCGCGGCGAGATTGTAATCTTTAAGAAAGATTTTGACGAGCTGAACGCTCGTCAGCGGAGGGCCGGCGAAAAGTCTTTCGCCAACCCCCGCAATCTCGCCGCTGGTAGCATCCGTCAGCTCGATCCGAAGGTGGCGGCTAGCCGCCAGTTGAAGTTTATGGCTTATGATTTGGTGACGCCAAACCTGCCAAAGCATTCAGAAGCGTATGCGAAACTTCGCGAGCTCGGTTTCCGGACGAGCGGCGAAGATAAAGTTTTTTCCTCGCTCGACGACGTTTTGCAGGAAATTAAGCGTCTTGCCGACTCACGCCAAGGCTTACCATTCAATACTGACGGGATGGTGATCAAGATCAACGATCGTGTGGTTTATCAGAGGCTTGGCATCGTCGGCAAGACGCCGCGCGGCGCCGTTGCGTTCAAGTTTCCGGCGGAGGAGTCGACTACGAAGGTTCGAGATATCGTCATCTCGATCGGACGCACCGGCGCCGCCACTCCCGTCGCCATCCTCGACCCGGTCGTCGTTGCCGGTAGTACCGTAAAACACGCTAGCCTCCATAACGCCGACGAGATTGCTCGCCTCGACGTTCGGATTGGTGACACCGTGATTATTTATAAGGCCGGCGACATTATTCCGCAAGTGAAGGAAGTTTTATTAAAACTTCGGCCCGAGGGTGCAAAAGCCTTTAGCTACGAAGAAGCCCTCAAGCAGCAATATCCCGAGCTCGAATTTGAGCGTCCCGAAGGCGAAGTAGTTTATCGGGTGAAGGGCGAAAACGCTGACGTCGTCTTGAAACGCAGTCTTGAATATTACGCCTCGAAGCCTGCCCTTAATATCGACGGCCTCGGCGAGAAAAACGTTGCGGCCTTGGTTGATGCGAAATTAGTCCACAGCATCCCCGATCTTTATCGACTTGATGTTAAGACCGTAGCAAAGCTCGAACGTTTCGCAAAGCTCTCGGCTCAGAATTTAGTCGACGCGATCCAATCCTCAAAAACTCCGCCGCTCGCAAAGTTTATCACTGCACTCGGGATTCGCCATGTCGGTGCACAGACCGCGGCTACGCTAGTAAACAGTTTCGGCAGTATTGACAAGCTTCAGGACGCGACCGAGGAAGATCTTCTGAAACTCCCCGACGTTGGCAAGACCGTGGCTGAGTCGATTTTGGCCTACTTTGCCGACGAAGATAATGTCAAAATGCTCGCCGAGCTGAAAGAATTGGGGCTCAAGCCGGAGCATCAGGACCAGTCGCAGCTTCCGCTCGCTGGCCAGAGCTATATTGTTACCGGTACGCTCGAGTCGATGGATCGCGAAGCTGCTGAGGATAAGCTGCGCGCGCTCGGCGCTACGGTTACTAGTGGTGTCACGAAGACGACTACTGCGCTCATTACAGGCAATAAGCCGGGCAAGGGTAAAACTGATAAGGCCGCTAAGCTCGGTATTCCGACCATGAGCGAGCAAGAATTTTTGAGGTTAATTGGAGAATAGGACCACTCTCAATTTTATCAAAAGGGGAGCGAGAAACGATTATAATAATGGATCGTAGGCGCTATTGCGCGTAATTATAGCATATTCTGGTATATAATATAGGTATGCCTAAGTTTGAATTGGTTTCCAAATACAAGCCGACTGGCGACCAGCCGAAGGCGATCGAACAGCTTACGGCCGGCCTGAACGCCGGTATTCGTGAGCAAACCTTGCTAGGCGTTACCGGTTCTGGTAAAACCTTCACCATGGCGAATCTAATCCAGAATTATCAGCGCCCGACCTTGATTCTTGCGCATAACAAGACTCTCGCCGCTCAGCTTTATTCCGAATTTCGCGAGTTCTTTCCAAAAAATGAAGTACACTATTTCGTCTCGTATTTCGATTATTATCAGCCAGAAGCTTATATTGCGAGCACCGATACTTATATTGAAAAAGACTCCGCCATTAACGACGAAATTGACCGCTTGCGTCACGCCGCTACGGTCGCGCTTCTGACCCGGCCAGACACTATCGTCGTCGCCTCAGTCTCCTGCATCTATGGCATCGGTTCCCCCGACCACTATACTGAAATGTCGCTACCACTCTTGAAAATTGACGGAAACTGGCGTGTCGCTGGGACCAGCAACTGGTGGAGCAGCCCGGCTGGCTCGCTAGCGCTAAGTGAGGCTAGTACTATGACTCAGACTAGGGAGGCCACCTCTTCTCGAGTGGGTGCGGAGCTTACGAGCGAGCATGCAGTGCGCGAAGCCCGTAACGACGGGCCTGAGCGACACGTCACTCAAGAAGACGGTAGTCTCCCTAGCCTGGTTGATGTACAGACGCAAACTTACGATACCTTAAGCCAGCAGAACTTCATCATCTACTTGATCGCCATGCAATACCACCGCAACGACATCGCCTTCGAGCGCGGCAACTTCCGAGTGATGGGTGACACGATCGATCTTTTCCCGGCTAGCGGTGAAGTCGGTTATCGGTTCGAATTTGGTTTTGACACACTTGAGAGCGTCCGTATTATTGACCCGCTGACTGCCGAAACCCTCGAAAAGCCTGACCGTGTCCATATCTTCCCGAACACCCACTATGCCACTCCGAAAGACCAGCTCGAGACGGCGATTGCTGGAATCGAGGCCGAATACAAAGAACGTTTGGCTTACTTCGAGAAACACGGCAAGTTTCTCGAGGCTCAGCGCCTTTCTCAGCGCACGAAATATGATCTCGAAATGCTGCGCGAGACCGGCTTCGTGAAGGGAATCGAGAATTATTCGCGACACCTTGATGGCCGCAAAGCTGGTCAGCCGCCCGCAACTCTAGTCGACTTCTTCCCGGAGGATTTTCTATTGTTGGTCGATGAGAGCCATATGACCTTGCCTCAGGTGCGCGGGATGTATAACGGCGATCATGCGCGTAAGACTACTTTGGTCGAATATGGTTTCCGTCTGCCCAGCGCGCTAGATAACCGTCCGCTGATTTTTACTGAGTTCGAGCAACATGTCAAGCACGCTGTTTACGTTTCGGCGACGCCGGGACCCTACGAGCTCGAACATTCGCCGGAGCCAGCCGAACAGGTGATCCGTCCGACCGGTCTGCTCGACCCTGAGATCGAAGTCCGTCCGAGCGAAGGGCAGATCGATAATTTGATGGAAGAAATCGACCGCCGTATTGCTAAGAACCAGCGCACTATCGTCACGACTTTGACGAAGCGCATGGCTGAGGATTTGACCGAGCATCTGAAAGATCGTGGCGTAAAAACCGCTTACATCCATTCCGATATCGATACCTTGGAACGTGGCGACATCCTGCGCGACCTTCGGGCTGGGGTTTATGACGTTCTGGTCGGGATTAACCTCCTCCGCGAAGGTCTCGATCTTCCCGAAGTCTCGCTGGTGGCGATTCTCGACGCTGACAAAGAAGGCTTCCTCCGTTCCGAATCCGCCCTTATTCAAACGATTGGTCGTGCTGCACGCCACGTCGAAGGTAAGGTGATTATGTTTGCCGATCATATTACTGAAAGTATGGAAAAAGCAATTTCTGAGACTAATCGCCGCCGCGAGATTCAGCAACAGTACAACGAAGAAAATGGTATTGTGCCGCATTCTGTGAAAAAAGAAATCAGCGCTGGACTCCGTGCGATTATTCCGGAGAAAGAAGAAGTTACTAAGCTCGATCTTAAGCGCATTCCGAAGGAAGAACTGCCAAGTTTGATTAAAGAGCTTCAGTCTCAGATGCAACTTGCTGCCGCCAATCTTGATTTTGAACAGGCCGCCATGCTCCGCGACCAAATTGCAGAGATTAAAAATGAGCAGAGCGGAAAAGGCAAAAAGGGAAAATAATGGTAACCGAATACAGTAACCGGCTTTGGTTGGCATCGGCACTAACGTCGCTCGCTGTGCTTATTCTCGGGCTACTTTATAGTTTTAATATTATTCCGCATCGTCAATATACGAATGCGGATTTTGGCATTCCGGATTACCATAGCGCGCTAGATAAAGACGCTGATGGTATCGACGATCAGTCGGATATTCTGGCTAGCGCTCGGGCCTATCTCGAAACCAAGCCAAAGTATCAGAGTATCTATTATGCTGGCGGCTATCCAGACGACGAGCATGGCGTTTGTACCGACGTAGTGGCTTTCGCGCTCCGGGATGCCGGTTATGACCTGATGAGCCTGGTCGACGCTGACATCCGAGCGAATCCCGCGCTCTATGATGTTGAAACTCCGGATGCTAATATCGACTTTCGCCGGGTAAAAAATCTCGAAGTTTGGTTCCGTCGTCACGCCAAGTCGCTCACGACCGACGTTCGCGACATTACTGAGTGGCAGGGCGGCGACATTGTGGTTTTTAAAGATCATATTGGGCTCGTTTCTGATAAACGTAATAAGAACGGCGTCCCTTTTCTGCTTCATCATTACAGCCCCGTCCAGGCGTCCTACGAGGAGGACGTGCTTGAGAATTATCGAGTCCTCGGACATTATCGAATAAGCTAAGGGGGAGAGAAATGCATCTTTATATCTACGGGTTGGAGACTGATTTTACCGACGGACAGGAATCTCAGCTTCGCCAAAACTTCGCCAAAGTCGAGTTTTATAAAAATGCTGATTATGCGCCGCTTTTTCGAGATCCTGGGCCGAAGGTGATTGCAATGGATCCAGACGTTACTGGCTGGAATTTACCGAACGATATTATCGAGAAAATCCCGAACCTAAAAGCAATCTGTTTACAAACTACTGGCTATGAATGGATCGATGGTGACTTTTGTCGCGAAAAGGGAATTGTCCTGACGAACGTTTCACATTACGCTGCTACCGCCGTAGCCGAGAAGTGCGTTTTTATGGCGTTGGCCCTCGCGAAACGCTTTCCGCTCTACCTCCATGAGGGCGGCATGAGCTATGCGCCAGAGTTTATCGGCGACGAGATGTGGAACAAGCCGACCGATATTATTGGTTTTGGCGAGATTGGGCATGCGTTGGCTTGGCGCCTCGATAATCTCGTCGGCCGTAAGGAAATTTGCTACTACTCGCATAACCCGAACGACCCGGATTTTCATTATTGGCCGTTTGCTGACATGCTTGAGAAATCGGAGTTTATGTTTATTACCGTTTCGAAGAACCCCGAGAGCCTTGCTCTCTTTGATGATCTTTCAAAGTTCAACAAAAATATGAAAGTGATTATAATTTCGAACGGTTTCGAGGAAGTAACGTCACGCCTGGTAGAGAAATGTGAACATGGTGAGCTAGGTGGCGTAGCTTTCGAAAGCGATGATTCGGAAATCTTACACCGTCAATACAAGAGTAATATTTTTGTTACCCCGCACAATGCTCATTGCACGAAAGAAGCCCTAGCCCGACTTTTTGAAATTTGGACCGATACGATGCTTTCGGTAGCGGATGGTGAGATTATTAATCAAGTTAATTAGCCGCCCCACTAAGGAGCGGCTTTGTTGGTGCGTATCGTTGCGTTACTGTGCACTGATCGCAGACTGAGCGATTTTAATGGTAGTCCAGTTAGTTTGGACAACTGTTCCCAGCCACCGATGTACCTTACGATGTACTGTGAGTCGTGTATCGGATTGCGGCTATTATGCTCTTCTTGCGTAGGTAAATAATCGTCTTCAGCATAAAGCTTTTTAATCTCCTGTACGAGAACTTTGGCAATGGCTGCGTTCCAAGATTCGTTGCTCTCGTCTTGCAACAGCTTTGCTGCGACCAGCACCTTACGCCAGTCATTTCCGAACCTGGACATGTAGGTCCCGTAGTCATAAACTAAGCATCCGTCTTTTGCGTCGATTGCTAAGGGCAGCCATTCTTTTTCTTGGTAGAACTTCCATAAGCTGCGGATTAGGTCGATTTCGTTGGGGTTTGACGGGTATAGCCCTGCCGCTCGAATGGCGTCGGCGGGGTTGGGATAAACTTTTCGGATGTGATAAGTTGACAGACAGAGCGGGTCGTTGTCGATGTCGACCAATCTTAGCTTACAGATTTTGTCGCGCTCAGCCTTTCGCAAAAGGTCTGCGATAATCTCTGCTTTGGTGATTTTGACTTTAGCCAAAAAATATCAGTCCATTCAAAGGTTCTAATTTTCATTCTCAGATATTCTAGCATACTTGCCGCGAAAAGTCAACAGTAACTTAGCCCTGACGTCGGTCTATTATGATCAGATTTTCAACAAGTACATCTAACCATAATCTGGACATTTTGTAATAATTATTGACTAATCGCTAAAAGAATGCTAAGATAAATAGCGTTGAGCGAAAGCTCGCAAAATGCGCACCTTAAAATGTTTAGTTTTTATAGACTTTTGAGGTGTAGCACACTTTTAGAGGAGGTATCCCTATGCTAGAGCAAATCCTGTCCGTCCTGTTCCCGTTCCTCCCTGTCGTGATCATCATCCTCGTTGTGGTACTGGTTCTGGTCTTGACCATCAAGATCGCCAGCGGCAACGAGGTCCTGGTGGTTACCGGTGTGGGCGCCACCAAGAAAGTTTCCACCAAGGTGAAAGCGCTTCGCAATGGTCAAGAAGCCACCGAAGATCAAGTCACCTATGTCCCCAAGATCAAGGTGGCTGGGGCCGCATTCGTTATCCCCTTCATCCAGCAATCGCGCAAGTTCGACATCTGTGTCAAGAAGGCCAGCAAGGACAACGACACCATGAAAACCAAGACTGGTGTCGAGATCGTCATCGACTGGAGCATTTCCTACGCGCCGAACGCCGACAGCATCGAAACTCTGCAACCATGCATCCGTCAGTTCCTCGACAAGAAGGATGACGAGATCATGGAGATCGTCATGAGCTCGGTGGCTGGCGGCATGCGTGCTGTCATTTCGACTATGACGCCGCAGCAAGTCATGGTGGGCAAGGAAACCTTGGATGAGTCTGTTCAGACCAACATCGCCGGCCAGATGGCCGAGTTGGGCTATAAGGTCCAGATCTATATCCAGGAAGTTCGCGACGCCAAGGATAGCACTTACTATCGTGATTTGGCCGCCGAGGACCGCGAGAAAACCCGTCAGAATGCTGCCACCATTACCGCCGAGGCTGATCAGGCTATCCGTCAGAAGCAAGCCTTGACCGAGCAGGCTGCAAAGCAGGCCGAGCTGGACAGCGAAGTCGCCATTGCTGAGCGTCAGCGTGATGCTGCTCTGAAGAAGGCCTCCTTCAAGGTGGAAACCGATCAGGCTGAAGCTGATGCTGCTATTGCCGGCGAGCTGCGGACTACCGAGCGTAACCGTGAGCTGACCGAGAAGCAGGGTGCTGTCAGGGTTATGGAACAGGAACAGGCTGAACTGGCCGCCAAGGCTGAGCAGACCGTTACTGTTACCCGAGCCGAGACTGCCAAGCAGCAAGCCATCATCGAGGCTAAGGCGCAAGCCGAACAGCGTCAGATTGACGCCCAGGCTGCGGCCTCTGTCGTCGAGACGGAAGCTGCCGGTAGAGCTAAGGCCGCCCAAGCTACTGCGGGCGGCGAAGCCGAAGCTGCCAAGGCTAAGGCTGCCGGTGAAGCCGAAGCGGCTCGTTTGCGGGCCGATGGTGAAGCTGCTGCTATTAAGCTGAAAGCTTCCGCTGAGGCTGAGCGTATCAGCACGACAGGTAGCGCCGAAGCTAAGGCTATCGAGGCTAAGGGCCTCGCCGAGGCTGCCGCAATTGAGGCGAAGGGTAAAGCCGAAGCCGAAGCGGCCCGGGCGCTCTCCGATGCACAGGCCGCCAACGACCGCGTCAACTTTGAGATTCGGAAGCTGGAAATCGAGGCTAAGGCGAAGGTGGAAGTCGCCACTAATATCGCTACGGCTATGGCTACGATCGGCGAAAAGGCCACCTTCTACGATTTCGGTGGAAGCACTGGCGTCAGCGACGGCGGCGACCTGTTGACCCGCGTGATGGGCAACATCCCGCAGCTTTTCGCCAAGGCTAACCTCCAGAACCAGGCCCTGAACGGCCAGGCTCTCCCTGGCACCCTTAACGAGTTGGTAAGCGCTATTATCAGTCCGCTGGGCGAAGCTCTGCACGGTGGCCAGACTGACGAGGAAACCACCGATGCTGAGGATAAGCCCAACGACGGCACAGACACTCCGAAACTCCCGGAAACCGCTTCGAGTACAGATTCGTCCACAGCCCTGGCGGCCAGCAAGAAGAAGGACGGGTCGAATAAGGGAATGAACCCCGAGAACCCTGACGAGAAATAACTTTTCGCCAAAGACAAAGTCGTCCCCAGTGCACTGGGGAGTATGGTAAGTTTACCATACTCCCTCTCGCCGTATAAACGCAAAAGCTAAACAAATCCATAGAGCCCCCTAGCTTGCTAGGGGGCTTTTGCTACTCTGAGCTAATGGGTCTATACGTATCTCATATTGACAAAACCATTCATCTGTGCTACAATGGTAGTATAAGCCTTACAGAGGCTCTATCTGTAGTGGTTTTAGTGCACCTTACAGGTAGTCTCCGTATGGTAATTCTTATTAGGAGTGATGTAAAATGTCGGGTTGGACTATATCTCACCAAATTTCTGAAGCTGCCGCCATCGATCTTATGCGCGCCCAGGTTAAGAAACCGGTTGCCGTCATTGTTATCGGTGGCAACGATGAGGTCACGGAGAAGGTGACCGCGGCGCTCTGCCAGAGCGTAGGCTGTGGCCACGGCTACGTTCATGAGCTCACTGGCACAGTGGACGTTGATGCTATTCACGACGCCACTTTCCAGGCGCATTCCTTCGTGTTCGTGAATCTTATCTACGGCTCCAGTTCCGCTCATAGCTTTCGCCATGCCGTCGTCCAGCGGCTCCGTGCTGTCGGCGCCAAGACGATAATCATCGTCCGAGCTAAGGGTGATCCTTTGCGCGATAACCCTAACGCCAACGCCGTTAATGAAGCACTCTGTCAGAATCCGCCCACCCTTGACGGCGTCGACTACATTTTTACCCTGGAGCCCTAGGGCTCCGCCCGCCCCGGCCCTCATGCCGGGGCATTTTTTTATCTAAAACCTCTTTACTTTTGGGGAAGAATTAGATATTATATGTAGGTAGAGTTGGAGCTGGTTGATATTAGCGCTCTGACACAAATAATAATTAAAA
>CARBES010000008.1 GCA_948944455.1 uncultured Candidatus Saccharibacteria bacterium | reverse complement strand
CAATATTACAAACCAATGTGGAGTAAGGAAAAGATAAATAGAATCTTCCTAAGAACACAAGAATACTTACCCCTGGTTGAAGAAAGTCTAGAAATAACTAATCTAAGGATTTATTATATTTCCCGATTACACATCTTTTACCCTTAGCAAAAACGATTTTACCAACACCCAAGGCTCAACCCCCGTCGTCTTCATTTGCATGTCTAGCTTCGCAAGCTCTTTTAATATTCGCTTTTCCTTCCCTCGCGCTCCCGAGTTCTCGTATCTCTTCAAGGCCTGCGTTACTAAAAGTCCAAAAAACATATATGGATCTTGATCGGATTCAACCTTCTCTACCATCGCCACCGCTTTCTCACCATCACTTAATGCTGCATCTAGAATTCCAAACACTAAGTTCATTTCTGGCTTCTTCAACGCCGGGAACTCCACCATCTCCACCCCCGCATCTTTCAACCGTTTATAACCAGCCGATCGTTTATCAATCTTCGTCTCCCAGACCACAACTTCATGCTCAGTATCAGCATAATCTATAATCTTCTCCCAAGCTGCACTATTCGCCCCCATTTCTTTTAGCAGAATTTTCCTCGCCCCTGCTCCAAACAGCGAAGTCCCCCGAAAAATACTCGGCAGATCCGTTAACTCAAGATTCTCCCCTTCAAACACCTCGTAGCTATCGCCCAACAAAGCCTTAATCTTTTTCTCCGCCTCAAGTCGATTCTCCCCATAAAAAATCTTAAACATTGGCTATTTCGTCTTCTCCGTCCAGTATTCTGGCGCCTTTTGACACTTCGGGCAATAATGCGTCCCCCGTCCCGCCACTCTCGTTTTTAGAATCTCCGTGCCACAACGCAAACACGGATTTCCTTCCCGTCGAAACACTTTTGCAAAGTTCTCTAGATAGCTCCCGGTCGATCCGTCCGGTTTAATATAAGTTGCCATCGTCGAGCCACCTGAATCAATCGACTCCATCATCACGCTCCGTGCCCCTTCTAAGATCAGCCCAACCTGACTCTCACTTAGCTCACCCGCTCGCACCGCTGGATGCACACTTGCATAAAAAAGTGATTCGTCCGCATAAATATTCCCTAGTCCCGCAATCACTTTCTGATCAAGCAGCACTGCCTTGATCGGCGATTTTGCATGACGCTGACACTGACTGAACAATTCTTTTACCTCCATCTCCCAAGGTTCTTTAGCTAGTTCCGCAATAAACTTCTCCTGCTCGACCTCCCCTGTCGGAATCACTTTTACAAAACCAAACTTCCGCTGATCATTAAAATATAGTACCCCCTCTTCGAACTCAAACGTTACTCGAGTCTGTCCATTTGGTAAATCAGCTGTAAAATTTTTACTCGGATGTCCCGCCGCAAAATTATCTTCCTCGTTCGCTCCTCGCCAAATTAGTTGTCCCGTCATCCGAAGGTGCACCATCATCGTGTACCCATTATCTAAATCAATCAATAGAGCCTTCCCTCGACGTCGAATTTCTTTTACTTTTGCCTCAACAACGTTCCCCTCGTCTCCCTGAAAACACTTTTTCGTCGCTACATCGACCCCTACTTGAACAATTTTTTTCTTCAAAATCAAAGGTCCTAACCCTCGTCGAATCGTCTCTACCTCTGGTAACTCTGGCATGATACCTTCATTATAGCATACCCTCTTCTCTATTCCGTGCTATAATCTAATCATGAAAATCAAACCCCGTTCCATCATCCTAAGCTTAATTTGCCTGATCCTTGCCGCTGGTTTGACAATCGGTGGTTTCCTTATCTTCCGAGACGATTCTTCTCCCTCTGTTCCTGATGAAACTACCTCAGCTAGCCTTGATCCGCTCGGCCCTCCCTATAATTTTGACTATAGTTGGGCTACGCACCCCTATATCGCTCACGCCTTCGGGGGGATTCTTGGCGACACATACACCAATTCTCGCGAAGCCTTCCTCATCAATTACCAACTCGGCCATCGCGTTTTTGAAGTTGATTTCGACATTACCACCGACAATCATACTGTTCTCGCTCACGACGCTGACGGCTGGCGTGCTAACGCTGTCGTAAAGACCAATTCCGACGCCCAAATTGCCACAAACCCAGACCCAACCGCTTTCACCTACGATAATTTTATGTCCTCGCTCTGGTATGATAAATATCACCCTCTTGACATCGACGCACTCTTCCAACTCCTGCAAGAGTATCCCGACATTTGCATAGTCACCGATACTAAATACTCCGATAAAGAGCACGTCTCCCTCCAATTTACAGAATTCGTTGAAACAGCTAAAAACTACGATAAAAATTTGCTCGATCGCTTCATTCCGCAAATCTACCAACCAGAAATGCTCAATATGATTATGGAGATTTACCCCTGGAAATCCGTAATCTATACCCTCTATTCTAATCCAGACTGGACTCCTGAAAACGTTTTGGCCTTTGCTAGAGAATCCGGTGTTAAATTTATTACCATGTGGGGTTCGCTTGTTAATCAAGAGGTTATCGGCCTCTGGGAAACCGCCGAAATCAAAGTTGCCGCTCATACCATTAATGACCTCACTCAAGCCAACCGACTCCGCAGCCTTGGCGCCAGCGTCATCTATACCGACTTTCTCCTCCCATTGATTACTCTATGGCTAGACAACGGAGGGAGGCACCCCAATGACGATAAAGGTTGGCAGAAGGTTTAAGGGTGGCTAGCTTATCATCCCAAAACCCTAAACGATATGCATAAGAAATACTGTTCGTGCTAGCAGCGGCGCTACTGTTGTTTAACCCAGAGTCCGATAATCTAGCGTCATTAGTACTATTAACTCCGCTGCGGACGACATACTTTTCTTCGTCCGCAGCGGGTATCTAAATGTTGTATTGCATAACGCCTATGACAATGAGACCGGTACAATTTTAGGAGCTTTAGCATCAGGATTATTTTGGTCAAAATCTGCTAACCCTGAATTAGAACTGGACACCTTTAGGTTGGCTTTCGATAATCCAAATGTTTTTACAGCAAATCAATACAGCCGCTATTGGGGCATGTCCCTCCGTTGTCTAGCCATAGAGTAATCAAGGGAGGATGAAGAGTTGTAGGGAAAGAAGACGCTGATATCGACATATCAACTTACTAATTCTTTTCGAAGAGGGTTCGGAGCTACGGCGAGAATTAGCGCGACGACCCTGCGACGGCAGGCGTCGGCGACGCGCCTCGAGAAAAGAATTAGTAAGTCGGTATGTTGATAATTCTAATATCTTCTTTCCCTACAACTCTCCCCAATTCTTCCCTATCGTCACATCTACCACCAATCTCACATTTAGCTCCGGCGCCACACTCTCCATTTCTCGCTTCAAAATATTCCCCACTTCTGTTTCCATTCCTTCATCACATTCAACAATCAACGAGTCGTGTACCTGCATTGTCATATTCGCCCCTTTCGGCAGCACCTCATTCACCCGAATCATCGCCCGCTTCATCAGGTCCGCTTCCGTCCCCTGAATTGGCATATTTTGCGCCGCCCGTTCTGCCCCTGTTCGCACAATAAAATTGCTCGACAGCACATCCGGCGTCGGCCGCCTCCGCCCAAACAACGTCTCGACATAGCCAACATGGCGTGCTTTTTCTAGCACATTACCGAGATAGTCTTTAATCGGTCGCCGGAGTTCAAAATAATTATCAATGAAATTCTTCGCCTCGGTATAATCCATATCCGCCGCCTGCGAAAGCCCTCGCACGCTCATACCATACAGGATCCCAAAGTTCACCACCTTCGCCGCTCGCCGCTGCGCCTTTGTTACCCCTTCGATCGGTACATTGAAAGCCTCGCTCGCCGTCTTTGCGTGAATATCTACCCCGTTATTGAAGTCATCCACTAAATTTTTGTCCCCCGCCAGTGCCGCCGCAAGGCGTAGTTCAAACTGCGAATAATCCGCACTTACCAAAACTTTCCCTGGTGCCGCGATAAATCCCGTCCGAATCCGCCGCCCTACCTCTGTCCGTACCGGGATATTTTGCAAATTAGGATTTGTAGAAGATAGCCGTCCCGTCGCCGTCACATTCTGGTTAAAGGTCGTATGCACTCGCCCCTCTTTGTCAGCTAGTTCTGGCAAAGGCGCAATATAGGTCGAGAGTAGCTTCGCCGCCTCACGATACTCTTTTACCATCCCCACGATTTCGTGTTGACCTTCAAGTTTATCTAGCTCCTTCACCCCCGTCGAATAGCCCCGCGCCGTCTTTTTTATCCCTTTTGTTGATAAACCTAACTGCGTAAACAGTACTTCCGAAAGCTGTACTGGCGAATTCAAGTTAAACTCTTTACCCGCAATTGACCAAATTTTTTGTTCAATTCCTCGCACCTCAGCCGTAAACTCTCGCTTCAATTCTTCAAAATATGCTCGGTCGATCAACATCCCCCGCTCTTCCATCTGGAAAAGCACCGGGATCAGAGGTTGGTCAAACTGAGTAAATATTTTATACAGCGCCGGGTATTGTTCAAATTCTTGCTTCTGACGCTCATATTCCGCCTCTTCCGCCCCATATTCGACCTCTCGCTCCAGCGGATTCAACAGAAAACGACCTTGGCCAAGATCCCAAAACTTTCCACCGCTAAGCAATTTTTCTGCCACCTGAGCATTTTTATGCATCAAGTTCTTCACATCCCAAGATATCAGAGTACCATCTGCAAGGTATTGCGGTATCTCTAAGGTCTGTTGACCATAAACCCCCATCTTTGCCGCCTTCGCCTTTTTTGTACTCCTACGGGTCTCCAAATGGCCCCTTTTCGTACTTTCTGCGGGGCTTTTTTCAAAAACCGCATCACTATAGCTATCAGCGGTTTCTAGCCCACTATCAGCCTCCTGTGCGTCCTCAGAGGCATTTTCTACGACTCCTTCCTGCGCCCGCAAGAATTTCCCAATCAGCGACCGAAATTCTAGCTTTTTCAGCGCCGCCACAATTTTATCCTTATCAACTTCCAAATCCGGCATATCATCTAACTCTACTGGAGCATCGGTCATAATTTTCGCCAGCTGATACGACATCCGCGCGCTCGCTTCTCCCGCCTCAAGCTTTTTATGTACCGCCCCAGTAATCTTGTCTAAATTCTCATAAACCCCCTCCATGCTACCGTATTCCACTAGTAACTTTACCGCCGTCTTCTCTCCTACTCCTGGCACCCCCGGAATATTATCCGAAGCATCTCCCTTTAGCGACTTCAAATCCAAAAATTGAGCCTTTTTAATCCCATATTTTTCTTCCACTGCCGCCACATCCAGCTCTTCCAGTTGCGAAAACCCCTTCAAAATCCGGTACATCCGCGTATTATCGTCCACAATCTGTAACATATCAAGGTCTGAAGATACGATAAAGGTTTCCCAATCACCTTCTTTATCCGCTTGCAAAGCTAGCGTTCCAATAATATCGTCCGCCTCATACTGGTCACACTCGACGAACCCCCAACCCAACGCCCGCACTAGCTCCTCAAGCAAAGGAATCTGCACATAAAAATCCTCACCCGGCTTTATCCGCCCAGCCTTGTAATCTTTATAGACCTCTTTCCGCTTTGCCGTTGAAGTCCTTGAATCCCAAGCTACGACTACTTTTGTCGGTTGTAGCTGCCGTACAATTTCCATCGCAATCGCCGCGAAGCCATACACTCCTCCAGTCGGCGTCCCGTCGCTCAACGACAAGGCCCCCATTGCATAATACCCTCGATAAAATACTGATTTTCCATCGATGATCACTAGCCGCTTCATATCTTTTTATTATAGCATACCTCTATCTCCGAAATATGCTATAATCGTTCCAGATATGCAAAACAACAAAGACATTAAACTCCTTGCCATCCTTGGCATGAGCGGCAGCGGTAAATCCTCCGTTGTCGACTATCTCACGAAGCGCGGCATCCCTAAAATCTACTTTGGTGGCATGATTTATAAAGAAATGGAAAAACGTGGCATCGAAATCACTCCCGAGACCCAGGGCGAGTTCCGCGAAATGATCCGTAATACTGAAGGCGACGATTGGGTTGGCCGTCAAGCCGTTGCCGAAGCCAAAGATCTCATCTCTGCTGGTCAAAAACGCATTGTTCTCGACGGGCTCTATTCTTGGACCGAGTACAAACTTTTTAAACACGAATTCCCTGGCATGCTCACCTCTATCGCCGTCGTTATTCCTAAGAGTCTCCGCTATGAGCGCCTCGCTCGCCGCCCCGAGCGTCCCTTCTCTGCCGCCGAAATTCGCGACCGCGACCTCAGCGAAATCGAACGTCTCCAAAAAGGCGCCCCGATCGCCATGGCCGATTATTACATCTTAAACGACGGTTCCCTCGATGACCTTTACGCCCACCTCAAAGCCATCCTCTCTGAGATTGGCTTTTAGCTAATCTTCTTCCGGAAATACCCTATTTTCTTGCGCAACAACTCTTCCACGCTCGGCCCTTCTAGCGCCTCGTTGCTATTAATAGTCTCTCGCCAAACTTCCATCGCCCCGCCCATATTTCCATCATAGATCGGCTCCGTTCCCCATGCCGACCACATCACCATTCGCATCTCTGGGCAGACCTCCGCATAGAGCCCTAGCGCCCCTTCAGTCGCCGCTAGAAATCTCTCTTCCGTCACCTCCGAATGTCGCCAGCTTCGTCCTTCTAGCCATTTCTGGCTTATCTTCGGCGACACTACCATCATCGCCATCCAGAAGTTATAGCTATTTTCCTTCAACCAACCGATCAAAATCTGCTCCAGCTTCGACTCTACTAACGCCAAATCCAGAATAATATCATACCCTTCTGCTAGCAGCGCTCTAAGCACCAAGAGCATCATCGCTGCCGCAAATCCATCCGTTTCCTGCCGCAGTCCTTCTTCGCCACATTCCTGCATGATTTCCTTCCGATGCGGATGATACTCTATAACTTTGCTCGCAGTTACCAAGATCGGCTTCGCTCCCATCTTCTCGTACCACGCTTCCGCCGCCGGCACCAGTTGCGTCGTCTTCCCCGATCCTGATTGCCCCGTCACGCGCACAAATCTTTTCCCCTTCGTCGCTCCCGCTATCCAATCTGCCAAAATCCGCTTCAAAATCAGTGGATATTCCTCTAGCTTCACTCGCCACTTCTCAGATGCCCCGCTCGCGAAACCCGCCTGCAGCTGCTCTAATATCTCCAGCATCGCGCCATTCTTATCCATTACGCCTTTACTACCTTCATGCTCCGCCCCGCTTTCTTCACCTCGATTTTTTTCACTCCCACAAGTCGCTGATATTCCCCCTCTGCCTGCACTTCGAACTCCCCCGGCTTATCAAACTCCAAAACATCTCTCTCCACTACCATTACCGGAATCTGCCTAAGAATACTCCGCGCCATCAGTTTAAACAATCGCCAAAAACTCCTCAGCCGCCCCGTTGCTCGTCCGAACTCATTTGCATTCAAATACCATTCCCCGCCACGCATCACCCCCGCCATGCTCGTCCCATTCACCGCAACATAATCCGTCACCGTTGCTGGCATCTTTTCCCCATTCAACCGAAACTCCGGTAAAAAAGTCCGGCTCTTTCGATTTCTAAAATACCACTTCGCCAACGTCCACCACGAAAAAACTGGCGTTTTCTTGCCTGACCGCAACTTCTTTCGCACTTTCGCTTCATCAAACACCTCTGTCGATTCCGCAAATAGCCCAAACGTCGCATAACACGGCACGTAACGCCAATGTTTTCCGTCAATTAACACTTCTAGCGGATAAATTTCGCTTACTTCCCCCGCCTCAAACTTCTGTACGATCTCCATGACGTCCTTCTCCCCCAGCATCCGCGCCATGTCGTTAAAGTTCCCGAATCCGAGTACGCCGAGCGTCGCATCTTTACCCGACAACATTACGCTATTTGTCGCAATCGCCGCCGTGCCATCTCCTCCCGCAGAAATCACCAAATCCCCATCGTCCAGCAACTTTGCCAGCTCTTCTGCGTTCTCATCAACAGTCGGCGCCTTGACCTCAAACTTCCCCACCATCCAGCCCTTCAGACCACGTAGCGGCTCTAGCACCTCGTTCTTTACTGCCGCCGCATGCGACGAAGTCGCATTATAGACGACAAATAGACGACGCACCTTCGCCTTCCACCATAGCCCCACTATCAGCACACAACGCATCATGGCCTTGATTCATATCCAGCGTCATTCCGCCTGGAATTAGCCAGTTCATCACTGTCCACATTACCGCCCAAGCCACTAAACCAATCACGATATTAAGTAACCTAGTCTTTGCGGCCGACACCTGCGATTCATTATCACGCGCCGTCATATACTGAATCCCCGCAATCACTACACCCACCGTCGCCGCCGCACCGAGACCATAAACTAAGATTTTCAAAATCAAAAACAATAATTCTTTGATGCACATATTCCTTGGCAAAATGCTTGTACTCACTTCTGCCATCACCCGCCATGCCATCATGCCTAATCCAAACATCATCGTCTCCTATCTCAAATAGCCGTGCAGTTTCTTTGTCTGCTTATGTTTGCGTAATTTCGAAAGCGCCTTCGCCTCAATCTGGCGAATCCTCTCTCGCGTCACCGAAAACTCATTCCCCACCTCTTCCAACGTGTGTGGCCTACCCCCGCCAATTCCAAAGCGTAGCCGGATAATCTTTTGTTCGCGCTCGCTCAAAGTCGTCAAAATCTCCGCAATCTGCTCTTTCAAGATTTGATTCGCTGTCGCATCTTCTGGTGAGTCGCGCTCTGAATCCTCTACGAAGTCGCCCAGCACCGACTCTTCGTCGTCGCCATCGCGCCCTACACTTGCATCCAGCGAAGCAATATCTTGCTTAATTCGCATTACATATTCAATCTTGTCGACTTCCATTCCCATCGCTTCCGCAATCTCTTGGTTGGTCGGCTCGCGATTTAAATCCTGCGTCAGACGCCGCGTTGTTCTGAGTACCTTATTGATTGTTTCCACCATGTGCACCGGGATACGAATCGTGCGTGCCTGGTCCGCAATTGCTCGCGTAATCGCCTGGCGAATCCACCATGTCGCGTACGTTGAAAACTTAAAACCTTTGCCCGGATCAAACTTCTCCACTGCACGCAAGAGCCCTGTATTTCCCTCTTGAATCAAATCCAAAAAATCCAGCCCACGTCCACCATACCGCTTTGCAATCGAAACTACCAACCGCATATTCGCCTCAGCCAGCTTATCCTTCGCCTTCTTATCCCCCGCCATCGCACGGTTCGCTAGCTCAAGCTCTTCTTCTTGGCTAAGCAACGGAATCTTACCAATCTCACGCAAATACATCCGGACCGAATCGTCTGCAAAAGCATCAACGTTGTCCGCCGTAATCGCAAGCTCCTCATCCGAGAGCTCATCCTCCGAAGCTAAATCGTCCGCACCCGGCTCCCCCGGATCAAACAATCCGCCCCCGTTCAAGATTTCTTCATCATTATCCATTGAATAATATCATACTCTACACGTCGATATAAATCAAGGCTTTTCCGACACAAACCCGCAGAAAAACCTAAAGCCCCGGGGCAACACCTCGGGGCTATTAATTCTCTAATTTAGAACTTATGGCACAGATACAACTTCGCCACCAAAGCCACCCCGCCCAGCATCGCTAAGCTACTAGCAGCAATCGTCACCAACAAAGTCATATCCAACGCGCTCACATCCGTCGCGTCTAGAGTACCTGTATCCGGAGTAGTCGGTTTATCGTTACCCGGCACGCTTGTTTCTGGAAGCTCATATGACATCAAACCTTCCATTACAGTACCATCAATCGCCAGCGCCGCCAAAGCAATCGCGTTGTACCCTTTCATCATCTCGCCTTCATTATCTCTATAGGCTGTTTTCACCATGGCTTCAGTTAAAGCAACACCCTCTGCCAACTTACTGCTTACATCATCAAGCGTCGTCATTGCTGCTGCCAGCTTCTGATATTTCTCAAAGCCCGGATAGGTCTTCGCTGCGCCCACTAGTTGTGCCATCGACATATCATCAATTCCTGGCATTTCTGGGAAGAACTCTTTTAATTGCGTTCGTAGATTGCTCGCCAAATCTTCAATTCCCTCGTCAATCTTCGCCACCAGCTCTTGTATCATAGCATTATCAGTATAGTCCGGATCAGCTTTTACCGCTTCGACCAACTCTAACAAAGTTTTTCCTTGAAAAGCCTCTTTATCAGCCTGTGAAAGTTCGTCCCACTTAAAGTCCGGATCAATCGCAGCCAAATCTTCGATCTTCATATTCATGCCTTCAAGAACCGATGCATTCTTCACCATCGCGACCACTTTGCGATAATCTGCAAAACTCTCCCGTGTTTTAATTCGGTTGTTCAACTCAACCAAATTTTCTGCCACATCTTGAGAGATTGCCTCCTCACCTTCATTCGCTCCAGCGCCTGTCGATCCCCCCTCCGAAAGCTCCGTTGCGCCGCCGTCAGTTTCCCCAGCGGGTGCATCTGCACCATCTTCCGCCGCTTCAATGTTCAACACCACCGGCTCACCAGCCTCCTCCGGCATACCATCCGTAGCAAAAGCCGCACCCGGCATTGCCAAACCTAGCGCTAAACCTAAAGCCAACGCCGCCAAAATTTGTCCCTTGTGTTCCTTAAAATTCTTCATACATGACCTTTTTTGTTTTTATTTTTTAAACCTTACTCTCATTCTATCGCTTCGTTTCGCTCATGTCAACTTTTATTTTAGCGACGAATAACCACCTTCTTCATCCTCCCTTGATATTACTCTATATGGCTAAACCAAAAGTTTTAGATTGTAATCCTTCCTTATTTCTTCATCAACACCATAATTTTCCTGAGAATCTCAGCTTGTCGATCCTCATCCCCCGCCTCCTCTGCCTCGGCTAGCTCTATATTCAACTGCTCAACTTCCTGCTTCCCTAGCTCCGCCTTATACCGCACTAATAGCGCACTCGCCTCTTTTTCCAACTGCGCCTGCCCCCAGCCTTTATATCTCGCCTCAAACACCATCTCGAGCTCCGCCAACTTCGTCTCATCCTCTGGTAGCTCCACCCCTTTCACGTTCGTCACCCCGCCATAAACCACAATCGCTTGCAAGTTATCCTTAATCCCCTGTACTACATCCGTACCACCCTCCGCCTCAACTTTTTTGTATCGCTTCGGTGCACCTTCGCTTATTTTCTTCGCCCGCAAATCCTCCACTGTGCAATCCAATTTCCGCGCCACTAGTTGTTCATAATGTTTTCGCTCTACCGCGTCACTCACATATTTCAATAATTTCATCGCCACATCCGAATATTCCTTCTTCCCTAACGCCGACGACAAATCCAAATTTTCCTCATATTTATCCAACAGCCAGTCCACCGCTGGTCGATAATTTTGCACCGCCTCTTGCCATAATTTCGGATCTTTCTGAATCAACTCGTCTGGATCTTTCGCCCCATGGTAATCCGAGATCACGCTCAAATTCACTCCTAAATCGCCCGCCATCATAATCGCCCGCTCCGTCGCTTTTACCCCCGCCGCATCGCCATCATACGCCAACCGCACATCCGGCGTCAACCGCGAAAGACTCTTCAAGTGTAGCTCCGTCATCGCCGTCCCGCTCGTCGCTACCGCCTCTCGCACTCCGGCCTGGTGCGACGATATGACATCCATATTCCCCTCTACGATTACTACAAACCCATGCTGCCGAATCGCTTCCTTCGCCTGCGCCAGCCCGAACACAAACCGACTTTTATTAAATAGCAACGTTTCTGGCGTGTTAAGGTATTTTGGTTCGCCTTGATCTAAAATCCGCGCCGTAAATCCAATCACCCCATTCGTGTCGATAAAAGGCACCATCATTCGCCCCCGAAAAAGATCTCCGCCAAACCGATTCAACACCCCCGCCGCCTCCATCTCTACTGGCTTATATCCTCGGCTCGTCAAAAACTTCACCAACGCCTTCCCTTCCGCCGGCGCATATCCGATCCGAAACTCTTTTACAGTCCCCTTCAACATCGCTCGTTTCTCAAAAACATACTGACAAACTTTCTTACTTTTCGTCAAACAAAACTGATAATATTTACAGGTCAACTCCAACAACTCCTGCATCCGCTTTTTGCGCTCTGCCACTTGCCTATCGCCACCGCTATATTTTTTTAGCTCCACCCCCGCCTGCGCCGCCAGTTTTTCAAGTGCCTCTCGAAAAGAAATCCCCTCCACTTCCATCACAAACGCGAAAATATCTCCCCCTTTGTTTGCTGAAAAATCATGCCAGATTCCCTTTTCTGGCGACACCATAAAACTCGGTGTTTTGTCCACACCCCAAGGTGATCTCCCCTTCAAAGTCCGCCCTGCTCGCCTCAGCTCTATATACTGCCCAACCACGTCCTCCACCGGCAGCCGCGCTCGAATCTCCTCTTTCGCGTCATCCATATCTATATTATACCACACTCTAACCCCCAAAAATCTCCCGATCCTATTGACAAAAATCATCATCTGTGCTATAATGTAAAGATATACCGTCCACGGGGGCTCTCGACGGTATTTTGAACCTTTTCACACCCCCATAGGACTAAAATTACAGGAGGAATTATGCGTAAAATCAAGTTCTTTGTGATCATCCTCGCTCTCTGTATCGTTTCCTTTGCTATCGGACGTTTGACGCTGCTACCGGTCGACGCCGCCTCAAATCCGAGTGCTGCTCCCCAGCAGGCCCCGTCCGCACCTACCACAATCTCCGGCGAAGCCACCCTTGACGCCTCCGACCACCTCTCCACCTCGTCCCCCAAAGCTACTGTTTCTGTTCCATCAAAAGCCACATCTCTTCAAAGCCCTACCACCAATAACCCTATCCCCGAAGAACCGCCCAAACTCTCTCGTCGCGAAAAGAATGAGCTCATTGCCGCCGAGTATCCTGACCTACCGCTCGATGCTCTTGGTGAAGAAACCTCTTACAAAATATATCAATTCTACAAGGCTAACAGTACTTTCATCTGCTTTATCGACAAAGATTCCATCGTCCAGTATCGCGACCAAGAGCTCATCCAATCTTGGGGCGATTATCGCCTCCGTTACGGTGACGAGCTAATCGACATCAGCTGTCCCAGCGAAGACGAACCCGCCATCTGCATTATCAACGAGCACAAAATCCATGCTCGTCACCAGCTCATTGAGCTGCACGATGATGGCACCTTCGGGCTCCTCTATAACCTCGTCTGGGTAGAACGCGAGCCCGGCATCTATAACGATCTGCACGGCCTCGCCATCGAAGATGGTACGCTCTACCGCTTCTCGCGCAAAGCATCCGTCATTGAGACCGAGAAAATCCTCGATGACGTCATTGACGCCGGATACGGTGGTCCCTACATCGTCGTCACCAGGTCTGACGGTATAGCCTACATGAAGGTAGTATCGTCTTTCTACGGCGAATATGATGATAGTGCCAATCTTTATTTGGTTTTGGGTGACAGTGAATACTGGACACCTCGCCATGTCGCCTCTTCCTGGAAAAGTTACATCCGCCCCGGCTTCACCAACTACCCCACCACCGGCGAATTCACCTGGTTCATGAAAGGTGACAAAGCGGAATTTGTCGAGTTCGACTAACCCCTCCAACTTACCAATTCTGCTTAAAACCAGACTATCTTGTCCTAGCGGGAATTCCGACCCCACGCCAGCGTGGGGCCTTTTCCATTTCACAGCTACTTTTAGTGCTTTTATATAAAACTCGAAATAGTTTCTTCGTCCGCAGCGGAGTTAATAGTACTAATGACGCTAGATTATCGGACTCTGGGTTAAACAACAGTAGCGCCGCTGCTAGCACGAACAGTATTTCTTATGCATATCGTTTAGGGTTTTGGGATGATAAGCTAGCCACCCTTAAACCTTCTGCCAACCTTTATCGTCATTGGGGTGCCTCCCTCCGTTGTCTAGCCATAGAGTAATCAATGGGAGGATGAAGAATAATAATAACCCAACAACCAGCGAGAAATAAGGAAAAGTATAAAGTTTATGTCTAATTTCTCTAAGGCCTTTGCTATCTATTCTTTCGGGAATCTCCGCGACTAACGAGGAGCGGATGAAGCAAAGACTCACCCGTAACGACGGGATGAGTCAAGCGCGTCCCGAAGAATATGATAGCTACCTTAGAGAAAACTAGGAATAGATGTTAGTTTTTCCTTATTTATGCTATAATATCCTTATGGATAACCTCGAATATCTTAACCATATCGCCCAGTCGAACCGTCCAGTCAAGCGCACCTCTAGTGCCCCTATTTCTCTCATCATCAAGATCCTCCTGGGCGGCCTAGTACTCTTTGTCCTTATCCTCAGCTTCGGTTCTATGTTAGGTGGCAAGTCCACCAAATCAAGCGATCTCGTTAAGCAGCTTTATGTCCGCACCACCAACCTCGATAGCACTATCAACTCTTACAATAAATCCCTCAAATCCTCCAAGCTTCGCGCTATCGGTATCTCTCTTTCCGGAATACTAACTAGCGCCTCTAGCCAGCTATCTGCGTATATCTCTAGCACCGATTCTAGCAAAAACGCCCTCCAGCCCAACGAACAAATCACCGCCGAAGAAGTCGAAAACATCAATGCGCTCAATCTCTCCCTCGAGAATGCCAAACTCAATGGCATACTCGACCGCACTTATGTTACTCAGATTCATCTCCAGGTATCTCTGTTACTCTCCATGGTTAGCCAACTCTCTTCGCGTAACGATAACGAAACCCTTAATGCTATCCTCGAGAGCTATATTAGCAATCTCGCCGTCATTGAACAGAGTTTTCAAGATTACTCCAGCCCCGGTAACTAGCTTAACCTTCGTTCTCCCTTGATTACCCTATATGGCTAGACAACGGAGGGGGAAACCAGAAAAATTTCGATAACCAAAGTGCTCATTTGGGCCTACAATTAGATTCCAAAAACCAAGGTAACGTTGGCTCGTACCACTTGTTGATACCTGGCCATAACCAGCGTAACTTGGCCAATTTAGGATAGCATTTGCTAAGCTGACAACTCCGCTGCGGACGAAGAAAAGTGTATTTTTGCGCTCCCACTTTTTTAAAATTAGGAGCGGGTTTCGTCCGCAGCGGGTGGGTAAGCCCTTATACATCCGTAACTAACGATTACCCACTACACAGTGGCGGCAATAATACGAACAGCTGGGTAGCAACTGGAAGACCTCAATACTATATATCGATAGATAAGAAGATAGACATCACAAATCTTTATGGCGGAGCTAATGCCTTCTCCCTCCGTTGTCTAGCCATAGAGTAATCAAGGAAGGATGAAGGTTTGGCGAACAATGTGCTAGAAGCTATGCAGAAGAATGTATTGCTAGCAATATTACAAACCAACGAGAAATAAGGAAAAGCTAAATAGAATCTCCCTAAGAAGCTTTAGCTATCTGCTTTGTCGGGAATGTCCGACGACGACGGGAGTCGGATGAAGCGAACTAGCTCCCCATGACGATGGGCGAGCGTGAGCGTTTCCCGAAAAGCATGATAGTAAAGCTTCTTAGGGAGAACATAAGAATGCTCACCCTGGTTGAAGAATGTTTAAAACCAACTAACCCGAGGATATATTAGCTTTTCCTTATTTATGTTATAATATATATCATGAACGAACCTATTCTTCAAAAATTCAAAAACAGCTCCTTCTTTAAAGAATTCCGCGAATTCATCAATCGTGGCAGCGTCATCGACCTTGCTATCGGTGTCGCCGTCGGTGGCGCTTTCACCGCTATCGTAAAATCCCTCGTTGACGACATCATCATGCCAATCACTAGCCTCCTCGCTGGTGGCCTCGACTTTTCCACACTTGCAATCGACGTCCCTAATATCTTCGGCGCCAATACCGTTGCTCATATTGCCTATGGTAACTTTCTTCAAAACGTCGTTAACTTTCTTATTATCGCGTTCACAATCTTCGTTATTGTCCGCGCCATGAATAAACTTAACCGCGCCAAAGACGCTGAAGCCGCCAAAACCGAGCAGAAACACATTGAGGCCACTGCCAAAGCTCAAGCCGAGGCCAATATCAAAGCCGAAGCCGCTGCAAAATCCAAAGAACCGGAAAAATCCGCTTAATTCCCTATTTTCTGAGTATCTTCGGTATCTCTAATCCCGCAAAATGCCAACATAATCATAAACATCGCCAAATACATCGACTCGTAGATCATCAAGAGTGTCAAAAACCACTCACCCTTCGTAAAGTATCCAACAATACAAATGATCGCATAGACCACATATGCCACACACAACGCGTGTGCTAAACGACTTGCTTTCTTCCAACAAGCAATCAATGCCGCCTCCGACATCATTGCTATGAACATCATCCGTGAAGAAACTTCATGCAACCAAGTAATCAGGTTCTTTTTACCATCAAAATCACAATATCCCGACGGGCAGAACGACAACATCAGAAGCCCTGCCACCATCACCACAATCAGATAATAAAACAATCTTGGCATATCCCAAGCTTCACCTAATTTCCAGAGATATTTACCAAAAAATGCCGCCACAAAAAGGTTCCCAATCGTAAATAGCACTGCGCTCCAAGTCTCTAACCCAACATATTTGCTAATTGAATATTCCAGGTGGAATCCGTGCCCCAGCAAAGTACTGTTCACGATAATTGCTGCAAACGATGTTACTAAAAATACTGCCAGCGCCGCCGCAATCAAACCACTATTCGGCAATTCCTTTTTTCTGATCCTCATTTTTATTCCTCCGTCAGTGTCATATTATAGCTTAGCCGCACTAAATCTTCCAGCTCTGCCTCCTCTAGCTGTCCGCTCGGCACAATTTCTACCCCACCTCGCCCAAAATATCGACTTTCCATCACGGTCTCATAATCTTCTCGTAACTTTCGGCCCAACTTCCCGTCACATCGCACTTCAATCGTCTTTGGCCTTATGACAAGAAAAACTTTCTCGTTTGGAGCAAGATACAAAATATCCGTTTCATGCTCATTCTTTCGCTCTTTCGTTACCCACTCACCGATCCCGCTAATTTTCGCCACTTCTATCATTTCTGTTCCTTTATCATGCCTAAATACCACTTTAATTCGTCAATACTTCCCAAAATATCGTCCAACGCCCGGTGATTTTCTTTCTTCATAAACTTCTTTTTCCATTTTCCCTCAAATACCACCTTCCAAGCGCTCACGTCCAACATCCGATAATGCAATCTCTCCGCCACCCGTGGCCACTCTCGATCGATAAACTTCCGATCCTGATGAATTGAATTCCCTGCTAAAATCACCTCACTGCCAAAATACTTATCGATAAACTCTAGTAGTTCATCTTCTACCTCTTTTACGCTCTTGCCAGTCGTATTTTGCTTGATCAACTCGTCTCGGCTTTCCGCATTCTTTTCCCAAAACTCTCCCACCATCCGTTCCTTCATTAGCGTCTCTGGCACTTTTACTACCGCTGTCAACTCAGCCCTATCACCTGCCTTCGTCTCTACTGCTTCTAAGCTCCAATCCGTTGCGATTGCTGCCAATTCCAGAATCCGATCTTTCTCCGGATCTAGCCCCGTCATCTCTAAATCAATCCACAATAAATTCGCTTTTTTCATATCTGAACTTGATTATACCTTAATAATCTGTTCTTGTCGACTCCATCCCACCTTACAAAATCGTCACCCTCCCCGTCTTTCATCCTCCCTTATATTACTCTATGGCTAGACAACGGAGGGAACGACCATGATAAAGATTGCCATTGTTCGGGAGGGCGACAATCGTACCAGAAATAGACATGTAGCCAGCTTGTAACTGATCAGGATTAGCACTGGACGACCATTCGTGGTACGCCATAGCAACGTGGTTTATATAGCCAACCCGGTCGACAGCCCCGCTGCGGACGAAGAAAAGTATGTCGTCCGCAGCGGACATATCCTGGTTACTAACGATTATTTAAGACGTTTTGGATGGGTTGTCGATCTTCAGACATCAACTGCCGCTGATGGCTTACACAGAAAATTCATCCTGGCCGCCAACAATATTTCAGTTTTTCCGGCATATATTGACGAAAATATGTATTATGGCCGTTCCCTCCGTTGTCTAGCCATATAGAGTAATCATAGGGAGGATGAAGAAAAATAAACAGAAGTGGCGGCAAGCTTAAGGCTGTGCCTAGTTATTACGAAAGACTAAACCCGTAGCATTCGAGAGAAACAAAAATGTGAAACATTTTTAGTTCCGAGAATGCGCCCGGATTTATGGTCGAAGACCATAAAAGAAACGCCCACTCGTGAGAATAGACGTTTCTTATGTGCTTGAATATTATCCATGCTGGATGGTCTTGATAAATAGCTGGGATACTAGCTGAGTTCCACCCCACGTCACACTTTACATTTCGTCTGGAATCTCTATACCCAGCAATCCCAACCCATGCTCCATCACATTGAGATATGCCCGCACAACCTGCATCAGTTCGCCTTCGCGTTCGCTTCCGGCTACCTTCACATTCTCATAGAACCGTGAGAATTCCTGAGCTAATTCGTATAGATAGTTACAAACCTTATAAGGCACTTTCTCTACCACTGCTTCAGCAATGACCTCTTGATAAGCCACTAGTTTTTTATCCAAATTCCGCTCATATATACTAAGATCGCCACTTTCATCCCCACCAGCGCCCGCTTTTGCCAAAATTTTTTTCGCTCGCACCGCCGAATATAGTAGATATACACCCGAGTTACCATTCGTCGAAACTGATTCTTGCGGGTCAAACACAATATCTCCACCCATCTTATACTTCAAGAAAGCGTACTTAATCGCCGCCAAAACCACGCGCTCATCCGCTTTCTCGCCACCAAGCATCTCACGAATCATTTCTAGTACATCGATCGCCTTCAAGAAATTACCTTTTCGCGACGACATTTTTACGTTACCTGGCAACTTCACCAAACCATGTGTCAAGTGTCGTGTCCGTTCTACGAGCTCTGGCGCATATTCATTTACGCTCGCGAGCACCACTTTCATGTATTCTGCCTGTTCGTTCCCTGTCACTACGATCGACTCATCAAAATGCCAATCGTCCCACTTCGTAAAAATCAATCCGACGTCCTTAGCTTCATAGGTTGGCACACCTTCTCGGTTGATAAACACTCGCGTATGCAAGCCCATCTTCTCGCCTCGGAATACTATCGCCCCCTCGCTCTCCTCGTATACTGGACCAATATGCCCACGCACTTCTGCCAAGCCTCTCCCCGCCACCATCGATTCTGGATAATACTTATCGAATTTTACACCGATTTTTGCATAAAAATCTTCAAAATATTCATAGCTCAACTCACGCCCGCGCCAATATAGTTGCGCTAACTCCCCCTCATGGTCGTCCTCCGCGTTTACTCGATAGATTTCTTTATTTAACGCCGTGATTTCCGCCTTCGCCGCTTCATCTTCTTCATAAGCCTGAGTTCCTTCGACGTAGCATTTCGCAATATCCTCAATCTCTAGCTCGTCCAATGCGCAATCTTTCTTTTCTAGCGCATACATAGTCTTCGCTACGTGTAATCCTACATCCCCACCAAAGTTCGCTCGTATAACCTTCGCCCCTGCGAGCTCCAGCAACCGAGAAATTCCATCCCCGACTACGGATGTATAGAAATGACCTACATGTAGCACCTTAAACGGATTCGGGTCAGAGAATTCTGTAATCACCGTCTTCCCGGCATAATGTTCGATTCCGAGTGCTACTCCATCCGCCAAAGTCTTCGCCCCCTCCGCAAAATACTCGTCCTTCATCCGAATATTAATAAACCCTGGCGCCGCCACACTGAGCGTCCACTCTACTTCGCCCTTCTCTACTTCCGACTTTAGTTCTTCTGCAATCTGTATTGGTGACTTGTGTGCCACCTTCGCCAGTTTCATCGCCACATTCGTCGCGTAATCCGCCCCCGTCTCTGCCGGCGCTTCCGTAATTTCCGGCGTCATTTCTATACTATACAGCGCCGCGATTGCGCCGCTTAAAACTTCTTTCATCTTGTCCATTTTTTAATTTGTGGCTGTCTTTATTTCGACCGCCCCAACTCCTGATTCTATCTTTAATAAATTCTCACCCTGTCCGTAAATTCCCCCATCTTCGAGCTTCCTACCGTTCAGGGTCACTGAACCTAGACCTTTGTCAATCGTCATTTTATAATCACTCTCCTCCCCCAGCAGTTCTAGCTCTAACCTTCCCACTCCGGTATCAATCCTGCCACCTCCCAAGATCCTCGCTCTGATTTCGGCTCTACCGGCACCGAGTTCTAAATCCAAGTTCCTCAACTCTCCGCCCCTCACTTCGACTACACCAGCACCACCGTCAATCCTTGTACGCCTCGTCGTCCTAAGCTCTCCAATGTACGTCTTCCCTGCGCCGAGCTCCAGCTCCACTTCCTCGGCCGTAAGCTTCTCAATATTCAAAGTTCCCGCTTTTATTATTAAATCAACTTTGTCAAATTTTACTCCCGCCCTAATATAAACTACCACTTCTGCCCTATCGCTCCATGGCCAATGAGTATGCGACTTCTCTATCACCTTCAGAGTATTACCGTCCTGCCAGCTTTCGATATAATCACTATTACTCTCAATCCGTACTGGCTTATCTGCCTTGTCTACTTCTACAATTCGCACGTTTGTTGCTCCCGCGCTGATTTCTAACTGCTGCAATGCGTTCTCTTTATCTTCCCCCGTCCAGATAACGCTCGTGTCTCCCGCCGGTTCATCTCCGCCCCACGTCACAAACCCAGCCAAAGATATTACACTAAAAATCCCCGAAATAATCGCAAAAATCAACACCGCCGCAAGCGCTAATGCGAAGTATTTAATTACCCTCTGAGCGCTTCTCATCGTACCTCCACCCCGCCAAAGACACAAGTAGCGTCAACGTAAACCGTCTTCCCGATATTATCGGTCTTCTTCGTAGTCTTCTTATCTTCTTCTTTAGGACTCTTCTTTCGGTTAACGTTCTTGCGATTGTCCGATACGCCGCCAAAGATCGACGTAGAGACTACTTCAACATTCGCATCGTCCGGCGTATAAATTACAATCCCACCAAATATACTCGAAGCCTTCACGACCACATCACCTTTCAACTCAGCCCCACGCAAATCCAAATCTGCCCCACCAAACACTGCATCGATTTTGCACCCCCTGAACTCTTTTCCATTGAAATCTACATCCTGCTCGCCAAAAGTCGCCCAGTACTCTTCCGTCTCATCGTCCTCTTTATCTCGGCTCAACTCTTTTATTTTTTTCGCTGCTTGATTCTTAAACGTATTCTTAAAAATCAATGATAGCCCTATCAGCACTAAAACTACCGGGAAGAATAATTTCCAGACCATATCAAACTCTAGGATATCTAGGCAGCCCAGCAAGAAACATACCCCAATCAAGAGCCCAATGAAATTCCCCCATTTGTGATCATCTGTGATCAAACCAATCGTACAAGGCACGATAATAAACAGTGTCCACCAACCCGGGAAAAAGATGTCAATATGTGCAACACCTAGAGCATTGACCCCCCAAATCACTCCTAGCGCAATTAGCACAATCCCCCACAACCAATTTCCCAACTTCTTCATTATCTCTTGCTCTCCCAGCTTAATCGATATAATTACGATAATTATATCATATCTAGACACATAGAGGCAATTCCCTCCGCCCGAGTCCTATTTTAAACTCTTCACGAACTCAAGGAATAATGGATGTACATTGAGCGGTCGCGATTTTAATTCTGGGTGTGCCTGCGTCGCTACAAAGAATCTTGCTCCCGGCGCTTCGACAAACTCTACCAGTTCCCCATCCGGTGAAGTCCCTGAGACCACCAGCCCACCTTTCTCAATTTCTGGTAAAAATTTCTGATTCACTTCATAGCGATGACGATGCCGTTCCGTCACCTTTTCTACACCATACACCTTTGCCGTCCGGCTACCTTTGGCTAGCTTCGCCGCACAATCACCTAGCCGCATGGTACCGCCGGTTTCCTCTTTACCCTTCTGACCTTCCATGATATAAATCACGTTATTCCCCTCCCCAGCCCCAAACTCTTCCGAATTCGCTGCTTTTATACCGCCTCGACGCGCCGCTGCTACGCACGCCATCTGCATCCCGAGACACAGCCCCAAATAAGGTTTATTATGCTCTAGCGCATAAGTCGCCGCCCGAATCTTTCCTTCTGCTCCGCGCGCGCCGAAACCACCTGGCACCACCAGCCCATCTACCGCCGCAAAATCCTTATCCGTTGCCTCTTCCGCATTGATCCATTCTATCTCCAAATTCACTTTATTCCACGCCGCTGCTGCTTTTAGCGCCTCTGTTACGCAGATATATGCGTCTTCATTCCCCACATATTTCGCAACTAGACCAACCTTTACCGTCTTCGCCCATTGCTTCCCCCTGAGTCGCGAAAACTCTTGCCAACGACTCATGTCCGGCTCCGTATCGTCGCCGACAAATTTATTCAAGATCTCCAGCACCCCAGACTTCAGTACGTTAAATGGCACATCATACACCGAATCAATATCCGGCAAATTCAGAACCGCCTCGCTCGGAATCCCCGAAAACCCTGCAATCTTCTCGCACATCGAACGCGGCGCCGGTTTTTCCGTCCTACATACCACTACATCCGGGATAATCCCAAACCCACGCAAATCTTTCAAGGCGTTCTGCGCTGGCTTCGTCTTTAGCTCCTTTGAAGTATTAATCCATGGCACATATACCACATGCACATAAAGACAATTCTCCCGCCCAACATGATTCGCAAACAATCGAATCGCCTCGATAAAACTCAATCCTTCGTAATCCCCTACCGTCCCACCAATTTCGACAATATGAATATCACTACTCTGCCCCGCCATCGCAATCTTTTCCTGCACTAGGTCCGTAAAATGCGGGATCATCTGCACTGTCTTACCATGAAAACCACCATTGCGTTCTTTTTCAATCAATTCCCTATATAGCGCGCCTGATAGCACCGACGAATATTTATTTGTCTCGAAATCAAGAAACCTTTCATAATGTCCCAAATCCAAATCCGTCTCTTTTCCATCATGTGTTACGAAGCATTCTCCATGTTCCACCGGGTTCAGCAACCCTGCATCCACGTTTAGATACGGATCGCATTTCTGAATCGAAACCTTATAGCCTTTCGCTTTCAGAATCGCCCCTATCGACGCCGCCGTGATCCCCTTTCCTACTCCCGACAAAACTCCGCCAGTCACAAAAATATACTTACATTTTTTCTCCGCTTTTTTATTTTTCACCATTGGGCACCTCCTATATTTCCCTCAACCTTTATTTGCCCACACTTCTTGACCTTATTTTACCATAAGTTGATATAATTGTTATCTACCTTTTCTACTCACATTAGTTAATATGCTACAATATAGCTATTATGTTTAATCAGAGAGACATAAAGACTAACACTTTCAAGCCGCCCACATTCACCAGTATTGCAATAACCGATATTCTCCTTTGTACCACAATCTTCGTTGCCGTGTCTTCTTATGCCAAATCTAAATCTACAACTAACAATGATCTCATATTCTACATAAATATATTCCTATCTTGTGTCTCAATCTGTCTTACCGCTACCGTTTATTACCGTTACTCTATCCGTCGCAAACTTTACAATATCCATAGCAAATCTGATGTTTTTCTGATGGTCGCCTGTACTACTCTAACAATTCTTGCCACACTCGTTAGCGCGAACATCCTCGTTGCAGGTCTACCTCTTGGCGTTATTAGTATACTAATTGCCCGCAACAAGGCCCAAAACAAAATCAATTACTATCATATTCTCGCCATTCAGCAAGCAACACCACGCGCCGTACAAAGCCTAGCTCAAAGCTCAGCTGAGCAACAAGTTCTAAAAAACCAAAACTTACTAGGTGTTTTCTTAGTTCTTGGTATTTTCTTCGATCTCGTTTGTATATTAATAACAATAGATTTCTTCTCGCATCTACAAACAAATGACCCCACCGGCAGTGCAGCTGGTGCTGCCGCATTTGTCTACGGCCTTCTCCTCCTGTATGTCATAGTTCCACTTGCCAGCGTCACAGCTATCGCATCCTGTGTACAACTCCGTAAGTGTCGTCGCACTTCAAACACGTTCCGCAAGGATTATCGGATAATCGGAATTACTTCTATCATACTAAATTTTATCCCGCTCGCCATTATAGTTAGTGGCGTCATTTATATTTGCATCCAAGCTATCTAATTATTTATTTCATGCCCTATCAATGATCTGCTTCGTCAACGAGTTACGAGGATTGTACTTAATCTATACTAAAGTTTTTGCAAAAGCTCCGAATTCCATAAAATTATGCTATAATAATCCCATACGGAAGTGTGTCCGAGTGGTTTAAGGAGCACGCCTGGAACGCGTGTAGGCTCGCAAGGGTCTCGGAGGTTCGAATCCTCTCGCTTCCGCCAAATAAAAGAAGGCCCAGTAGGGTCTTATTTTACTTGGGAAAGAGGATAAGAACCGTAGGTTCGTCCCACAGGAGTGGCTGTAGGACAAAAAGGAAACTTGTTTACTTTTTGAACGCTACGACTGTGAAATGGCTTGCGTAGCAAGACATAATCCTCTGTTTCCTCTCGCTTCCGTTTCTTCGTCCGCAGCGGATATATCGGTGATTTTGGCATGCAAGGTGGCAGTTCGGTTCATGTTGACTGGTCATCAACCAGTTTAGAAACTAGTGAATACCCTAAAGTGTATCAGTATGCTTTTTGGGGAAATGACGCTGTAGAAACTTCTAGCGCTGCTAGCGAGCGTCGTTGGGCACTCTCCCTCCGTTGTCTAGCCATAGAGTAATTAAGGGGAGGATGAAGCCTCATCACGAAAAACCTCAATGTAAAAGGCCTCATAAACCCCGAGCATGTTATAATAGCTGCATGAACCATAACCTTTTCCAGCCGACAAACTTGACGGAATCAGAACCCGACTCGAACCCAGAAAAATCTCAGGATAGTCCAGAAACCGTCGAGCTTAATCTGCCCGCCACCAGCCCAGACCAAGCCTGTCACTTTTATCTCAAAGAAATCGAGCGATTAGGTCGCATGAACGAAATAAAAAACTTCCTTCTTGATACCGCTGGCCGTGATTTTCATGAGTTCTCTGATCCGCTTGACCTTAGCGCCTTTAGTGCTGCCTATTCAGAATTCATCACCCCAACTATCACATCTGAAGATAAAACTACTCTCAAAAATTACTCCGGTTTCGGCTACAAGGTCATCAATCAAGTTGCTCGCGGGCAATGGAATTACAATCTCCTCGGGCGCCAAACTCCCGATAAACTTGCCGATGCTAGGCAAGCTGCTGATCAAATCAGCGACGCTATCGCCCATATCCCCTCTCCCGGAGTGGATCTCGTAGCCCACCGTGGCACCAACATGGATAGCTTTCGCACTTACGATATCAATTCCCTTTCTGACCTCACCAATCTTGAAGGTCAATTCTTCCTGGAAACCGGCTTTACAAGCACTTCCTTATCACCTGATAAAAGCTTCGTTGGTAAAGATTTTGATGACCCATTTCGGCGCGCTTGCGATGTCGAAATAACTTGCCGCATCCCTAAAGAAGCTAGTGAAACCATTGGCCTCCTTTCTAGTGACCTCGCTTACAATCCCGAACAGTCTGAGCTTCTTATTGATAGGGGCAGTCTTTTCTACATCTCCGCCGCCGAGTTATCACCCGACCGTTCCCGCGCCCATCTCGAAATGACACTCATTCCCCGTAACCTCTATGACCCCGCCTACTCCCAAGAAAGCTAACCTTTTACAACTTTCTTAGTTACGTCGAATTTTTCCATATACTTCCCCAACATCAACCTCGTCTGCGCATAAAACGCCGCCGCACTTTGGTAAACAATCGCAATCACCGGCATCAACACCCACTGCAAAACCATAAGGAGCGACTTCTGTTTCTTATATTTCTCGGGTCGTTTCGGCAACATCTGCAAAGAAATCACCACCGTAATAATCAACCCAATCATCGCAATCGTCTGAATCCACCCCACTACGTTCGGCAAATTAAAAGCCACCGTCCCACGAGACCCCAGATTCATCAACATCGGCACCCAACCCCCAAATGCCACAATTGGCGCCATCATCGCTAATGTCACATGTCCGTCCAATAATCTCATGAACTTTGGAAACAAATTCCAAAACGGTACTTTACAATCCTTCGAGAACAAATAACTTCCCACATAAGCCACATCGCTCGCTCCATAATCCCACCTTCTTAACTGGATAAACTGCGCTTTCAGCGTCTCAAAAAAGGTCTCCGAAATCACCGCATCTTGATATATTGGTACCCGGATTGGGACTACCTCATATTTTCCTTCAAAATAAAACAAAGATCGCCAATATTGGTGCCCATCTTCCACAATTGTCCGCTTGCTCCAAAAATCCATTCCCATTAGCGCCGCGAGCGGCTGCGAATGTGAAGCAAAATTCTTCAAAAGGTGCGGTCGCATCGTTGAAATTACATTAAAAAACGAGTTCGACATCGCGATCACCCGCATCGGCGCCGCCGCATCCCATATATTGTTCGTAAACATTGCTACTGGCTGATAGCTATAATGTTGACGATCCGGCCGCACCAAAAACTCATATGCGACATAATCCAAATATTTCGGATGCACCTGATTATCACTATCAAGCGAAGTGACAATCACATTTTCCGCCGGAATCCGCCGTTTCTGGACATACTCCGCCAATTTTTCGCCCGCGTAAGTCAAGTTCGGCCCCTTGCCAACGATCTCATTTTTCAACTTATCCGGATGTTTAATGAGCATAAACTTCCCAAATGTACCGCGAAACTGTTTTTGCAACTCTAGCGCCGTTTGTTCCATCGCTTCCCCGCCTCGTTCCTCATAGGCTAAGACAAAAATAATTCGCTCATTCGGAAAAGTCGTATCACGCACCGCCTCGATCGACGGCACCAAAGTCGGCAAACCCTCATTATACGCCGTCATAATCACGGCATGATAAACGTTATGCGGCTTAGGCTCCGATTTTCCCTCTACCGCTGACAACATCCTGAGATTCTGCACATGTTCAGCAAAATCATAACTGCCGTCGTCTCGATCTCGTAATCGCTCAAAGGCATCATGTGGGTTCTCCAAATCTCCAAGACGCTTACTCCAGTCCACCCTTTCCGCCCGCTTCATTACTTTATATCCCTGAATCGTCCGAAATGCCGTCGCCACCGCCTTAACTAAAGTCACCGCGATCACCACCAGCATATATAATGCCCCTAAAAGTGGGCTGATCCATGACAGTACAAACAGCAAAATCACCGCCCCATAACTCAACGCTCCTGGCAAAATCTCCAAAAAGCGATATAACGGTTTACGCTTTCCAAGCGGAATTTCTGGCTGGCTCATCTGTTGATTACCACTCTCCTAGCAATCGTAGTAATATTACGAACGTCCCCACTATCAACAACATAGTCGCCACCGCCACCATTAACGCCGTGTCTTTGCCGTATCGTCGATACACTCTCAAAACTAATAAATTATGCACAACTCCATATACGACCGCTAAAATCGGGAATGCTAACATATTCACCCAACTATCACGTCGATAGCCTCCGCTAATCCCCGCTATTTCACCATATACATCTCCGTACCCTACAATTACGACCGTATTCTGTGGACGCAAAGCCGTAAATGAAAACACCAACAGCGCGATACTCATCAGTACCACTATACCCATCGCTATCACCAAGCCCTTCTGCTTGCGTGAAACTTCCTTCCAAGTCGAAACTAAGCTCGGCCGTTCCGTTTTTTCTTCTTTCGTTTTCGTCATGACCATTTTTCATATTATACCCCATCTCAACGTTCACATCAACGCCCAACCTAGCTTTTCATTACGCTAACACTTATAAGGGGTCTAGTCAAATTTTTATTCTTAGCGTATAATACCTAATCAAAGGAGAGAGGAGAGTTAATGTCCTACAACACAACCTGTTCGGAGATTTGTCTATGAGAAAGCTAGTTATTTCTGGTAGCTCTAAGCTTTACGAGCGCGCGCTCTATTGGCGAGGCTACTTTGAAGGACGCGGTTATGAGGTCATCGACTGGCCACGCCCGATTTTTGAAAATGAAGATCCTCTCGCCGAAACTCCGCCAGCTCCAGGGCTTCCGCTCGGACGTCTAATTCGCCAAGGCGAGGCTACTTGTGCCGATCGTTTAACGAAAGTCTATCAGCAATACTACAAACATCTCGATCAAACTGACACTTTCTTCCTTATGAACGAGGACAAAAACGGCATCGAAGGCTACATTGGGCCTGGCGCTATCGCTGAACTCACTTATACTGTCATTGGCAATCTCAATCGTGGCCGCAAAGTTGATATCCAAATCCTTAAAATGCCATCCAAAGAGCAGAACTGCTATGACGAGGTTAAGTTCTGGCTTGACCAAGATTGGATTAAGGTTTATCGGCGTCCAACTGGCAAAAAAGCTACGGTTCCAGTCCCCGACGATACCCCAAAGTCTTCTACTCCATCTAGCGATAACTCTGAGGATGCCTCCGTTCCTGAACCCGATCCACTCCCCACCACATCAGCCACTCCTGGCACTATCGCACCAGTTTCCCTCCCACAATCCGAACGTCATGGCTTCTTCGGCTTTGGTAGTAAAAATATTGATATCCTCACTTGCAAGAAAAAATGTCTTAAAAGCCTTACACCTGAAGTTCGCGAATATCTCAATATTCTCTCTGACGAATTTCCATCTTGGCTTCTGAAATATATCGCTACTCCTGAAATGCAACGCCTTAGTACTGTCAGTATGGTCAATATCGACTATAATGCCCTCTACAACCTCACTGGATTCAACTCAGTCTTTCAACATAGTATCGCTGTTGCTCTCATCATCTGGAATTTTACCCACGACAAGATCCAAACCCTCGCCGGTCTTTTTCATGATATTGCCTCTCCAGCCTTCAAACATGCGATCGATTACATGAATGAAGACTCCGAACGTCAAGAATCTCTTGAGGAACATACCGCCGAAATCATTCGCAACTCTCGCGCTATCACTCGTCAACTCAAGCGTGACGGCATCCTTGCTAGTGAAGTTTCCGATTATCACGTCTACCCTATCGCCGATAATGAAGCACCCGGTCTTGCCGCTGATCGTCTTGAGTATACCTTCAGTAATGGTCTTTTCCTCTTTGGCACGCTTGAGTTATCCAAGGTTAAAGAATATTATAATAATCTTACTATTCTTAAGAACGAAAGTGGTCTCGACGAGCTCGGTTTTAAAGATGCCGACACTTGTATTGATTTCGTCCAAACTACCCTACCACAATTCGCAATCTACAACAGCGACAAATCACGCCTCATTATTCAGTTTACGGCTGATATCTTAAAATCTATGATCAACAGTGGCTACCTCAGCTCCGATGACCTCTTCGTCATGAGCGAACGCGAAATTATTGATTGGATTTTAAGCTGCGGCGATCGTACACTGAGCGAAGCTTTCCGCCAATATCAACGCGCTACCAACATCTATACTGGCGCTACTGCCAAGAAAAACTGCTATTGTACCAGCGTTAAAGGCAAAATCCGTTACGTTGTGCCACTTGTCTCAGTCCCTTCTGATAACGACAAGGAAGAACCAACCACCGAGCGTATCACGACTATTTCTCGCAAAATTGACAGCGCTATCAAATCCCACCTCAACACCAAGTTCTCCAAATACGTCGGATTCGACTTTGATTTTAAACCTTATACTGAATAACTATGCCCAGTTCTTCCTCGCTCGCCAAAGAAGTCTACGCCTTTCTCCGCTCTATTCCCTCCGGTAAAGTCGTTACTTATGGTCAGATTGCTACCCATCTTGGCAATCCTCATCTTGCTCGCGCCGTTGGAAATATCCTTCATCATAATCCTGACCCAGATTATACCCCTTGTTTTCGTGTCGTTAATAGTAAAGGTCGACTCGCGCCTAACTTCACTATTGATGGGCCAGAAGAACAGCAACGTCGCCTCGAAGCTGACGGTATAGAAGTTATAGATTTCCATGTCGATCTCAGCCAATATCAATATCACCCCTAGCTTCCTCATCTTTAAAACCGCAGCCAATTCCCTTTCTTCATCCTCTCCTTGATATTACTCTATGGCTAGACAACGGAGGGAGGCACCACCATTCTTCCAATCGTAGCTCAGGTGCATATTGGTATCAAAATACAGCTCATATGCTTTGCTTTCATCAATACTTGCTAATGATGACCATACGTCGGTATTGAGAGCTACACGATTAGTGCGTCCACTAGATTTATTAACATACCCGCTGCGGACGACATGCTTTTCTTCGTCCGCAGCGGGCTGCTACATCCACATTACACAATTATTGGAGACTCAGTCGCTGTAGCATACTATCGTGAATCTTATGGTAGTGCAATCGATGCCTCGAAAAATCTATTCTTCAATGATTACGGTGTTGATCCCAGCAATAATTATCTACGCTACTTCGGCTTCTCCCTCCGTTGTCTAGCCATAGAGTAATCAAGAAAAATAAATGCAGGTTAAAACTTTGTCTTAGTATTTTCACAAATAAAAAAGGAGCACTCTACGTAGAGCACCCCTAAAAGTTGCAAAAATCAATCCAGGAAGGTTCATCCTTAGTGTTTGAAGCACGCCAATACTCAAACTCCTCGAACGAGACTAATTCGGGCAGAGCCCCTACGACACCATTAAACACTGCAGGTTCCCCCAACTAGTGCTTTACCGAAGTCCGATATCAATGCGTAGCAGTGCTATATAATCAGAATACCCTACAAAATTGGCCAGCCCAGAAATACTATCTTATGCAGCAATCAAGCCGAACGCTAGTGCTACAATCACCGCCACACCCATTATAAAAGCTAGTAGGTTAAGCCCAGCAGAAGGATCATAAACATTAGTAGTGTAAATAACAAAACTAATCGTACCATATTCCCCACTACCGATGGAACCCATAGAAACACCATCACTAGAAAGTCTTTCATACTCGATAATCTCAATTCCGTCGCTACTATTCTTTTGCCAGACAGCCGAGCCATCAACATATTCCAGATAAAGACTACGGCTTGAGGTCAGACTGAGCCCAGCCGAAACCGTTCGTGGCGTAGTGCTCTCGGCAGAAATAATTGCAGTAAAACGCCCAGTTGTACCTACCTCTAACTTAGAAGGCATAGTGACGAGCAAAGTTGTCTCATCGGCATTCCTAGCAACTTCTGTAGAATTTTCCTGTATAGAGGCCGCGTCATTCCGATAGAAGACTTCTACTCGATACTGCCGATCCGGCACTAGCTCAATAATGCCCTCTCGATACGTCTGGTCAGTGGTGAGGTCGGTAATACGCATGAATTTACGTTCGTCACCATAAATTGCGTTGTCAATTACCGAATTAAACACGGCGTAGTTGGGTCGATTTTCTTCAGCAAACAATACACGGCTAGCAGAATAATCGATCACTCCATCGTTAGAAACCTGAGGTGAAGTTGAATAGTGGCATTCTTTGCGTACCTTCGGTACTTTATCTATTTTGGGACGGTCTTTTGCCAAATCGCCAGAATCAATCTCAGCCGCAAAGGCTGTGGTTGCAAATACTCCAATAGCTATTATAGCCACCAGGAAACCTGTAGAGATACGAGAAACAAGTTGTTTCATGGTTTTTCTTCCTCCTTTGGTCTTTTTTGGATAATATCTGAAAATAAAAAGTAGAATATAGAGATATGAATATTAATGGAGAAACTTAGGTATTAGTGCACCTTCTTTCTGATTTTAAGAATGCAGGGTCTCCGTATTTAATAACAAAATACGGAGCCTTACTATAATTTTATCATAAATTATTAACTTTATCAAGAAATACATCTATCCATTACCTTTACAGCCGTAGGATAAACAATTCGTATTAGGAGTAGGCTGATAACGTTAGAGTTTTAACTATTATTTTTCCCAATTTATGCTATAATAACCATAATAACTTCTAAAAAACACTAAACAGGAAAAACCAACATGTGCACTGCGGCTACTTATGTAACAAAAAACACCTACTTCGGACGCAACTTTGATTATGATATCTCTTACAACGAGGAAGTCACCATTATCCCACGCAACTTCCCTTTCGAATTTCGTGAAGTTAATAATCTGGATACGCACTACGCAATAATCGGGATCGCCTGCGTCTCGGAAAACTATCCTCTGCTCTATGACGGTATCAACGAGAAAGGCCTTGGGGGTGCCGGCCTCAACTTTTCTGGCAATGCTGTCTATAATGATCATGTTGATGGTAAAGACAATGTTGCTCAATTTGAATTTCTTAACTGGATTCTTGGTCAGTGTGCTAACATTGATGAGGCTAAAACTCTCCTCGCAAAAATGAACTTCCGCAATCTTAATTTCAGCGAACAGCTCCCCGCTACTGGTCTCCACTGGATCTTCGCTGACGCAACTGGCGCTGCTATCACCGTTGAATCCATGGCTAATGGTCTAAACGTCTATGACAATCCTGTCGGTATTCTCACTAATAATCCACCATTCGACAAAATGCTTCTTCAACTCAGCAACTATCAACATCTCTCCGCCAAAGCTCCAGTCAATAACCTTGCCCCAAACCTTAATCTTCCAGTCTATAGCCGTGGTATGGGTGCGATTGGTCTTCCAGGTGACCTCTCCTCCGAATCTCGCTTTGCAAAAGCCGCTTTTACCAAACTCAATTCCCTTTCCGAGAGCGACGAAATCTCTAGCGTAAATCAGTTCTTCCATATCCTTCACTCCGTTGATCAGCAACATGGCTGTTGCGACCTCGGAGACGGCCGCTACGAATTCACTATTTACTCGGACTGCTATGATCTAGGTACTGGATCTTTCTACTACACAACCTACAAAAATCATCAAATTACCTCTTATAGTCTCGCTAACACTGATCTCGATTCTACCGAACTCTTCCATACTCCTATCATCAACGCAGAACAAATCAATTACCAAAACTAAAATTCATTTGAGGAATCACTAATATTTCTAGATTCGCACTGGCGGAGAAAGATATATTATCTAATGCAAAACCAAGCTCAACTTTATGCGACGTCTACTTAAAATCAGTTTTGACCAAGCTCTCCTTTCCTTGACGCCAATTTTGTCATGGTTTTGTTTAAGCTTGCTTATTGATAAAAATCTGATTAGCGCTTTCACAATTACCTATCCTTTACAATACATCTGCGGCATCATCCGCTCTCCTTTCTCAATTGGTGCCAATATTAGTAAAAACCGTGATAAGAATCAAGATGCAGCCATGTCCGGTCTTGTACTTGGTAGTATTATTGCTATGCTTGTTTATGGTTTTACAATCCTTCATATTGATTCTTTTATCAACTTTATGAATATGGATGCCAGCGTTTACCACACTTTCGCTATATATGCTGTCATCATTCTTGCGCTTCAAACAATCTTCACTTTCGTGCTTGATAAACTCTACTACGAAAACCAAAACAACCGAGCTAATCGCTACTCAATTATATTCAGTCTCTTGAATTTTAGCATTCTGATTGGCACTGCACTCCTCGTGCGTGATTCTATTACTATTGTTACCGTAACCAGTATCATTATGAGCATTTTCACTCTCTACGTTTTTCTACGTAACTGTAACCGGTTTCGCTTCCGCCTCAATTTTCTACATTGCCTCAAATACGACTCCTCAAGCCTTGCCAGCTACTTCTTCGGTTTTCTAACTTTCCTTTTTGGCCTTAGTAATGCCCTCGAATTTGGTGCCGAATATGGTCTCGCTATTACTTTTGTCTCGCTTATTACCGATACTCAATGGGATGCCCTTGAATCAGTCACTATTCTCGCCAAAGTTAACGTTAGCCAGAAAAAATTTAACTACAAAAAATCCCTCCGCAATGCTTATGCTTTACTTTCTGTTCTATATATTTCTAGTTTAGTCATGTTCTTCGGACTTTGCCAATTCTATCCGCTCAACCTTCCACTAACTTTAGTCTTTCTAGGCTTTGAGTTCCTGGACTTTTTGCTTTGTCCAGCCTATTATCTTTACACCTCTTTTCTCCAACTCAACTGGTCTGCCGCCAATACTACCGTTAACCGTATCATCGCCCGCTCGCTCCGTCTCTGTTGCTCGTTCCTCCCCACGCCTTTCTGTAACTGCATCGGCTCCATCACCTCTACACTCTACCAGCTCGCCACGACCAAGTTTTTCTTCTACCGTAACTTCCTCGTCGACAAAAACGGCCGCGTCAATCGCCGCCGCATCCGCCAGAGAACCATTCCTCACTACCGTTACAACGATCTCTCCATCGATAAAGATTAGCCACCCATCCGCGGCCAATGACCTCGGAATTTTTCAAAAGTATAACTGGCGCCAAAACAATTTCGACGCCAACATCCTCAAAACTCTCCAAAACTTCCAACAAAAAAGAGCCGATTTTGGCTCGGAATGGAGCCGTTGACTGGGATCGAACCAGCGACCTGCTCGTTACGAATGAGCTGCT